>CAYXWB010000184.1:1648-10746 GCA_964468515.1 uncultured Bradymonadales bacterium | reverse complement strand
CGCCTCGTCGCGCTTTGGAGATGCATTACTTTATCAATGGGTTAGGTGGGGTGCTTGGCACCCCATCGCCTCGCCTGCGTCGCTGGCTCAGCCCTCGGCCAGCGCGCTCGCCAGCGCCACCAGCGTCGCCACGCCAACGCCAGTCCCGCCTGCGCTCGCGCCTTCGCTTGGCTGCTCCGTGTAAGCGGGGCCAGCGATGTCGAGGTGCGCCCAGCGATCGAGCTTCACCCAGCGCTTGAGGAACAGCGCGGCGGTGATCGCGCCGCCTGTGCGACCACCAATGTTCTTCATGTCAGCGACGTGCGAGTCGAGCTGTGCGTCGAGCTTCGCGTGTAGCGGCAAGCGCCAGAGGTCCTCGTGGCTGACGGCTGCGGCGTCGGTCAGCTGCCCGTAGAGCCCCTCATCGTCGGTGAACAACCCCGTGGTGTGATCACCCAGCGCCACGACACACGCGCCCGTGAGCGTCGCCAAGTCGATGATGGTGTCCGGCGAGTATTCTTGCGCGTAGGCCAGCGCGTCGGCCAAGATCAGGCGGCCTTCGGCGTCCGTGTTGAGGACCTCGACGGTCTGGCCGCCGTAGCCCTTGTAGACGTCTTGCACCAACATCGCGCTCCCGCTCACCATGTTCTCGGCGGTGGGCACGATAAAGTGCACCTCGACGCCAGCGGGCTTGAGCGCGCCGATCGCCTCAGCCGCGCCGAGCACTGCGGCGGCACCTGCCATGTCACAATGCATAGCGACCTGAGACGCGCTCGGCTTGAGCGAGTAGCCGCCTGTGTCGAACGTGATCCCCTTGCCCACCAGCGCGAGGCGGTGCTTCACCTCCCCCTCGGGGGTGTAGGTCAGATGGATCAGGCGCGGCGGATGAGCGCTGCCCTTGCCCACAGCCATGATGAGGTTGAAGCCGCGCGATTGCAGCGCCTGATGATCAAGGATCGTGCACTTTAGCCCATAGCGCGCGCCCAGATGACGCGCTTGATTGGCGAGCTCATCAGGGGTCAGGTGAGAGGGCGGCTCGTTGACCAGGTCACGCGCCAGCGTGACGCCATGGGCGAGCTGTAACGAGCGCATGAGCGCGTCGCTCAAACCTGCGCCATCTGCGCTCAACAAGGCCACCTCTCGCACGCCCTCAAAGCGCGCCTCATCGACGCTCTTGTAGCGCGTGAAGGTGTACGCGCCATGATCAAAGCCCTCGACGATCTGCGCCAACGCTTGCGCGTCGTCTGCGCCAGGCGCAAGCCCGATCGCGACGCGCGTGGCGCGCTTGGCGACCGCCTGACGGCCCGCGATCCCTGCCGCGCGCCGTAGCGCGCCCTCGTCACGCTTGGCCTGCTCACCAGCGCCCACGAGCAAGACGCGCCGCGCCTTAAACCCCGAGATCCCCGCCGCGCTGAACGTCTGCCCTGGCTTACCCTTGAAGCCTTCGGCCTTGGCCAACGCATAGAGCGTCTCCGCGACCTTCTCCTTCGAGACGCCACACAGCGCCTGCGCATCGCTCGCCTCTAGCGCCTCGCTCGTGATGAACAGCACGAGCAGGTCCGCCTCGTGCGCCGTGGCCTCAGCGGCGACGAGCGTATAATCAATGGGAGAGGCGTGGGGGGCTTCGATATGCATAACATCCTCGCTCAAGTCTTGAGGCTTTGACGCGCCCCAGCGCCTATGCGCTGGCTGACGCACACGAACACGCGCTCAGCGCGCGGGGAGGGCTCCATCTCATACATGATATTGGCGTTCTTGAAAGGTGTAAGCGCCCGCGAGCACGCTCGCGCCACCCACCAGCAGCGTCACCAGCAGGCCCACCCACCAGGGGAACACCAGCGGCTGATCTAAGATCATCTGATCCAACCATCCCAGCCGATCCCCTGACGTGAACCCCGCTAATGTCCGCATGTAATAACGCACGCTCAGTAGCTCCAGCATCGGCAACGCCGCCAGCACCACCTCGAAGATGACGAAGTAGATGATGCTCGCGATCATGCTCGACGCGAACGTCGCCCCCAACAGCGCGAACAGGCTCGTGTAGGTGATCACCCCCACGCTCGCTGCCAAGCTCAGCCGCCCCAGCGAGCTGATCGTCGCGCTCAGGTCCGACGAGGTCGCCAAGCATGCGAAGAATAAGATGATCATCGGGAGCAGCACCAGCCCCACCCCCATCGTGATCCCCGCCCCCAACTTGCCCAAATAGAGGGCCGCCCGTGGCAGCGGGCGCAAGGTCAGGTAGGTCAGCGTGCGCCCCTCCATCTCATCCACGATCCCGGGCGCGCCAAAAAACAGCGCCGTCAGCGGGATCAAGAATGGGAAGGTCACCCGCTCGATGATCTGGCGGAACATCGTCAGGCCATCCACCCCTTGCGCCAGCACATAGATGCTCGCGGCGACCACAGGCAAGAGCTGAATCACCAGCAACGCGATGGTCTTACGCGCGGTGATGAGCTGGCGCAGCTGCGCCCTATAGAGCGTCTTCGTCAGCGCGCCCGCGCTCAGCTGGCGCGGCATGGCGGCGATCTCGGTCATGTGCGAGGCTCCTCGAACGGTCAGCTGACCAAGTAGCGGAACACGGCCATCAGGTTGTTATCTGGCGAAGTCATCCGCCTCAGCGCGATGTTGTGCTCCAACGCGAGCTTCGGGATGCGCGTGTAGCACGCGTCGGGATCGCGCGTCGCCACCTGGAAGCCGCGCTCATTGAACGTCACCGACACCACATCTTGCGCCGCGACCAGCAGCGCCGCCAGCTCGCGTGGCGCGTCACAGTCCACCATGATCGTGTGCGGATGCGCGTCGATCATCTCTCGGATGTGATACACGTTGCCATCCGCGATCAGACGCCCGCGATTGATCATCAAGATCGTCTGCGTCATCTGCTCCACCTCGTGGAGCACGTGACTTGAGACCACCACCGTCTTGCCCTGCGCGCCTAGCTCTTGGATCAGCTCGATGATGTGTCGGCGACCGATCGGATCGGTCCCTGTCAGCGGCTCATCCATAAACAAGACGTCTGGTTGATGCGCGATCGCCTGCGCGATCTTCACCCGCTGACGCATCCCCTTGGAGAACGACTTGATCGGATCATCGCGTCGGCTCGTCAGCGACAAGCGCTCCAGCGCCTCATCCGCAAGCTTCAGCGCGTCAGCCGCACTGAATCCCTGCAGCTGCGTCAGGTAGCTCACGAACTGACGCGCGGACATCTCCTCATAGAAGGCGTCCTGCTCAGGCACCATGCCCACGCGCGCGAACACACCCGCGTTGCGCCAGATCGGCTGGCCAAACAGCGTCACCGCGCCGGTCTTCGGCCTCAGCTGCCCCGTCAGACACTTGAGCAGCGTGGACTTGCCCGCCCCGTTGGGGCCAAGCAAGCCCGTCACCCCTGGGCCGATATCCAGCGAGATGTTGTTCACCCCGATCACCGCGCCATACCAAAGCGACACGCGACGCGCGCTGATCACCACCGGATCACCACCCACGCGCGGGCTCGCAGCAGCCTGCGCGCTCCCTGCCTGCGCGCTCATCTTCGCCTCGCTCGCTGCGCTCATGCCACCCCCTCAAGTCGACTCACGCGCCGCGCTACGAGCCCTAACCCCAGCCCCCCCGCGCTCAACAAGATCACAAACGGTAGCGCCGCAGGCACCGTGAGCGGCTCATCGCCGATCATCGCCTTGAGCCCCAGGTGCGCGTTGCCAGGTAAGCTCCACAGCTGCGATGTGTCTTGCCCCTCGGTCGCGATCGCCGCGATCGCTGTCACCAGCATCGGCACCAGCATCACCCCCACCCAGCTCAACACCACATAGCCCGCCCGTGAGGTCAGGCTGCTCAGCCCCATCACGATCGCCGCCATCACCGCCGTCACCAACGTCAGCAGCCCAAGCGCCGCGCCCAGCTGCGCCGCCACTGCCCCCAGCACCTCCGTGCGCGCATAGAACACCAGCCGCAGCACCGCCACGAACGTCGCGGGCACCACTGTCACCAGCGCCCCCAAGCTCAGCAACCCCAAATATTTGCCCAGCGCATAATCCATGCGCCTCAGCGGCTTCGAGAAGTACAGCTGGAACGTGCGATAGCGCAGATCATCGGCGATCACACCACACCCGCTCGCCATAAACACAATCGCCGCCGCGAAGATGTGCACCTGCATGAAGAAGTAGAGCGTCCCAGGACCCGGCGCGCTCTTGCCCGCCAACGCCCCGATCGCGCTGTTGTTGATCGAGTACTCTAAGAACACCAGCACCACCGCGACCACCGTCGGCAGCCACATCAGCAGGACCGTCAGCTTGGTCCGCGTGAAGCTCCAAAAGGTGCTCAGCGTCTGGCGCGCGATCACCGCAGCCGCCTTGTGCCTCAGCAGCGGCCCCTCATAACGCACATAGTTCTGATCATGAATGGCCATGACTTCAGCCGTGGTCCTCTCGTGAGGCGCGCCTCACGTCGTCGCGCCTGCGCGCGTCTCATTGTGCTTGTGGATTAACCCCAAAAACGCCATCTCCAGCGTCAGCTCACCTGGCATAAAGTGGCGGATCTGCACCCCCGCGGCGTCCGCGATCTCCAAGATCTGACGCCCCGCATCACCCTCCGGCACGCTCACCTTCAGCCGCAGCCCCGATGGCGCCACCTTCAGCCCCGCCGCCTCCAGCGCCTGCGTCAGCTGCGCGTTCTGACCCTTCGTGTCCACCTCGATCACCGACTCGCCGCCGCGCTTCACCTCATGGATCCCGCCGCTGTAGACGATCTCACCTTGGTTCATCATGATCACGCTGTCACACACCTGCTCCACATCGGCCAAGAGGTGCGTTGACAGCACGATGTTCACACCGCGCGCCTTCACATCCGTGATCAGCTGCAACATCTCCTCGCGCCCCTTCGGATCAAGCCCGTTGGTCGGCTCGTCCAAGAACACGAGGCTCGGGCCATGCACCAGCGCCTGTGCGAGCTTCACGCGCTGCTTCATTCCCGTCGAGAACCCTGACAGCTTGCGATAGCGCGCCTCCGTCAGCCCCACATAATAGAGCACCTCGTGGGCGCGCCGAAACGCCTCCGTCCTTGGCATCCCCGCCAGCTGTCCCCCGAAGCTCACATAGTCGATCGCGCTCATGTACGGCAGGTAGCAGTCGTTCTCGGGCATATAACCCACCGCCTGACGCACACGCTCCTGCTCATCCGGCAAGCGATACCCCAGCACGCTCGCCGCACCGCGCGAGAAGTCCAACAGCCCCAGCAGCGTCTTTATCAAGGTCGACTTGCCCGCCCCATTGGGGCCGAGCAAGCCGACGCTGCCTCGCTCCACCTTGAGCGTCAGCCCCTTGATGGCCTCGAAGGTCCCGTAGTGCTTCTGCAAGTTCTCAAGATCAAACAGCAAAGTGACCTCCTCTCGCGCCCAAGCGCGCCCTCGGCGTCGCGCCCCCAGCGCCACCTCTCACTTCTTCATCAAGAGGATCAAGATCACGATGATCAGCGCCACCAACGTCATCAAGCCCACCGCGATCACGCTGATGATCAGCTTGCGTGAGCTGTCCATACCGCCCTGCTGTGAGGGCGTCGCGCTCATCGCTGAGGTCGACTCTGACAGCTGGCTCGTCGCCATCGGCGCTCGCCCCGGCTGCTGTTGGTAGTGCTGCGGCGGCTGCTGCGATTGCTGCGCAGGCGCGCCAAACCCTGGGGGCGCCGTCACCGCTTGGAACATCCCCGTCAGCTCGCCGCCAGGTACCCAGTTGGCGTCCGCGCCCAAGCCGCGCGACTGCAAGATCTCCTGCTCTCGGATCAGCAGCGCCTTAAACATGTCCATCGCGTTCTGAAAGCGCTCCTCTGGCTTCTTCGCCATCGCCTTCATGATGATCCGCTCCATCGTTGGCGCGATCGTGCCCCCGGCGATGTCGTTAGGCCGTGGCGTCGGCTCGAACACATGCTTGGTCAAGATCTTGACCGGGCTGTCCGCCGTAAACGGCACGCGCCCTGTCATCATCTCAAACAACATCACGCCCAAGCTGTAGATGTCCGTGCGCTGATCAAGCTCCAGCGCCTGCGCCTGCTCCGGTGACAGATACTCGGGCGTCCCATACACGATCCCCGCTTGCGTCAGCTTCGCATCATTGGCGCCCGTGTCCTTGAGCTTGGCGATGCCAAAGTCCAGGATCTTGACGAAGTTCTTCTCATTGCGAAACTGCGTCAGCAGCACGTTGTCCGGCTTCAGGTCGCGGTGGATGATCCCCAGCTCATGCGCCTCGGCCAGCGCCGAACACATCTGCTTCATCATCTTGATCGCTGTCAGCTCGTCCATCGGACGGCCACGCAGATCCTCGCGTAGCTCGCGCCCTCGCACGAACTCCATCGCCAGATACAGCGAGCCATCATCCATCCGCCCGAAGATGAACACGCGGATGATGTTCGGGTGCGTCAGCATCGAGATGACGCGCGCCTCTCGATAAAAACGCTGCACGATCTCAGGGCTCTTGGCCGCCTCGCTCAGCAGCACCTTGACCGCGATCTCCTGCTCAATGTCATCCTGCCTTGCCTGATACACCGCCCCCATGCCGCCCTCGCCGAGCTTCTTGACGACGGTGTAATGGCCGAACAGCTTGCGGCCCGTAAGATCGTGCGTGGCGCGCCCATGGTGAGGATTCATCGTCTTGCGCAGGCTCGGGGCTGAGCGTTGTGGGCGTCGCGCCTGATAAAGACGCGGACGCGAGCCACAACAACAAGGTGAGGGAGCTCTCAGGAGAGGGGAGACAACGCTCATGAAACAGGCGCTGTCTGCTGTGTTGTTCTCTCTGGCACGCCGCCTTATATCACGCAAGTCACGAGGTCGCAAACCACGCCCTACACCTTCACATCGCCTCGTCACCACCTCCTCACCTCCCCCCGCGCGGCGCGATTGACAGGCCCTCTCCCCACGCGCCATATAGGGCCTGCGCGCGACGCTGCCTCGCTTGCCTCAAAAGTGGCGCATGTCAGCTCGCGTGAAACATGAAGCTCGTCTCATGAAGACAAGAACTTAGTGGATGCCCTCGCCACGGCGCGCTGACGCGCCATCGCTGTCCCCTCCCTCGCCACGCTCGGAGTGCGTCTGTATGCGCCTGTCCTCGTTGTTCATCCCCACCCGCAAAGAAGACCCGGCGGACGCTGAGGTCGCCAGCCACAAGCTCCTCATCCGCGCGGGCTACGTGCGCATGATCGCACGCGGCATCTACTCCTTCTTGCCCTTGGGCTGGCGCAGCGTCCGAAAGATCGAGCAGGTCGTGCGCGAGGAGATGGACCGCGCTGGCGCCCAAGAAATCCTCATGCCCGGCGTCCAGCCCGCTGAGCTTTGGCAAGAATCAGGTCGCTGGGACGCCTATGGCGCCGAGCTGCTGCGCTTTCGCGATCGTAAGGGCGCTCAGTTCGCCCTTGGACCCACCCACGAGGAGGTCGTCACCGATCTCGTGCGTGGTGACGTCACCAGCTACAAGCAGCTGCCCATCACCCTCTATCAGTTCCAGACCAAGTTCCGCGATGAGGTCCGCCCTCGCTTCGGCCTCATGCGCGGGCGCGAGTTCGTCATGAAGGACGCCTACTCCTTTGACGTCGATCCCGACGCCGCGCGCCGCAGCTACCAGCTCATGCACGACGCCTATCAGCGCATCTTCACCCGCCTCGGCTTCGACTTTCGCGCCGTGGAGGCCGACACCGGCAACATCGGTGGCGATCTCTCGCACGAGTTCCAGGTCCTCGCTGCGACCGGCGAGGACAGCATCGTGAGCTGCCCGTCGTGTGGGTATGCGGCGAACGTTGAGAAGGCTGAGACGCGCGCCCTCGACGCCGCGCCTGTTGACCCCGCTCACTTGCTCCCGCTAGCGCCCGTCACCACGCCCAAGACCCGCACCATTGACGAGGTCTGCGCCTTCCTTCAAATCGCCCCCGAGCAGGTCATCAAGTCGCTCATCTACGCCCTCGGCGATCAAGCCGTCATGGTCCTCGTGCGCGGCGATCACGGCGTTAATGAGGTCAAGCTCAAGCCTCTGCTTGAGCGCGAGCTTGGCGTCTCGCTGATTGATCTGGAGCTCGCCAGCGATGAGCTCGTCGGCAAGCTCACCCGCGCGCCCGTCGGCTTTGCGGGCCCTGTCGCCCTCGCCACCGACCTCCCCATCTTCGCTGACACTGCGGTCATGCAGCTCGTCAACGCTGTCGCGGGCGCCAATAAGAAAGACACCCACCTGCGCAACGTGAACCCAGGGCGTGACTTCACCCCGCAGGCTGTCGCCGATCTGCGCGAGGCTCAGGCTGGCGATCTGTGCGGGCGCTGCGGCGGCGTCTTCGAAGCGCACCGCGGCATCGAGGTCGGACACATCTTCTACCTCGGCACCAAATACTCCCAGGCCATGCAGGCCACTCTGCAAGGCGAAGACGGCAAGCTCCACCCCATTGAGATGGGCTGCTATGGCATCGGCATCACCCGCATCCTCGCCGCAGCCATTGAGCAGCGCCACGACGACAACGGCATATGCTTGCCCCTGCCCATCGCCCCCTATCATGTGATCGTTATGCCACTGCAGCCCAAAGACGCCGCTGTGGTCGAGGCCGCTGAGGCCATCTACCAGCAGCTCGTGTCACTCGGCGTCGAGGCGCTCATTGATGATCGCGACCTGCGCCCAGGCGCCAAGTTCAAGGACGCCGATCTCATCGGCATCCCGCTGCGCGTCGCCATCGGCGCGCGCGGCTTGGCTGATGGGCAAGTGGAGTTCAAGCGTCGCGATGAGGCTGAGGCCAGCCTCATCGCCCGCGATGACATCGCCGATCACGTCTGCGCCATCTTGCGCGAGGCCGGGGTGTGGCGTTGAACGAGCACGATGATCCACGCTTCGCCCTGGCGAGGCGTCACATCATCGCCGCGCACGCGCTCGGCGGCGGCGCCGCCATGCTCCAAGAGGCCGTCGCCACGCGCGGTCTCACTGGCCCTCAGGTGATCGTCGTCACCGCCCTCACCAGCATGCGGCCGAACGATCCGCCCGCGCTGGGCATCACCTCAAGCTTGCCTGTGCTGGTCGACCAGCTCGCGACGCTCGCCATCTGCCCGGGGTCGCAAGGCCTCGTCTGCTCGCCACACGAGGCCCACGCGCTGCGCGCGAGGTTCGGTC
>CAYXWB010000184.1:0-1548 GCA_964468515.1 uncultured Bradymonadales bacterium | reverse complement strand
CAAGGCCTCGTCTGCTCGCCACACGAGGCCCACGCGCTGCGCGCGAGGTTCGGTCCAGACGTCACCTTGGTGACGCCTGGGCTCCGCAGCGTTGACGCCCCCCCCAGCGACGATCAGTCGCGCGTCATGTCCCCCGCACGCGCCCTCGCGCAAGGCAGCGATTGGCTCGTCATCGGGCGCCCCATCTATGCGGCGCGCGCGCCGCGCGCGGCCGCCGAGGCGATCGCGCTGAGCCTGCACGAAGGGTGCGTGGGGCCTTGGTTAACACTTTGTTTTACATGAAGAAACGTTTCGGAGTACGCGATGCAAGGGATGGTGGTCTATGGCGCTCACCCGGTCGAAGAGTTCTTAGAGGTGGCGCCTGAGCGTGCCCGCCAGCTCTGGGTGCAAGCGGGACGTGAGGAGCGCCTAGACGCGCTGATCCAGCGCGCACAGGCGTTGGGTTTGCGCGTGCGCGTGACGGGACGAGATCGGCTCGACACGCTGGCTGGAGCAGGGGTCAACCATCAAGGGGTAGTGTTAGAGGGAGATGCTTTTCCTTACAAGGGCTTAGAGGAGGTGCTTGGCACCTGCGAGGGCCAAGCGCACGCCTGCATCTTGGTGCTCGATCAGGTCCAAGACGCGGGCAACTTAGGCGCGATCTTGCGCAGCGCGGCGGCGTTTGGCGTGACGGCGGTGATGATCCCCAAAGATCGTGCGGCGCAGGTCACAGGCGCGGTGATCCGCGCCAGCGCGGGGCAGGCGTGGCGGGTGCCAGTGGTGCAGGTGACGAACCTCACGCGCGCGCTGGAGGAGCTACAAGCGGCGGGCTTTTGGGCAGTGGCCACCAAGGTGACCCCTGGCGAGGAGGTCGCCCCGCTGTGGTCGATCGATCTGAAGATGCGCGTGGCGCTAGTGCTGGGGGCGGAGCAGCGCGGCGTGCGCCGCTTGGTGGCAGAGCGCAGTGATTTTCTGGCCCAGATCCCCATGGCGCCAGGGGTCGAGAGCTTGAACGTGGCGGCCTGTGCGGCCATCGCGCTGTATGAGATCGCGCGACAATGGGCCTCGTGAGGAATGAACTCCGCGCTGAGGCGGTTGAGCACGGGGTGAGCGAGGCGTGAAAAAGCGTCGAAGGCAAAAAAGCGGCTTGACACCCCAACGCCCACCCTATAAACATCCTGCCTCGCTGGTGAGGTTCTTGCCACTGGGCAAAACACTCGACCACACCAGAGAGGCAATCGCTGGTGTAGCTCAATAGGTAGAGCACCTGTTTTGTAAACAGGCGGTTGGGGGTTCAAGTCCCTTCTCCAGCATGGCCGCAGAGAAAAGTTGAGTGGAATCGCTTGACAGACCTCTCCGGTTCGACATATGACGCGTCTCCGCGGTGGGGTTCCCGAGTGGCTAAAGGGGCCTGACTGTAAATCAGGTGGTTACACCTTCGCAGGTTCGAATCCTGCCCCCACCATACCGCGAGCGTCTTCGGCACAGGAGCCCTTAGGGGCGATCGTGTCCAGGGCGCGGGAGTAGCTCAGTTGGTAGAGCATCAGCCTTCCAAGCTGAGGGTCGCGG
>CAYXWB010000183.1:0-10751 GCA_964468515.1 uncultured Bradymonadales bacterium | reverse complement strand
AGCGCGCGGCGCGACGACTCAACCAAGCGCTGCGCGCGAAGCGCGCGGCGCGACGACTCAACCAAGCGCTGCGCGCGAAGCGCGCGGCGCGACGGGTCGCTCAGGTCTGCTCGGGCACGACGTAGACGGCGCAGGGCAGATCGCGCAGGATGCGCTCAGCGGTGTTGCCGATGAAGAAGCGTCGCACGCCGCGTCGGCTGTGGGTGCCCATGCAGATGAGGTCGGCGTTGACCTGTCGTGCGGCGTCCGCGATGAGGGCTTCGGGGCGACCGACCTCGATGAGGCGCTGATCGACCACATCATCCAGGCCAGCGGCGGTGGCGATGCGATCGATGGCCTCGCGCTGTTGGGCGCGCAGCTGGTGGACGTTCTCGGGGATGTTGATGGTGGGGAACAGCGGATCGACGCTGGAGACGGGCAGCCCCACGGCATGAAGCAGCGTGACGCGCGCGCCGTGGGCGTGTGCGAGGCTGGCGGTCGTGCGCAGCCAGCCTTGATCTTCTTGGACGTGGACGGGGGCGAGGATGCGATGCAGGGCGAAGGCGTGCTGGGTGGCGGGGACGATGAGGATGGGGATGGGGGACTCGCGGATGAGCTGATTGGCGGTGCTGCCGAGCAGCGCGGCCATCAGCTCACTGTGACCTTGTGTGCCACAGGCGATGCAAGAGGCTAGGCGCTTGTCGGCCTCCTCAAGCAGCTCATCGACGGCGTGACCGACGCGAAGCACGATGACGACCTCGGAGGCGGCCTGCGCGCCGAGGGTCTGTGAGACGAGCGCCTCGACCTTGACGCGGGCTTCGCTCAAGACCTGCGCTTCCAGCTCAGCGGGCGTCTCGACGAGGATGAGCCAGCCGGACTGAGCGTCAAGCTCCTCCACCACATGGACGACGATGAGCTGCGCGTTTTGTGCTGCGGCGAGGACGGCGGCGGCGCGCAGCGCTTGAGCGGAGCACTCGGAGAGGTCGGTGGCGACGATGATAGACATAACAAGCTCCTAGAAGCGTCATGGAGGAACAGGAGACATCAAAACAAGGTCACAGGCGAAGCTAAGCACAACGGGCTGAGGTGGCGCGTGAAGGATGCGAAACACCATGGCTCATTCTGGGGCGAGCAGGCCCGCGTCGCGGTAATCTTGGAGTCGATATTGGATCTTGCGCTGGCTGACGCCGAGGGCGCGTGCGGTCTCTAGAGTGCTCCCACCGCTGGCCTCGTAGGTGGTGAGGATGGCGTGACGCTCCAGATCGGCGAGGGTGGTGCCGGGCGCGGCGAGGTGAGGGGGGAGCTGGGGAGCAGAGGCGCCGTTGAGGTGGAGGGCAGGGGCGGCGTGCGCGTGCAGCTCATCGGCGAGCTGGCTTGGGGTGATGGGAGCGCCCTCGGGGGTGAGGATGACGGCGCGCTCCATCGCGTTCTCAAGCTCGCGCACGTTACCGGGCCAGTGGTAGGCCTCAAGCATCGCTTGGGCCTCGGGGGTGAAGCCGTCAACGCGCTTGTCATTGTCACGGCAGGAGCGCGCGATGAAGTGGTGTGCGAGGGCGATGATGTCGCTGCGGCGCTGTCGCAGCGGTGGGGCCTCTAAGTGGAAGACATTGAGGCGATAGTAGAGGTCTTCGCGGAAGCGTCCATGTTGGACCTCAGCGCGCAGGTCGCGGTTGGTGGCGCAGACGATGCGGACGTCCAGTTCGACTTGGCGGTTGCTGCCCAGGCGGGTGATGACGCGTTCTTGGAGCACGCGCAAGAGCTTGACCTGGATGGCGGGTGGGATCTCACCGATCTCATCGAGGAACAGCGTGCCACCGTGGGCCTCCTCGAAGCGGCCTTTGCGGGAGGAGGCAGCGCCGGTGAAGGCGCCCTTGTCGTGACCGAACAGCTCATCTTCGAGCAGTGATTCTGGCAGCGCGGCACAATGCAGCGGCACAAACTCGCCCTTTCGCCCGCTCAGGGCGTGGATCTGTCGAGCGATGATCTCTTTGCCCGTGCCAGACTCACCAGTGATGAGCACGGTGGCGCGCGAGGGTGCGAGCTGCTCGATGAGGCGACGCATGGACTGGACGGGTGGGCTGGTGCCGAGGAGCTGCTTGGGGGCGGGCTGATCGAGGCGCTCGCGCAGGCGCGCGACCTCGCGGCGAAGCTCCAGGCGCTCCAGGGCGCGGGCGAGGACCAGCTCCACGGCGTCGAAGTTGAGGGGCTTGGTGAGGTAGTCTTGAGCGCCTGCCTTCATGGCCTCAATGGCGGTGTCAACGCTGGCGAAGGCGGTCATGACGACGCAGACCTGATCGGGATCGCGCTCGCGAGCTTTGCGCATCAGCGCAAGGCCGTCCATGAGGGGCATGCGCAGGTCGGTGAGCAGGACGTCAGGGCGCCAGTGTTCGAGGACGTCGAGGGCTTTGTAGCCGTCAGCGGCCTCACGGACCTCGTAGCCATCTTCTTGGAGCAAGGTGGCGAGGGTCTGGCGGGCGTTGGCCTCGTCATCGACGATGAGGATCTTGCCTGGGCTCACGGCTCCTCCTGAGGGGCATCCTGCGCGGCGAGGTGTGCAGGGCGAGGCAGTGAGATGGTGAAGCGCGTCCCATGCCCGGGGCGCGAGTAGAGATCGATGAGGCCGTCATGGGCCTCGATGATCTTGCGGACGATGGGCAGGCCGAGGCCAGTGCCGGCGGCCTTGGTGGTGAAGAACAGGTCAAAGATCTGGTAGCGCATGCCCGGGGGCATGCCCTCGCCAGTGTCCTCGATCTCCAGGCGCGTCTCTTTAGCGCTGCTGAGGACGCGGATGGTGATGGTGCCACGCTCGCCGATGGCCTCGACGGCGTTGGTCACGAGGTTGAGCAGGATCTGGCTCATGCGATCGGCGTCGCACCACATGGTGGTGGGGCCAGAGAGCTCAGTGTTGAGGGCGATCTGTGAGACGTCGAGGGTGGGGCCGTGGGCGGCGGTGAACTGGGCGAGCAGCTCGCGCGCGTCGATGACGCGGGGGCGGATCTCGACGGGCTTGGCGAAGTCCATGATCTCGCTGGTGAGGCCACGGATACGACGCAGCTCGGAGCGCATGACCTCTAGGATGGGGGTCAGCTCATCGGTGTCACTGGGGAGCTGACGCAGCCTGCGCTCAAGCAAGGTGATGTTGAGGTTGATGGCGTTGAGGGGGTTGCGGATCTCGTGAGCGAGGCCCGTGGCCAGAGCGGTGGGGATCTGGAGCTTGAGGCGCATCATGTTATCCCAGTAGGACTGGAGCATGATGGTCAGCTCGATGTCGAGGATCTTCTCGACGCTGGCCATTTGGGCTGCGCACAGGGCGGCGGCGTCAGGGATGGAGGGGCCGTGTGTGGCGGCGATGCGCGTGAGCAGCTCGCGGCGGATGACGTTCATGGCGCCGAACATGAAGTGAGGTTGCAGTCCAACGTTGACGTGGACGCGCCCGATGTTGAGGCGCTGCTGAAAGTAAGGCTCGTCATAGACGCCGCCAAAGACGCCATCAAGCCAGACGATGAGGGTGCGGCGCAGGCGCTCGATCTGGGCCTCACCGTCAAAGATGTGGCGAGAGCGCGGGTTGGCGTTGAGGGCGGTGTAGAAGGCGTTGACGATGTCAGCGAAGTGAGGCTTGAGATGAGGTGAGAGGGCGCGCAAGGTGACGGCGTCGGACTCATCGAAGCCGATGTAAGCCTTGATCTCATCGAAGAAGATCTCAGACATGAGCGCGCGCCTCGTCAGCAAGAGAGGTCCCAGCGCGTTCAAGCGAGGGGAGCCATGGGTTATCAGCTCAGCTGGCATGTGCATCGCGCTCACCACAACCTGCCAAGAGGGTGCGCCCGCGCTGCACCCCTGCCAGAAGCGGCGAGAGCTTAGCAGGTTGTGGCGCGGATCAGGAGCTTGGGGTGAGCAAGCTCACGCATCTTTAGGGGGACGCGCGGGGGCGCGCTCCTCGTCGAACAGCGCGCGCAGCGCGGGGGTCTCTAGGTCATCGAACTGTCCCACTTGAACGGCCCACAAGAAGGCGCCGACGGAGAGGGTGGCGAGCAGCAGCGCCAGCGGGACGAGCACAAAGAGGATGCTCATGGGGTAGCCTCCATCCTCACCACGGAGGATCGTGTTTGGGCTGTGGTTTGCACAGGCTGTGCCAGCGCGCTTGAGCCCCCATGCCACGACGACAGCACGACCATCAGGGAGCTGATCGGCATGAGGATCGCGGCCCACAATGGTGTGATCAGGCCGAGCATGGCGAGCGCGATGGCGAGCGCGTTGTACATCCCTGAGGCGAAAAGATTGCGTCGCACCACGCGCAAAGTTTGCGCCGCGCCTTGGGTCAGCGTGGCCAGCGGCAGCAGACCCGGGCGGGTGAGGAAGATGTCGGCGGCGACGAGGTTGACGCCCGCGCCGCCTTGCATGGCGATGCCGACGTCGGCGGCCTCAAGGGCTGCGGCGTCGTTGACGCCATCACCGACCATGACAACGCGCGCGCCGTCAGCGCGCAGCGCCTCGACGAACGCGCGCTTCTGCTCAGGTGTGGCGCGCCCGAAGCGCTCCTCGGGGGCGAAGCCGAGCGCCGCGCCGACCTGCGCGACGACGCGCTCATCATCGCCTGACATGAGGACGACGCGGCGCGCTTGCGCGCGCCACGCGTCGAGCACGCCGCGCGCCTCGGGGCGCACGGCGTCGCCGAGCCAGACGGTGGCGGCGTGTTGGCCATCGACGGCGACGAGCACGGGGGTGGCGCCGTGCGGGCCATCCTCAAGCGCCAGCGGCGCGCCTGTGATTTGAGCGATCCAGGCGGGCGCGCCGACGGCCACGTCATGGCCGTCGACCTCCCCGCGCATGCCGCTCCCTGCGACCTCCTCGACGCGCTCGGCGCGCGAGGAGCCAGCTAGCGCGCTCAAGGCGCGCGCGATCGGGTGGTTGCTCTGACGCTCCAGCGCGCCGCCGAGCGCCACCGCCGCGCCGTCGCCTCGCACCGACAAGACGCTGAGCTGACCGAGCGTCAAGGTGCCGGTCTTGTCGAGGACGATGACCTTGGCCTCATCGAGCGCCTCGATCACATCATCGTGCTTGATGAAGATGCCCTGGCGCGCGCCGCGACCGATGGCGGCGGCCAAGGTCATCGGCGTGGCCATCGCCAGCGCGCAGGGGCATGAGACGACGAGCACCGCGATGACGCGATCGAGCGCGCGGCTCGGGTCGAGCACCCCCCAGATGATGGCAGTGAGCGCGGCCAGGGCGAGGATGGCGAGCACGAACCCCGCGCCCAGGCGATCGACCTGCTGCTCCAGCGGCGCGCGCCTGCGCGCGCGGTCCTCAATCCAGCGCTGCAGCTCACCCACCTGCGACTGCGCGGCGGCGCGCGTGACCTCGATGATGAGCGGCGCGTCGAGGTTGGTGGTGCCGGCCTCGACCAGCTCACCGCTGCGCACGGGCTCAGCGCGACTCTCACCCGTGAGCACGCCGCGATGCAGGCTGCTGCGGCCCTGGCAGATGATGCCATCTGTGGGGATCAGATCACCCGCGCGCACCTCGACGCGATCGCCCGCGATGAGCTGACGCAGCGGGACGATCTCAACCTCACCAGCGGCGTTGAGGCGATTGGCGAGCTGCGGCAGCAGCGCCAGGACGCGCTCGGCGGCTTGAGCCGCCGAGCGCGTCGCGCGCGCTTGCACCCAGCGCGCGGTCAACAGCACCGCGATGAGCATAGCCAGCGAGTCAAACCACACCTCGCCCTGCCCCACCACCGCCGCCCACGCGCTGTAAACCCAGCCGATCCACACGCCCAAGCTCAGCGGCACGTCGATCGACAGGCGCGGCCAGCCGCGCTGTGGGGTGCGCCACCACGCGCCGAGCGCAGCGAGCGCGCGACGCCAGAAGATGTCGGCGCCGTAGAGCAGCGAGGCGGTTGATAAGAGGAGTGAGGCGACGCGCGAGGCGTGAAACAGCGCAGGATCGGCGCTCAAGTCGAGGCCAGCATATTGGGCCGACGCCAGCAGCATGATGTTGCCCGTGACCGCCCACGCCACGCCCATGCGACGCAGCAGCGGCCGCTGCGCGGCCTCGCCAGCGCTTCGCCCATCGCGCGCGAGCGCGCGGTAGCCGTGGCGCTCAAGCCACGCCAGCGCGCGCTCAAGCGGGTCCTGACCAGCTGCATCGGCGGGGTCCCAGGCCAGCGAGAGGCGCTGACGCGACAGGTCCACGCGCGCCTCGCGCACGCCCGCGACCGCGCCGGGCAAACGCTCGATGAGCCAGACGCAGCCCGCGCAGTGCAGCCCCTCCAGCAGCGCGTCAACGATGAGCAGGCCGCCCGGCAGCGGGCGCGCGCGCTCGCGCAACAGGTCGGCGCTCGCGCGCAGCGCGCCCGCTGGCGAGGGCGTCGCCACGGGTGAGACGTCGCAGCGCGCGTTATCGCCTTGGAGCTGCTGATAGCGATAGAAGTCATCCAGGCCCGAGGCGCGCAGCATGTGATAGACGGTCTCACAGCCCGGACAGCAGAACGACGACGCGCCTGTGACGGGCGCGCCGCAGTGCGCACAACCTGGGGAGGCGGTGACAGGCGCGAGCTCACTCATGAGCGGCCACCTCCTCAGCGTGATCGTAGCGGGTGATGACCTCGATGGCGTCGTGGCCGGGCGCGCTCAGCACGAACCGCAGATCCCACAGGCCGCGCTCAGGCATCGGCGCGATGAACGTGACCTCGCCAGCGGGCGAAGATGGCTTGACCAGCAGCGGACGCAGGAACTGCGCCTCGGCCAGATGAGGCCGCAACCCCTCGACCGTGCCGCTGACGCCAGCCAGCGGCTCACCATCACCGCCTGTGATCTTGGCCTTGACGTGGACGACGCCAGGGGCGTCGCCTGAGATGACCTCCTGCACCGCGACGCGCCAGCCCAGCGCCCGCATCTGCTGCGTCTGCTCCCAACCCAGCGCGCGGTTGTAATAGTCAGGCTCAACCTGTAAGCCATCGCCGGAGAGCGCCATGCGCAGCAAGATGAACTGCGCGGCGCTGGAGCAGATGAGCAGGCCCAAGATCATGCCCGGGTAGCGGACATGAGCGGGGATCTTGGCAAAAAAAGCGCGCATGGAGGCTCCTGGGCGGTGACACATGGCTCAGCGCTTGTGAGGGCCGAGCAGCTTGACGTCAACCTCATGTGCAAGGTGCGGACCAGCGCTGACGCGAACGCGCCCATCAGCGCGCCCGCGCTCAAACACCTCAGCGGGGACGGTCATCCAGACCTGCACGCGCTGGAGCTGACCGGGCTCAAGCGTGACCTCACCCGAGCCGACGATCTTAAGCGTCGCGCCCTGGGGCGCGAGCGCTTCGAGGCGCATGGGCTGAGGTGCGGCGCTGCGGTTCTGCGCGCGGATCTCCAGGCGGTTGGCGACCTGCCCATCGGGCAGGACCATAAACGGTGCGCCAGGGGCGCGAAGCAGCGCCACATCCAGACCGCTCTTCCCCGAGATAGCGAACGCGAACACGCCGATGAGCATGATCAACACGCTCACATATAAGATGATGCGCGGACGCAGCGCGCGCGTGCGCTCGCCAGCCAGCGCGCGCTCGCTCGTATAGCGCACCAAGCCTATCGGCTTGTTAACGCTGAGCATGATGGCGTCGCACGCGTCGATGCACTGGGTGCAGTTGATGCACTCCATCTGCAAGCCGTCGCGAATATCAATGCCCGTGGGGCAGGTGCGCACGCACGCGCCGCAGTCGATGCAATCGCCCAAGCGCGCGCCAAGCGCGTTGAGATCAAGGCGCGCCTCCCCCTCAATCGGCGCCTCCTTCTTAGCGCCGCGCTTGCGTCGCCCGCGCGGCTCGCCGCGCGCGGCGTCGTAGCTCACGATGAGCGAGTGCGGATCAAGCAGCACCGACTGGATGCGCGCGTAGGGGCACGCGATGGTGCACATCTGCTCGCGAAAGTAAGCGAAGTCAAAGTACACGAGCCCCGTGGTGATCATCATCATCACAAAAAAGGGCCAGTGCTCGCGCGGGGAGGTGACCATCCAGAGGCGCAGCTCGGCCCAGCCGACGAAGTAGGCGACGAAGGAGTGAGCGAGGGCTGCGGCGATGAGCAGGTAGAGCAGGTGCTTGACGCCCTTACGCAGCGCCTTGTCGGCGGTCATCGGCCCCGCGTCGCGCCGCTTGCGGGCGGTCTCCTTGCCTTCGAGCAGGCGCTCGATGGGGCGAAAGATGAACTCTAAGTAGACCGTCTGCGGGCAAGCCCAGCCGCACCATGCGCGCCCGAGCAGCGCGGAGAGCAGCACGATCGCCAGCAGCGCGATGATGCCAAAGAGCATCAGCAGCATCGTATCCGTGGCATAGAAGGTCTTGCCAAAGAGGGTGAACTGGCGATGGACGATGTCGAGCAACATCGCGGGCTTGCCGCCAACGTGCACGATGGGCAAGCCGAAGAACAGCGCGATGAGCGCCCAGCCGACGAGCTTACGCCTGCGCAGCCAGCGGCCAGGGCTGAGCACGGGATAGAGCCAGCGGCGGCTGCCATCCATGCGCATGGTAGAGAGGATCTCCTCAGGAGATTGAAGGATCGAGTTGTTTGACATAGCTCAAGCTCCAGCTCCGCCTCGGGGGCGGGGCGCATCGGACAGGCGCCCAGCGCGACGGCTCAAGGCGCATCGGCGGGCTGCGCCACAGGCTCAGCGGGCTGAGGGAGGGGCGCAACGCTCGGGTCAACCGGCGCAGCGGGCGCGACAGGCTCACCTTGCGGCTCTTTGCCGGGCAGGTCTTGACCGCGCATGGTGTCAAGGTAGGCGACCATGGAGACGAGCTGCTGAGGCAACAGCACGCTGCCCCAACCGGGCATCCCGTTAGGGCGACCGTCACGGATCGAGGTCAGCAGATCGTGCGGCGTGGCCCCATAGAGCCAGTACTTGTCCGTGAGGTTAGGGCCGATCTTGCCCTCACCGCGCGAGGCGTGGCACTCGGCGCAGAAGGTGGCATAGTCCTTCTGACCTTGCGCGATCATGGCCTCATCGCCCAAGGCGGCGAGCAGGACCGCGTCGGTGATCTCCATGGGCGGCTGCGCGGCCTCGTAGGCGGTGCGGACCTTGTTTAAGGCCAAGGTCTCTTGCTTGAGATCGTCGTCGTAGCGGGGCAAGACGCCGAGCTGAATGCCAAAGAAGTAGATCACCGACCAGATGATGGTGGCCAAGAAGAGCGCCTTCCACCAGCCGGGCATCGGGTTATCGTACTCTTGGATGCCATCGTAGCTGTGGTCCCCCAGGATCTTGTCTTCGTAGTCGCTCATAGCAGGGGCGCTCCTGGCCAGCGCGTGAGGCGCTGGCGCGTGAGGGGTTGATCAGTCTTCGAGGGGGAGCTGGCTCGCGGCCTCAGACTCGGCGCGGCTCATGCCCCAGATGACGCGGGCGACGGCGAGGCCAAAGGCGAAGGTGAACAGGATGAGGCCAAGCTCCGCGAAGCCGACGAGGCCGGCGCTCTGCATCACATCACGCATCATGGCTGAACCTCTTGGTGGGGGCGGTCTGAAGGGGTGTGCTGGCTGAGGATCTGCTTGTGGTTGATGAGCTGCTGGTGCTCATCCTCGGACACGTCCTTGATGTCGCGACCCAAGCGCTGCAAATAAGCGACCAAGGCGACGATCTCGCGATCTTGCAGGTCAGCGGGGCCGCCCTCAGCGGCGATGGCCGTCGCAAGCTCCAGCGCCTGTTCTTGCGCGAGCTCAGGGGCGCGCTTGAGCGCGTCCTGGCTGTAGGGGACGCCGAGCATGGCCATCACGTCGACCTTCTTCTGGAGGTCGCTTAAGTCGAGCTTGTCTGTGAGGAGGTGCGGGTAGGCGGGCATGATGGATTGCTCCACGACGCTGCGCGGCGCCTCCATGTGCTGCACATGCCAGAGGTTGGAGCGCTTGCCATGCTCGCGCGCCAGATCCGGCCCCGTGCGCTTCGAGCCCCACAGGTGCGGCCTGTCATAGACCCCCTCGCCGGGCTTGGAGTAGCCGCCGTACTCTTTGCCATAGCGCTCGATCTCATGCTTGAGCGGGCGCACCATCTGCGAGTGACAGTTGACGCAGCCCTCGCGGATGTAGATGTCGCGCCCCTCCAGCTCCAGCGGCGTGTAAGGCTTGACCGTAGAGATGGTGGGGACGTTGGTCTTGATGAGCATCAGCGGCACGATCTCCGCCAAGCCGCCGATGGCGACCGCGCCGATCGTGAGCACCGTGAAGGTCATGGGCCACCCCTCCAAGATTCGGTGCCAGCCACCGCGCGCCCGATCGGTGAGGTTGAACAACATGTCATCGTAGTTCTTGCTCTCACCGCGCGCGGCGCGCTCCTGACGCCACAGCGGCGTGTCCACCAGCGCCTCCGGATCGGGCAAGGACTTGGGCGCGGTCTGGATGGTGCGCCACATGTTGTAGGCCGACAGCAGCACGCCCACCAGGAACATGGAGCCGCCGATCAGGCGCACCCAGTACATCGGCAAGATGACCGTGACCGTCTCGATGAACTGCGGGTACTGCAACCGCCCCGTCTCATCAAAGGCGCGCCACATCAGCCCCTGCGTGATGCCAGCGGTCCAAAGCGCCACGACGTAGAGCACGATCCCGACCGTGCCCAGCCAGAAGTGAGCGTTCGCGAGCTTCTTGCTGTACAGCTGCGTCTGCCACAGGCGCGGCACCAGCCAGTAGATCATGCCGAAGGTCATGAACCCGTTCCAACCCAGCGCGCCGGCGTGGACGTGGCCGATCGTCCAATCAGTGTAGTGGCTCAAGCTGTTGACCGCCTTCACCGACAGCATCGGC
>CAYXWB010000182.1:0-10791 GCA_964468515.1 uncultured Bradymonadales bacterium | reverse complement strand
TGCGTGAGGCTGATGAACGCGATCGTCGCCAGCGCCATCGCCGCGCCAAACAACACCCACTTGCCCAACAGCAGCGGTGACAGCGCCAGCGGCGCAGGGCAGGGGTAGTGCGTGTGCACAGCCCCCAGCGCGTGTGACACCATGTCGCCTATCAAAGCCGCCCACAGCGCAGGCACCAGCGCGACGTAGCTTTGACGCCCCACGCGCCCAAACTCCAGCGCGAACACCAGCCCCGCGATCGGCGTCCCAAACACCGACCCGAAGCCGCCTGCCACGCCCGCGACTAAGAGCTGGTGGCGCGTCAGCGCGTCCACCTTGAGCGCGCGCGCCAGCGCGTCCGCCAGGCTCGCGCCCAGCTGCACCGCCGTCCCCTCTCGCCCCGCGCTGCCCCCAAACAGGTGCGTGAGCACCGTGCCGATGAGCACCATCGGCGCCATCCTCAACGGGATCGTCTCACCGCCCTCGCGCAGCCGATCGAGGATCAGCGCGCTGCCCCCGCGCACCGACTCACCATAGCGCTCATACAGCCACCCGATCGCTAAGCCCGCCAGCGGCAACGTGTAGACGATCACCTCGTGCCCCTCGCGATACGCCGTCGCCTGGGCCAGCATCCACAAGAACAGCGCCGATCCGAAGCCACACATCACCCCCACCAGCGCCCCCAGCGCGCTCAGGCGCGCCAACGTGATGAGCTGTCGTAGGGGGGCGTTCATCCTCCCTCCTGATTATGTGGTCTGCGTCGGCGCTCTGGGGGTTCAAAACTTGACGGTGACAGTTTATAAGGGTGCATTGTCATGTGATCCGCGCTGCGCCAGCGCGCGATGGCAGCTCGCCATGACCTCCTGCCTTGCCCCCTCTCCACCCCCTGGGGATCATGTTCCACCTGTTGATCGTTGATGAAGAAGAACACCTGCTCTGGGCGCTGGAGAACAACCTCCTGCCTGAGCGCGAGGACATCAAGATCCTCACCGCGCACAGCGGTGAGGCCGCGCTGGAGATCCTCAAGCAGCGCGTCATTGAGGTGCTGATCTGCGACATCAAGATGCCAGGCAAGGTCGACGGCTTCCAGCTCATCTTGCGCGCCAAAGAGATCGCCCCCGATGCGCGCGTCGTCATCATGACCGCCTTTGGCACCAACCGCATTCAGAACCTCGCCGAGCGCATCGGCATCACGCACTACATTGAGAAACCCTTCAACATCAGCGATCTGCGCAACGTGATCCTGGAGCTGCTCGACGCCAAGGAGGGCTTCCAAGGCGTCCTGTCTGATCTGGAGCTGACCGACATCATCCAGATGCTCTGCCTCGCTAAGCGCACCACCTTGCTTCACCTCAAGCACAAAGAGCATCGCGGCAAGATCCTGTTCGAGCGCGGTGAGGTCGTCCACGCTGAGTTTGACGAGCTGGTCGGCGCCGACGCCGTCTATCACATGCTCGCGCTCAAGCGCGGCGACATCTACATGCAGTCCGACTTCCAGAGCGACAAGCGCACCATCCACCTGGGCTGGCAAGACCTGCTGCTCGAAGGCGTGCGCCGCGCAGACGAGCAGGGCGCCCTGGGCGACATCACCTCGCGCCCTGAGGACGACGACGACGGACACTTCCTCGCCATGCCCCCGCGCCTCACCCAAGAAGTCGACGCCGTCGCGCCGCCCGCTCATCCTCCCAGCGAGGAGGGCGCTGTCCCCTCCTTCTTCTCCGAGGCCGAGCTGGAGGAGATCGAGGCCGCCGCCATGGACAGCGCCCCCGTCAGCGCCCCGGCCTCCACCACCAGCCAGCATCACACCCTGTCTGGCCATCAAAACGCTAGCTCGGGCGCCCATCAAGCCGTCTCTGGCGCCCATGATCGCGCCGCCGCCGCCCACCAAGCCGTCGCGCCCCGCGACCACGCCTCCCTCCCCGACGCCGACGAGGCCAGCACACAGATCGCCAGCCCCCGCGAGCTGCTGCTCGGCGCCCGTGAGGCCCTCATCGACTCCAGCCCCAGCGGCTGGCCTCGCGCCGCGCACAATCAGCAAGAACAGCCCTTCTCGCGCCGGGAGATCACCGAGCCCACCGCCATCGCGCGTGAGGCCAGACACAGCGGCCCTCAGCAGGCCCTCTATGGCGCCGCTCCCATAATGGAGGAGGTCCCCACCCACGAGCTCGCCCCCCTGTCTGTGCATCGCTCCCCCTCCATGCTGCGCGCAGCCTCCGGCGCCTTCAGCGTCCCCAACGGCTCCTTTCGCACCATCCTGCAAGACTTCGCCCGCGAGTGCACCGGCCTGCGCACCACGGGCCTGTTCTCCGAGTCCAACGGCATGGCGCTTGAGTTCGCTCACGGCCCTCACACCCAAGGCTACGACGGTGACACCGTCTCCGCCTTCTTCCGTGAGGTCATCGCCAGCGCCAACAACACCGTCCGCTCGCTCCACGAGCAAGACGCCATCCAAGAAGTGCAGCTGCTGTTTGGTGAGGAGATCTTCCTGATGCGGCGCCTCCACGGCACCTCGTACATTCACATCGCCGTCATGCATAAGGACGTCCGCCTCGGCATCGCCATCGTCCTCATGCGCCGCTACGGCCAGCGCTTGGCCGAGAGCCTCCTCACCTGACGCGCCCCCTTAGGAGCCACGCTGCATGTCCATGAACTCCATCTTTGAGGTCTTGCGCCAAGCCGCTCACGACATCCCCGGCTGCCTCATCGCCAGCGTCGTTGATGGCCAGAGCGGCATGTCGCTGGCCGCCGTCTGCGCCGAGGATACCTCCTTGGCCGACTCCGCTGATGCCTACCACGCCGACCTCTATCGCCTCGTCTACAACGCCATGGACGCGCTCGATCGCCCCATGCTCCCCGATGGCATCGTCCTCATCGCCGAGCAGGCCATCTTCATCTCCACGCCGTTCCCAGGCAGCCCCTACTTCTGGCATGTGGTCACGCGCATCGACACCACCGTCGGCTTCACCCAGGCCATCATGCGCAAGTACCAAGACCGCGTCTTGGCCTCTATGCGTGAGGTCCTGAGCTGATCCGCGCGCGCTGATCCTCAGCCGCTGCGCCTCAACTAGAGCGCTTCGCGCGTCCGAGGTGGCGCGCACCCCAAAGCGAGCGAGGGCTCGCGCCGAGGCGGCGCGAGCCCTCGCTCGCTTCAGCGCACGCTATCGGACGCGACCGCGCGCCCCCTCAGTCATCCAGCGGTAACAGCACCGTCACGCGCGTGCCTCGCTTGGGCTCCGACTCAAAGCGCCAGTGGCCGCCCACGCTCTGCAACGCCTCATACGCCTGCGATAACCCCAAGCCCAGATGCCCCGGCTTCGTCGAGAAGAACGGATCTTCGGCGTGCTCACGCACATACTGGCTCATCCCATCGCCGCGATCTTGGATGTCCACACGCGCGAACCCGTTGGCCAAGTCCCAGATGTTCACCTCCACGGGCTCATCGGGATAGCTCGCGTCCATCGCGTTCTGCACCAGCGGCAGGATGATCATCTCCAACATGTCTGTGGGCAGCATCGGCGCGTCAGGCACATCATGCGCGCGCGCGTGAACCTGCTTCACCGCGTCTCCCCAGCTGGCGATCAGCTCGCTGGCGTCACGCAGCCTCACGCGCGGCGCCTCCTCGCTCTGATCGATGCCCTGGTGTGCGATCATATCATCCAGCGCGTCCAGCAGCTCGTCGATGTTGTCCAACAGCCGCTCGCTGCCCTCCTGCGCCTTGGTGGGGTTGTCGCGCACCACCTCGGTCAGCGCCTGAATGCTCGTCAGGCGCGTGCGGATGTACTGCGACAGCGACATCCTCACATGGTTCAGGATGTCGCGCCGCAGACGCCGCCGCTTCCACTCCTGACTCTGCAACAGCGAGCTCTCATCCACGATGTAGAACGTGATCGGCGTGTGGCGCTTGTTGCTCTGGTTCGGTGACACCGACCAGTAGCGAAACCCACGCGGTCGATCCGACTCATCTACCACCGAGACGTAGAACTCAAAGATGCCGTTGTTGCGCCGCAACACACGATCAAACATCAAGAACGGGACGCGCTGGTCATCGAACAGATGATAGATCGAGGTCGGATCCTGATCCTCCAGGCGCAGCGCCTCCATGAAGAACTGCGGAGCCTCAATGATCGAGCCCTTGGGGCTCAAGACCAGCAGGCCTCCGGGGAACGGGTTAGGCTTCTTGCTCGTCACGGTCGTCTGCGCCTTGGAGATGTCAGCTGCTGTGGTGGTTCGCGCGCTCACTCGCTCAATCCAGATGAAGCGTCAGGCCGACGCTGCCCATCTGCGTCATCGTCGTCCAGCGCCCCTCATTCTGCGGGCTACCAGGCGCGCGGCCTGGCTCGCCGCAGGCAGGATCGTCATAGCTTGGACCTGTGCACGCGCTCAAGGGGATTGACTGATTCACTCGCCCGTCTCGCACCTCGCGCGAGGGCGAGCCCAAGAACATATAGCCGACCTCAACATCGAGCCAAGGCGTCACATGAAATGTGCCGCCCACGCTCGCCGCGCGCCGCTGCCACGCGATAAAGTCTGCGTTCGTATACGCCACTGGCTGCGTGCTCGTCTCTAACATCGCGCCCACATGCCCCGTCAGCCAAGGTACGATCCCGTAGCTCCCGCCAAGACGCAAGCTCGCCGTGTCCTGCCACTGCTTTTGTTGCCGGATCGTGCGCAGCGGGATCGGCTCCAACCCCTCCCCGATCGCGATGTCGCCCGCCGTCTCCACCTCAAAGATGTCCACCCGTGACCAGTCCTCATAGACCACGTTCGCCTCAAGCTCCAGCCGAGGCCGCGCCATGAAGCCGGGATGCACCCCCTGCGTCCACCCCGCGCCCACGCGCAGCGTGCCCGCTTGTGAGGTGCGCAGCGTCATCCCATCGTCCGTCAAGCGCGCGTCCGGGAAGCTCCCGCTCAAGTTCGATGGCAGCGTCACCTCCGCGCGCCCCGTCGACTCCCACCGGATCGGCGGCCGATACGATGCGCCTAAGTGAAACCCCTCCTTGCGCCACGCCACCCCTAACACCCCCGTCGGCTGCCATGAGGTCAGCTCGCGCGCTCGAAACAGCGCGTCATTGCCAGGATCTTCATCCCACGGCGTGCCCGGCGGGAACTTCGCATCAGCCACCAGCGTGAAGCTCATCCGCTGGTACGCCGCCATCGCGCTCAGCCCCAAGCTCAGCTCGCCGCCCCCCACCTTGAACGCATACCCCGCGCCCGCCGTGAAGTAGATCTGCAGCAGATCCGTTCCCAACATCATGTAGCGGGTGGACAGCTGCGACGTCGATTGACACTCGCCGCTGTCATCGCGCTCCCCATAACATTGCCCCGTGTACGCGCTCGGCCCGAACACTCCCACGCCCAGCGCGAACCCCTCCATGCCCAAGTCCCAGCTCGCCGCCAAGAACGGCGCTACGAATGGCCCGCCCTGGTTCTCAGCGCGCTCAAACTCCTTGGTCTCCTCGCTCAGCCGGGTGCGATACACCAGCGGATCGCGCTCAAACGTCACCTGCTGATGCACGATGTTCGCGTCCACCAGCACCTGCAAACCGCGCGCGCGTGGCAGCAGCGCCGGGTTCAAATAGAGCGCCCCCGGATCGCGCCGCAGCACCGCGCCCGTGCCCCCGCGCGCGATCGACAGCGTCGTGTTCTCTCCCACCTCAAAGCCCGCCGCGCGGACCTCACTGGCGAACAGCATCACAGGCAGCAGCGCCAAGGCGACGCGCGTCGTGGTCTTCATCGGCTCCTCATCCATGCGGCGACGCCCTCGCGTCGCCCTCGCCACACGCTCAACCCTCAGCCCCCGCCTCATCGTCGCCAGCCTCATCCTCGCCAGCGTCATCGGCTTGCGTGACCGGCGCCTGCTCATCGCGCGCTGCGCGCCGCGCCTCATCACGCTCGCGCAGCGCCTCGGACAGCGCCTGCTCTAGCTCCAAGATGCGCGCCTCATAGGCCCCTTGCTCACCGAGCACAGGCTGGCGCGGCGCCACGATCGCCTGCGCTGTGCGCCCCAAGTAGCTCGCCGCCTGACGCAGCGTCTCATCGCGCTCTTGCAACAGCGCGCGCGCCTCAAACAGCAGCCGCTCACTGTCCGCCTTCATCCGACGATGCAGCGCGTCAAGCTCGCTCAGCTGCGCGTCAAGCTGACCGCGCTCAAGCTCCGCGCGCGCAGGCGGCGCAGCCGCTGGTTGCCCCACGGCTCGCTCTCGCACGTGCGTCGTCGTCTCCTCCTCCAGCTCGCTCAGCGGCTGAAACACCCCCGTCGGCGTCTGCTCAAACTCCCCCGTGTCCTTGCTGTCCTCACCGCGCTCCAAGATCTCATCGAACAGCCCATGCTCGCCAGGAGAGGCCGCCTGCTGCAGATCATGGATCGACTGGCTGAGCCGCTGCACGATGCTATAATAAGGCAGCCTCACCTCGCGATGTTGCGGCAGCTTCATCTGCTGCGAGCCGCAGAACCACAGCTCCACCGCCGCCAGCGCGTCATCGTCGCTGCAGAAGCTCCGCTCCACCACCGCTGGCTCAGGCGTCACCTCAGCCGCCTCCTCCACGGGCGGCGCGGGCTCCACCTCGCCGCTCTCAAGCGCCACCTCAGCCGCGATCTCGCGCCGCGCGGTTTCGCCTAACCCCTCAAAGATAAAGCTGTACTGGGGCCGCTGGTGCAGCGCCGTGACCTGCTCGAAGCGCCGCGACAGCTCGCCCACTTGCGGCACGCGCGACACCGGCTCGGACAGCTCCACATGCTCCGCAGAGTGCGTGTAGCCATAGCGGGGTAACACGCTCTCTAGCCCCGCTACGTTCTTGCGCTCGATCGCGCACACATACTCGCCATCGGGCTTGAGCACGCGCCCCACCTCCCGCAAGAGGTTCGGATCGGTCACCGGGCTGGCGGGGTCCATGCAGAGGATCAGATCAAACGTGTCCTCCTCAAACTCCAGCTCCTCCCAGAGCATCACATGGAAGTCCAGCCCCTGCTTGGCGTGCTTCATGCGCGCCAGCTCTAGCACGGCCGGGCGGTGATCGATGGCGTTGACCATCGCCGCTCCTAGCTCCAAGAGCAGCGACGCGCCTAGGCCGCTGCCGCAGCCGATGTCCAAGACGCGCTTGCCCTCAACCCGATCGGCCAAGAGCAGATAGCGCGGCAACAGGGCGTGCCACTCGCCCTCCAGGGTGTGCAGTCCGAAGTAGCGATTCATCATGCGGTAAGTCCGGCAGGCGCTTGAGGGTGACGGATCGCGAGCGCTGTCGCACGCAGATGTCACACGCTCACGCGTGACATCAGGGGCTCGCTAGGTCGATGTCGCCGCCGAGTATAGAGCCCCGCCGCCTGCCGTGCAATGTTTTCACCGCCTCATCACCCCCTCACCCTTAAAACCGCAGCCCCCACTTGGCCCGGTATTGCAGCCAGCGGAAGGTGAACCACATCGTCAAGGGCAGCCCCACCAACAGCAGCCACGGCGTCAAGAGGGTTAACACCACCGTGGAGACCGCGCTCCCCAGCGCGACCATCCCTTTATAAGTGGCGGTTCGCTTTGTCAGATCGGTCCTGCTGCTCATGCCTCGCTCCCTCGCTTGGTCATCGACGCCTCACGCGTCTGTCTCATCACTAAAACGCGCTCACGTGCACGATGTATTCTGTACGCCGCTCGGGCACATTCAATCGCTGTCACTTGTTTCAAGCCGCGATTGTGGCCACCTGGCCTCCCCATGTCAACGCGCCCTCACGCGTTGACATGCCCGCCATCGTGGTCTAGTCAAGAGCGCGCGCCTGGGCGCGCCCCTTCCTCGTCACGGAGAGCACCCCTGATGCCTACGCACCCTGCGGTTGAGCGCGCGGCCATGAAGGCCCTCGATCTTTTGCCTAAGAACCTCGTCAGTCGCGCCTTTGGGGTCGTCTCTGAGCTCCGCTTGCACCCCAACATGCGCGGCTTCGTGAACACCTCGTTCGCGCGCCTCGTCGGCGTCAACCTCGATGAGTCTGAGCGCACCCCAGACACCTATCGCTCCCTTAATGACTTCTTCACCCGTCGCCTCAAGCCTGGCTCACGCCCCATCGAGGCCGATCGCGCCGACGCGCTCGTCAGCCCCGTTGATGGCCGCCTCACCCAGTTTGGCCCCATCGTCGCTGACACCCTCATCCAGGCCAAGGGCAAAGAGTTCAACCTCATCGAGCTGCTCGACAGCGCCCGTGAGGCCGCGCGCTTTCGTGGCGGCTCCTACGCCACCATCTACCTCTCGCCGCGCGATTATCACCGCATCCACAGCCCCACCCAAGGCGCCGTTGAGCGCGTCAGCTATATCCCCGGGCACCTGTGGCCGGTCAACGCCCTGTCCGTCAAGCACGTCGAGCGCCTGTTCGCCGTCAATGAGCGCCTCATCACCTTCTTGAGCGACTCTCCCCTGCGTCGCGTCGCCGTCATTAAGGTCGGCGCCACCTGCGTCGGGCGCATCGGGCTAGCCTTTGATGAGCTGCAGAGCAACCAGGGCGGCGATCGGCGCCGCGACATTGAGCTGGCTGATCCGCCGCCTATCCAGCACGGCGAGGAGCTGGCGGTGTTCAACTTAGGCTCCACCGTGATCTTGCTCATCGCGCATCCGGGCTTCGCCTTTCGCGCTGACTTGGCCCAAGGTCAGGTCGTGCGCTTGGGCGAGCTGCTCGGGCATGTGGAGCCGCCCGAGGGTGAGGTCGATCCGCTCCATGATGAGGAGGCCTGAGCGCGATGTGGCCGCGATCGCGCTTGTGACCCCCTCCTCGCTGCGCTAGACTCCCCCTGATGTCTTGGTCACCTCCTGCATAGCCGGTGTGTCTGCGGTGCGCGCCTTGGACACATCGCCGCTCACTTCCTGGCTCGTCACACGCGGGTGACGCCGGCTCGCTCTCTGCGAGCCTTTCGCTGACGGGAGCCTCTGAACGTGCCGAACTCCGCTGATAACTCGCCCGCGATGAACAGGACGCTTGATGAGGACAGCGACGTCATCGAGCTGACTGAGGAGATCGATGGTGATCCTGATGACTCGCCTCTGCCTCCAGAGGACGACGGCCTCGGCTTCGCTATCCCTGAGTTCCCCTTGCCCTCGCTCGACGCGCTCTCCGACGTCGCTGAGGAGCCCGGCGCTCCTCCCTCTCCCTCCAACATGCGCCCTGTGCCGTCCCCTGGCGACGACTCACCCCAGGAGGATGTCGGCGTCACACAGCCCATCGCCGCGCTCCCTGAGTCGTTGATGCCAGGGGCCGCCATCTTTGGGCGTCGCACGCGACGCGCTGAGAGCGGCGCCGCTGTCGCTGTGGAGCAACCCGCCGCGTCCGCTGGCGACGACGAGGCCCTGCCCGAGTTTCGCGTCAGCGAGGAGGCCATCGCCGATCCTCATGATGAGGACACCTTGCGCACCGATGAGCTGCCCAGCGAGTCGCGCTACGATCGCCAAGAACTCGTGCGCACCATTCAGCTGCAGGCCGTCGACCGCGCCGAGATTGAGCGCCAGATCGAGCTGGAGCTGCTCGCGCGCGCTCCCTTGCTCGACGACCAACGCTTCGCCCCAGATGTCCTCGTCAGCGCCCCGCGCATCCTCACCCGGCGCTGGCAAGACTGGAAGTCTCTCGCGGCACTTCCCCTCTCGCCTGAAGTGCCCCCCGTCGCCTCCTCGCCACCCCCTGTGATCGCGCCACCTGCCGTGACCTCGCGTCAGATCACCCCACAACCTCAGCCCCCCGTGGCGCGCCAGAGCACTCCGCCTCAACCTCAAGCGCCCGCCGCGACGCCCCCTCAACAACAGCAACAGCCGTCCGCCGCCGCCGCGCCCCCTCGCCATCAACAAGCCAGCGCGCAGCCACGGCCTCAGCAGCTCTCATCGCTCCCCACGCCCAAGCAGGTCACCTACGAGGCCATCATGCAGGCCGCAGGGCCTGGCCCCCAAGATGGCCTCGACGGCTTGGTGCAAGAACTGCTCGATGAGTCGAACAAGAAGCCCGCCGCTGCCCCTATGACACGCGGCCGCGCCGCGCGCGAGGTCTGGTTCAAAGAGATCTTCTCGGATGAGTTCTTTCGCACCCTCTCCGAGAACATCGACACCGTCACCGAGCGTGAGGTCGACTTCATCGAGCGCTCCCTGTCGCTCCAGCCGGGCGCCCGCATCTTCGACCTCGCCTGCGGCTTCGGCCGCCACGCGCTGCTGATGTCCCAGCGCAACTATGAGCTGGTCGGCCTCGACCTCGCCATGCCCATGCTCACCCGCGCTGTCACGGGCGCGCAGCGTCATGGCCTCGGCGCCAAGTTTTTGCACGGGGACATGCGCAACCTCAACTTCGTCGACGCCTTCGATGGCTGCTACATGTGGCAGACCTCGTTTGGCTACTTTGATGACCTCACCAACTTCAAAGTCTTGCAAGGCATCTGGCGCGCCCTCAAGGTCGGCGGCCGCTTGCTGATCGATGTCGTCAACCGCGACTACGTCGTCGCGGAGATGCCCGCGCGCTCCTGGTGGGAGGGCCAAGACTGCATCTTCTTGGAGGAGGTCGACTTTGACTATGCTCAGAGCTTCCTCCACACCAAGCGCAGCTTCATCTACGAGGATGGCACGCCGCCGCTGGAGCAGAACAGCTTCATTCGCCTCTACACCCTCCATGAGCTGTCGAACCTGATGGCCAACGCCGGCTTCCGCATCCTGGAGGTCAGCGGCGCGATGCACCATCGCGCGCGCTTCCTCGGCGCCGCGAGCCCCCGCATGATCCTCTTGGCTGAGAAGCTGCCCCCCCAGCAGAAGCAACCACGGCCTCAAGCCCAACCTCAGCCGAGCTGAGCGCGCTGAAGGCGCGCCTAG
>CAYXWB010000181.1:2954-10803 GCA_964468515.1 uncultured Bradymonadales bacterium | reverse complement strand
TGATGGCTGGCTTAAACCCGCTGCTGCCCGACTCCGATGAGGACGGCATCCCTGATGGGATCGAGCATGGGCATGTCTGCCTCGATCCGCTCAACCCCGACACGGATGGCGACGGCATCCCTGATGGCATTGAGGACAGCGATCAAGACGGCCAGCTCGGCAGCTGCGCCAACCGCGCCTATGACCCGAGCTGCGCCATGGGCGAGTCGGATCCGTGCGCGGCGGACACGGATGGGGATGGGACGCCCGATGGGGATGAGGTGCAGTATCGCCAGTGTCGCCCCGAGGACACGCAGAACCTCACGCAGCCGCTGCTCATCGCCAGCGTGCCGGGTGATTATCAGCTGGCCGCCGATCCGCGCCTGAGCCAGGCGGTGGTGACCAGCGCCCAGGTGCCAGGCCTGCAGGCGCACACCTTTGAGTCGACGCCCGATCATCTGGTCGGCTTCGTGGCCGCGCTCAACCCGCCCAATAACACCACCAGCGCCGCCACGCTGGCCGCGCATGTGTTCGCTCAGGTGGGCCAGCTGCCTAACTATGCGAGCGCGCAGCGCCGCTCGGCGGGCCGCCAGCTCACCACCCATGACAGCCATGAGGCGGTCGTGGGCGGCGTCATCGCGCTGCCCGCGGGCGTCGCCCCGGAGCAGGCGCGCGAGCTCGTGCTGCGTCAGCTCTCGGGCGCCCCCGACGCGGCGCACGCGCTGATGGGCGCGGTCGCCCCGGATCCGGCCAGTGAGACGCTGATGCTCTATCAAGTGGTCGCGCGCAGCGCGACGCAGTATGTCGTGGTGGCCGCCTTCACGCCGCTCACCCGCTACGATGACAAGGCCCTCGACACGGGCTGGCTCGCCGATGATCTCGTCGGTGGCAGCTCGCTCGCCAACGCCACTGAGCTGCTCGAGCCCGACTGCGTCTCCTATGACATCGTGACGCGCCCGCGTGTGGACATCATCGTGTCTGTGGATAACTCCGGCTCCATGAGCGATGAGCGCGCACAGCTCGCGGGCTTCACCACCACCCTGGTGCAGCTGCTCAACGCCGCCAACCTCGACTGGCGCGTGGGCGTCACGAGCGTGGAGTGCAGTAACATCCGCTCCGATATGGCGCTGCCTCAAGACTTCCGCGACATCTTCCCCTCAGGCGGTGGAGGCATCTTCGCGCCGCCCTCACCCTGCGCGCTGCCCTTTGGCGGTGGCTTTGGCGGCGGCGGCAACGGTCGCCTCTTGGGCGGCGGCTTCACCACGGATCCCGCACAGATCGCCTCGCGCATTAACAGCGCGAGCACGAGCGCCTCGGAGTTCACGCTGGCGATGGGCTTGGCGGCGGCGGTGCGCGCTCAGCCTCGCAGTGAGACGGAGGTTGACAAGCTGCGCCCCGACGCCGCGGTCGTGGTCATCTTGATCACGGATGAGGAGGATGAGCTGTTCAAGGAGCTGCTCAACTTCTTGCCCAGTGACATGCTCAACGCGATGCAGCAGGCGCAGCTGGAGGCGGCGACGCAGCCCTTCATCAGCTACGCGCAGCGCCCTGAGCTGAGCGTGCCGATCTTCGGCTTGTATGGTCTGCCCGGCGACGCGACCTGCACGACCTCCGAGAAGACCAGCGCCATCCATGACATCGTGGTCAAGACCGGCGGCGCCGGAGGCAGCATCTGTCAGCCCGACATCACGGCCACCCTAGAGACGATCTCCAACGCGGTCGCGGGCCTGGCCAGCGGGCTGCGCCTGCGCGGCAGCCCCGTCTCACCGAGCATTGAGGTCGCGCGCGCGGACCTCGTCGCGGGCGTCATCTCGCCCACGCCACGCAGCAGGCTCAACGGCTTTGACTTCGACCCGATCGTCAACCGCATCGCCTTCTACGGCAGCGCGCAGCCTGTGACAGGCGATCGCGTCATCGTGCCCTACCTGCGCTGGGTCAACAGCGTGCGCATGTGCGCTACGGAGGCCGACTGTCCGGCAGGCCAGAGCCTCAAGTGTGTGGAAGGTGAGTGTCGCTGAGGCGTCAAGTTGTTGATGCAGAGCTGACAATGAGGCCGCGCGCGTCCTATAACACCAAGAGGACGCGCGCGGCTTTTTGATATGCCGCGCGCCACGGAGGTGTCTTTATGGTGATCGTCGTGAGAGCGCTTGGGATCGTGCTGCTGGTGATGAGCGGGTTGGGCTGCGTGCCAGAGCCGTTGACGACCCCCATGAGCCAGCCGCCCCCGGGCGCAGATATGCCCAGCCATGGATCCGACACGCCCACGGATCTGCCCAACCCCGACGCTGTGACGTTCGCGCAGCTGGCGCCGATCATCGCCACACAGTGCGGCACGCTGGGCTGCCACGGCGCGCCCTCGCTCGTCAACCCCAGCATTGAGGGTGGCGTTGAGGCCACCCCCGCTCAGGTGCAAGCGTCGCTTGAGGATGTGATGGGCGTTGATGGCACCCCCCTCATCGTGCCAGGCGATGCATCAGCGAGCCTGCTGTGGCTGCGCATCAGCGGCGCCAAGCCCCCTGTCATGCCGCCCACAGGCGCCTTTGACGCGCAGCAGCTCGCCCTCTTTGAGGCTTGGATTGAGGGTGGCGCCCCGTTTGAGGAGGCGCCCTGACGCTGACGCGGGTGGCGCTGTCTCAGCGCCACCCGCGTCAGCTAGGCGTGAGGCGCGCCAGCGCCCCGCTCGCTTGGACGATGCGTCGCATCAGCTCAGCTGATGCGACGCATCGCGCGCGCGCGCGCGGTTGTGTGGGTGCGGGCCTCCTCGTCAACACGCCACATCGCTTGAGCTAGGCTTGGCCCCTTGGCGGGCTTGGTCGTGCTACAGGGGGCTTGCGAGGGAGCGCACCCGCGCTGATGACGCGCAGGAGCGCTGTCGCGGTGAGGTTTGGTGTGTTTTAAGTATGTTTATTGTGTGATTTTGTGTGTGTTGTAAGTGATTTATTGGGCTTATTTTGTGTTTTAAGTGTGTCTTTTGGCGCGCTGGCCTAGCTTGATCGTGCCATAACCAAGCATCGTGAGCGTGAGCGCGACCAGCGCGCCTAACCAGAGCGCCATCGTCTCAGGCTGGCGGTCGTTCTGAGAGGTCAGGCTCGCGTGATAGAGCCCCCGATGCGTGCGCACGAACACGACGCGCCCGACCAACAACACCTCGGCGATCTCGCCAGGGCGAGCTTGGACCTCTGGGGCCCATTGCAGCACATACTTGCCTTGGACTGCGAGCGTCGCGCGGTCTAAGAACAGCAGCTCCTCGCCGCGCGGCCCGCGCAGCACCATCAGATCGTAGTCGGGGTGGCGCTGATCAAAGGCGAGCACTTCGCGGTTGACCCAGGGGCCGGGCAGGATGTGCCAGTGGAGGCCTTGGTCGGTGGAGCGCTCGATGACGCCGTCGCGCACCAGCAGCAGCTCCTCGGCGCGCCCGCGCGGTGCGCGGGCGCGCAGCATCACCACGTGGCCCGCGCGCACATCCTCAAGCGCGCGCAGCGCGTGCCAGCTGTGGCCCTCATCCTCCGAGCGCCACAGCTGGGCAGGGGAGCGTGAGGCGAAGGGGCGGCTCACCATCAGCTGCACGCCGCTCTCGCTCACGAGCGCGTCGGCGATCTCCGCGCCAGCCAGCGCGTCACGCAGCGGCGCTTGCACGGTCTGCGTGCGCCAGCTCTGGCCTTGATCTTGCGTCGAGAGCATGCCCAAGCGGTGCGTCGTGGCGCGGATGGTGTCGCCTCGTCGCTCGATCGCCACGATGGCGCTGTCGGGGGGCGTGTGCGCGGTGAGGGTGCTGGGGTGATAGGTGTAAGCGCGCTGATTGGGCCACGCGCTGCGCGACGCCAAACGCTCTGCACCACCGCTCGGGGCAAAGCGCAGCAGCTCCCCTGTGAGCGTCCCCGCCAGAAGCTGCGTCGGTGCGGACCACAGCGTGGTGATCGCCTCCTCATGTTGTGGCAGCCACACGCCGCGCTGAGGCGCGCCTCGCAGCGAGGCCAAGCCTGCGTCGCTGCCCAACATGAGCTGCCCCGCCTTGCTCGCCATCGCCAGCGGCTGCGCCGCGCGCAGCCCGCTCACGTCCTCGCTCCAGCGCTCACCCACGTCATCGGAGCGCAGCACCCCGCAGCCCTCACATCCTGCCCACAGCGGGGTGTCATGCGTGGTCCATAAGAGCGAGGTGATCGCCCGCGAGGAGGGATCTTCGGCGCGCACCTCGCGCCAGCGCTGCCCCTGATCCACGCTGCGCAGGATGCGCCCCGCTGAGGTGCCAAGCAGCAGCGCGTGCGTCTCCAGGGATGACGAGGTGGGCGCCGCTAAGGCGACCTCAAGACGCTCGCGTGGCGCGAGCGTGGGGCCTACCGCTTCCCACTGCTCGCCGCGCTCGCGCCCCAGATAGATCGTGTCTGGCGCTAACAGGTAGAGCGGCTCCCCCGCAGGGGCGGCCAGCACGGCCCGATCGACCGTGGGCAGCGCGCTCACCATGCGCAGCTTCGGATCGCGCGCCTCGCGACGAAAGATCATGAGCTGATCGGACAGCGCCGTGATCAGCTCGTAATCGCGCGTTGGGGCGCTCGGCAGGTGATGTCGCAGCACCGTGGGCAGCGGCCCGCGCCGACGCTCCTCGGCCGTGATCTCCTCCAACCCCATCGACTCCCAGCGCCCTGTCGCGCTCGCGCGGCGCCAACCCTGATGATCGTGCAGCAGCACCAGCGCGTCGGCGGTGCTGTGCAGCCGCCAGAGCGCGTCCTCGGTGGTCATGTCCGCGTCGGGCAGCGGCTCGGTGCGCCAGCTCAAGCCCTCATCGGCGCTGACCCAGAGCGTCGTCGGCTGCGCTTGGCGCGAGGCCAAGAGCCAGAGCATGCCGTGGGCGCTGGTGAGCTGCGTCGCGCGTGGCATGTTGGTGCGCTGACCCGCGCGCGCCAGCGCGTCAAGCGGCGGCGTCGCCGCCGCGAGCAGCTCATCGGGCCAGCGCGGACGCGAGGGCTGCCAGCGGCTGCCCGCGCGCCGAAAGATCGCCTCACGCCCGAACGCCAGCGGCGCGCCCGTCGTCGGCGCGGCGATCAGCGCGCTGATCGCGCCGCCTGTGGGCGCCGGGGTAGGGTGGAGCGTCATGCGACGCTCGCCATCGCTGCAGGCGGTGAGAGCGAGCGTCAGCGCCCCGGCGAGCGCCGCGCGCCGGGGCGCGCCCTTGGCTTGGGCTCGCACGGCTCAGTCCTGCTCGACGATGGTGAACTCAACGCGGCGGTTCTTGGCGCGCCCCTCCTCGGTCTCATTGTCCGCGATCGGCATGACCTTGCCATAACCCACGGCCTGCAGTCGATCGCGCACGATCCCTTGCTTGATCAGGTAGGTCCGCACGCTCTCCGCGCGCCGCTTGCTCAGATCGAGGTTGTACTGATCGCGGCCTCGATCATCGGTGTGGCCCTCAATGCGCACCAGCTTGATCTGCGGGTTCTCCTTGAGCACGCGCGCCACGTCTTGCAGGATCGGGAAGCTGCGCGACAAGATCTGCTCCTTGTTCACCGCGAAGTACACGGGCTCCGTGATGATCAGCTTGTTCTTGCTGATCACGACCTTCTCGTTCGGGTTGTCAGGGCAGCCGTCCTCATCCTCAAAGCCGTTGAACGTCTCAGGCTCGTTGGGGCACAGATCCACGCTGTCTGGGATGCCGTCGCCGTCGTTGTCAGGATCGGGGCAGCCATCACCATCCTCGAACCCGTCGAAGTCTTCGGGATCTTCGGGACACTTGTCGAGGTCATTGGGGATGCCGTCGCCGTCAAGGTCATCATCGGGGCAGCCGTCATCCTTCACCGCCACCCCTGGCGGCGTGTTCGGGCACTTGTCCAGCGCATCGACCACACCATCGCCGTCGTTGTCAGGATCGGGGCAGCCGTCATCATCCTCGAACCCGTCGAAGTCTTCGGGCTCATCCGGGCACAGATCGCGTGAGCCATAGATGCCATCATTGTCGAAGTCATAGCCCCAATCGCCGCCTGTGACCCAGTGCCCCGTCAGCCCCAAGAAGACGCGGTAGTCAGGCGCGCCGATGCCCTCCGTGGCGCCCGCGCCGACGCCGCCCGTGAGCGACCACTCAGGCCGCACCCGATAGCGCAGCGCCGCGCGCGTGCCCACATAGACCTCGCCCTCGCGACAGCAGCTCTGGTTGTCAGGCCGCGTGGCCACGCTCACCGCGCCGTCCAGCTCTACCAAGGCGTCGAGCTTCTCCATGAACATCGGGATGCTCGCCGCCAAGCCCCAGATGATCTCATTGCCGATGACGTTGCCGCGCAGCTCGCGGCGGCTCGGCCTATAGCGAAAGCCCGCGTTCGCGCCGCCGCGCACGCCTTTGTACAGGAACGCGTCAGCCGCCATCAGCAGCTCTGCGCCCACGCCACCATCGCTGGTCAACGCGTTCTGGTTGGCAAGCGGCAGATACAGCGCGCTGACAAGCGCCAAGCCGTAGCCATGCTCAGCCAGCTCCACGATGCGCCACTTGCCCGTGATGCGCGGATCATTGAGCGCTGTGCGCTGCAAGTTGCTCGTGCTGAAGCTCGGATCATTGAGCAAGATCGGCTGCAGCTCATCCGAGGTCTGAAAGAGCGTGATCGGCCACAGCAGGCCCACCTCAAACTGATCCCCCAAGCCGATGTTCGCGATCAGGCTCAGCGTCAGCTGCTCATCCACCGTGGAGCGATCCAGCGCGGAGCCGCCGATGCCCGCCGTCGCGATGTTCAACGGATCATCTGCGAAGTCCAAGTACGCCCCAAAGTCCCACTCCAGGTGCTTGGGCACTGGCGAGCCGTAGACGTTGATGAAGTCCGCCGGGCCAGGCGCCGGGCGAAAGCGCTGCAATTGCAGCTTGGGCAGCTGCACCTCGGGCAGCGCCTGCGCTTGCGCCGCGACTGGCGCGCTCAACAGCGCGCCCATCGCCACCAGCAGCGTCGCCAGCGCCCGCTCTCTCCTGTGCTCATTGCTCACAACCATAAGACCATTCCGTTGCTTCAAGGGGACATCATCAGCGCCCCAGCGCGCGCGGCACGCGAGGGCTCTTGAGAGGACAGGTCCAGCGCTCACAGCGCGCGCTGCGCCTTAAAATCCATCACGCTTGCTGGAGCTGTTGCAGCTTACGTCGCACCTGATCGAGCCCTTGAATGGGCTCCGACGCATCTTGCGCGCTGGCGATCGCCTCGGCAAGCAGCTGTCGCGCTCGCTCCGGATCTTGCAGCTTCTGCTCCGTCACCTCGGCGGCCTCCACCAGCGCCTCAAAGCGCGCCTGCGCGTCGAGCAAGAACTCGGCATACGCCTCCAGATCGTGCGCCAGATCTTCATACGCGTCGAGCTGTCGGTCCAAGGTCAGGCGCCGCTCCAGCGCCTCGACTTGATCCGGCCAAAGCTGATATGCCTGCCCCCACAGCGCCCGCGCTAGCGGCAGATCCGCCAGCTGATCTTGCGCGATCTTGGCCGCGTCGCTCACGATCTGGCTCGCGGCTGTGCGCAGCGGCATCGACACCTGCTGCGCGTCCCAGCGCCCAGGCTGACGCAGCGCCACCCCCTGCTGCTGCCCCATCAAGAGCCCCAGCTCGCGCCCCAAGCTGTCCAGATAGCCCGTCCAGTCCTTGCGCGCCGCTTGGCACTGTTTGATCCCCTCCAGCGCGTGCGCATCGGCTGGCGCCGCCTTCAGCACCCCCTCATAATGGCGCATCGCGCGCTCGGGCTGCTGCAGCTGATGCAGATACAGATCCGCTAAGTCGCGCTCAAGCTCGACCTCGTCTAGGCCGCCCACCCGATCGCGCAGCACCTGCTCATAGTGATGCGCCGCGCGCGCGTGGTCGCCCTCCTCGCGCGCGATCTGCGCCATCAGCCGGTGCGCCGCCTCCTGGCGAGGATCTTC
>CAYXWB010000181.1:0-2854 GCA_964468515.1 uncultured Bradymonadales bacterium | reverse complement strand
CCTCGCGCGCGATCTGCGCCATCAGCCGGTGCGCCGCCTCCTGGCGAGGATCTTCGGCCAAGATCCCCTCAAGCTCCGCTTCTGCCGCCGCGCGATCGCGACGCTCATCCCACAGCAGCTGCGCGATTAAGAGCCGGAAGGTCATCTGCATGTCCTTGCTCGACGCGCGCGCTTGGCGCCCGCGCAAGAGCGTCAGCCGCTGCTCGACCTCCCCCTCCTCCTCATAGATCGCCTCAAGCGCGTTGAGCAGGCTCGACTCCGCACCTAGCCCCTCAGGATCCTCCCCGCGCACACGCTCCAGATACGCCCGCGCCCCACGCGCGTCCTCCAGCTCGTAGTACATCACCTCGCCGATCTCGCGGCTCAACGCCAAGATCTGCTGGCGTGACAGCGCGCCGATGTCCTCGCGCGCATACGCCAGCGCCTCCGAGATGGCCAACACCAGCTCCTCAGGGGAGTTGGCCTGACGCGCGCTGTCGATCTTGGCCAGCGCGGCCAGCGTGTCCCACGCCTCATCGATCGCCTCCGTGAGCGCTGCGTCGAGGATCGGCACCGACAGCTCGCGCGTGCGCGCGTCGTCCTCATCCTCTCCCAGCGTCGGCAGCTTCAGCTTCGGGCGCGTCCCAGCACGATCCCCCATCAGCTTGCTCAGCGAGGACTCCGCCTCAGGGGCCTTGATGGAGCTAGGCTGGCGCCAGACGTCCTGCATCTGCGCGCGAAACGTGCCAAGCTCAGCCTGCGGCTTCAGCGCCGGCGTGGTCACTGTCACCGCGCTTGCGTCCGCGTCGCCCTCGGTCGCCAGCGGCTTCAAATAGCGCGCCCCAAAGCGCGCGCGTTGGGCCGCGCTCGGCGCGGCCGCTTGGAGCTGCACGTCAAGGATGGCCACCTCAGGCGCTGGCGCCTGAGGTGCGTTCGCGAGCAGCGCGTCGAGCCGATCATCCACGCGCGCGCTGCTGGGCGCATCGCCCAAGCGCTGCGCGCGCCGCGTCGCCTCACGCGCCGCCTCCTCGTCACCGCGCCCCTTCGCCAGCGCCGCCACATGACCCAGCAGGTCGCGCTGCTCCGCCACGTCGGGCGACACCTCCGCGAGCTTCAACAGCACGCGCTCCAAAAGCCTAGACGCCTCGCCAGGGCCGACCGGCGCGGGCGCCGACGCTCCCTCGCGCGACACGATCGTGTCCAGCGCGCGCCTCGCCCCCATCAGCGCGTCGCGATCCGCAGGGCGCAGATCCAGCGCCTCAAAGTAAGCCCGCGCCGCTTGGCGCGGCTGATCCAGACGCGTCAGCAGCAGCTCCGCTTGCGTCATCAAAAGCTCGCGTCGCGTCTGCCGATCGCGCACACGCAGCAGCAAGGCCGCCAGCGCATCGCGCAGCGTCTCATAGCGACCGTGCGTGCGCAAAAGCTCTACCAAGCGCGCCCGCGCCCCATCATGCGTCGGGCTCAAACGCAGCGCCTCTTGCAGCTGCGTCTGCGCGTCCTCGATCATGTGCAGCGCCTCGTACACCGTCGCGAGCTTCAGCGCCAACGTCACCCGCGCGTCATCATGCGTCACCTGCGCTTGACGATCGCGGTAGAACTGGATCAGCGCCTCAGGGCGACCGCTCGCACGATAATGCTGCTCAAGCTGCTCCGCTGCCTCCACCGCCTCCGGCGCCAGCGCCAGCACGCGCCGCCAGTGCGGCGCCGCCGCATCAGGCCGAGCGCGGCGCGTGTAGAGCTGCGCCAACCGCTCGTGGATCTGGCGCAAGGCGTCGAGGTCTTCATCCGGCGGCGCTTGCTCGCGCGGCGTGTCGAGCGCGTCCAGGCCCGCCAGCGCGCCGCGCTCCGCTTGGCGCGGCTCAGGCGGCTTCGCCGTGTGCTCCACGACGCGCTCTGCGAGCGCCGAAGCGTCGGTCCACTGGGCGAGCGCCTCGTCCCAGCGCTCGCGCGCCTCGCACAGCGAGGCCGCGTGTCGCATCACGCTCAGCCGCTCGCGCCATCCTTCAAGATCCGGCGTCTGTGACGGCGGCCCCAGCAGATGCAGCGCGCGACGACAGCTCAGCAGCGCCTCGGCGGTGTTCTCCAGCGACACCTCCCAGATCCTCGCCACCCGCGCATGCAGCGCGGCTGCGCGGCGCGTGTCACTGGCCGCCTGTGCGGCGCGCGCCGCAGCGCCATACGCCTTCACCGCGCGCAAGGGCTCCTCGCTCAGCGTGTAGCTGTGGCCCAGCGTGTCCAGCGCCTCAAGCTGCGTCGGATCTAGGCGCAGCACCCGCTCCAAATACAGCCGCGCCTCGGCCACCTGACCGCGACGCTCCAGCAGATGATGCGCCAAGCGCAGCGACGTCACCTTGAGCGCCTCGCGCTCGGTGTACACCCCCGTGAGCCGCTTGAGGATCTCCTCCACGCCATCCCAGTCGCCCGACGCATCGAGCAGAGCCAGCAGCCGCTCCAGCGCTTGCTGGTTGCGCGGCGCGAGCTTCAGCAGCTCGCGCAAGCGCGCTGCGGCCTGATCCGGCGCGATGTCGCTCTCAAGCTGCGAGCTGGTCAGCTCACACAGCACCCAATCATCCAGCTCATTGCGCTGACGCAGCGCCTGGGCCAGCGCGTCATACGCTTCGATCACGCGCGCAGTGGGCTGACGCTGCAGCTGCGCGAGCACCGGCGCCACCTGCTTCACGATCAGCGCCTCCGGATCATCGCGCTCTAGCTCGCGCAAGAGCGACGCGGCCTCCGCCAGGTGCGTCGCGTTCGGGTCGGCCAGCAGGCAGTCCAGCGCCCGCGCCACCAGCTCCGGATGCGGCCCATACACCTCCCGAAACGTCGCCAGCATCCCCAGCGCGCTCTCCAGCTCGCCATCAAACAGCGCCTGATC
>CAYXWB010000180.1:2921-10870 GCA_964468515.1 uncultured Bradymonadales bacterium | reverse complement strand
GTGGGTTGCAAGAAAAACGCGCGAGGCGCGCCGGGCCGCTCGCGGCCCGGCGCGCCTCGCGCTCAGAGCGCAGCGCCTGCGCTCAGGGCGCAGCGGGCGGCGCGATAGCGATCTGGATGGTGAGAGGTTGAGGCGGCGCGATCGGCGCGTCATCGAGCGGTGGCAATGCGCTCGCATCGGAGAAGCCGGGGATGCGCATCCCGCGCAAGGGGTTGGGCCAGACGCCCTGATCGGCGAACTGGACGCTGACCGGGCCGAGCTGGGTCTGGAAGGTGCACTTGCCGCCAAAGCCCCAGGGGATCTGCTGGCCTTGCGCGACGCGCTGGATGCCGATGGCGGCGCGCGAGAACAGCGCGGGCACGTTAATGGCGACCGGGGTGGTGCGCTGCGCGGCGATCTGGTTGTTGAGGTTGATGGCGCCGTTGGTGAACGGGCTCTTGAACAGGTCGAGGTTCCAGTCGAGCTTGCGCAGCGGCATGGCGTAGGTGTTGGGGTTGGTGACGGCGAGGTTGACGCCAAGGTCAAGCCCGCGGGTGGTGATCTGGTTGAGCTTGGCTTGCTTGAGCTTGACGGTGGGGGCGGCGCAAGCGGCCACCACGGTGGTGATGGCGAGCAGGGCGCAGGCCAACAGGAGGTGACGCGGTGTGAGGGTCATGGGGAGTCCTGCTGCGAGTTGAGGTCATCGAGCGGCGCGCCGAGGTCGGTCACATCACCGACGCGAAAGCCTGTCATGACACCTGAGACGGGCCCCTCTTTGGCTTGGCCTGCGAGGGTGGTGGTCTGGAGCGTGCCGGCGATGTCGCCCGAGGTGAGCTGGTCGATGGTGCCGTCGCGGTCACTGTCCACGAGGCCGATGAGGCCGCCAAGCTCCATGCTCAGCGGCACGTTGAACTGATCGACGAAGTCATTGATCATGCCAAAGACGCCTTCTTGGCAGGTGCCGATGAGGTCGTTGAGCGACAGGCCGACCTCCACGCCCGCGATGGTCCAGCCCAAGACGTTGTCAGGGCCAGCCAAGCGGCCAGCGAGGCCGCGACAGTTGATGGCGGCCAAGACCACGTCGCGCAGCCGCAGGCCAGCGCCTGGCTCATCGGGCAGCACGAGGTTGGTCATGAGGTAGAGCGCGAGGCGGCCATAGTTAAAGCGGATGGTGTTGGCGCTCATCGCCAAGCTCGCCGCGCCTTGGGGGGTGGCCACGAAGGAGGCGTTGACCAGATCGAGCGGATATTCTGCGTCGAGCAGCTCCTCAAGCGAGACGCTGATCTGGGGGCAGTTGAGTCCGCCGCGCTGGCGACAGGCAGGGTCACGAAAGACGGTGATCCCGCGCCACAGCTGCGTGGCGGTGTAGCTGCCAGGGTTGTTGATGTCGTGGGCGAGCAGCAGCGAGGTCTGCACGTCGACCATGGCCAGCTGCGCGTCGACGACGCTGACCGCGGACGGCAGGTTGGTCAGCCACGCGGGCGCCGCTTGCGCCAAGAAGGCGGCGATCTCGTCGGTGATCCAGCCGCCATAGGTGGTGTTGATGATGTTCGCGATCGAGCTGCCATAGCGGGCGCCGAAGGCGGCGATGATGCTCTGGCGCAGCGCGAGGCGGGGCTGCTCCCAGGATTGAACCCCGCTGAGCGCGCCCGCGAGCGTGGTCATATTATAACGTGTCGCGGTGTCATAGCTGCCCTCCACGACGCGCTCTTGCGGGGCGTTGAGGCCATCAAGGCAGCCTGACAGCAGCAAGGTGCTGGCGATGGCGAGGGTGGCGAGCATGTGGCGAGCGGTGGGCATGGCGGCTCCTGGCGGGCGCTGGCGACTCAACAGCGCGTTCGACGTGTGGGTCGATGAGAATAATCAGCGCCGCGTGCATGATACAACGAACAGAGCATGGGCGCTTGTGCGAACGCGCTGGGCGCGCCGCGCGGCAACATCGCCAAAGAGGCTCACGCGGCAGTTGACATGGCGTGGGGGCGGGGCTAAGTTGCGACGCCTGTTTGGCCCGGCGCGTTCGCGCTGGATTAAACAGCCTCTTGAAGCGCTCAGAGACCATCAAGGCGGCGCAAGCCGCACGACGACGAGGCATCCTCCGGTGGACATCACGATCCAAGACATCCCCACCCACAGCTCGCTGGTGATCCAGCTCGCGCCAACGGCCGACGATCTGGAGAGGATCTTCGCGCAGCTGGACGAGTTCTCATTGGCGCCTGGGGCGAGCGTTGAGGGCAAGGTGCGCTTGCAGCGTATCGGGACCTCGATCCGGGTGTCTGGTGACGTCAACACGACGTTGATGTTCACCTGTGGGCGCTGCTTAGAGACGCGCGAGGTGGCGGTGTCGGCCGAGCTGGAGTACCTGCTCGTGCCCAAGCCGCAGTATGCCACGCGGTATGAGGGTCAAGAGGAGACGGAGCTGAGCGAGGAGGATCTTGGCGTCACCTACTATGAAGGTGAGGAGCTAGATCTTCGGCCGTACGTGCGTGAGTCGCTGATGCTTGAGCTGCCGTCCTATCCCAACTGTGAGGGGATCGGGATGTTGGCTGAGTGTGACGCGGCGTATGAGCGTAATATCGGTGTTGAGGCGATCAAAGACAACGAGTCGGGTCGCGTCGATCTGCGCTGGGCGAAGCTGATGGAGCTGAAGAAACAGGGCGATTCCAACTAAATAGCTGCATCATGTCGCGCCGCGAGGCGCCCGTGATGTGGCCCTTAAAGTCGATGAAAGGAGAGAATCATGGCGGTCCCCAAGAAGCGCAAGTCCAAGGCGGCCAAGCGCTCACGTCGCGCGGCGAACTCGAACCTCAAGGCCCCCTCGCTGCAGAAGTGCTCCAACTGCATGGCGCCCAAGCTCCCGCACCGCGTGTGCATGGAGTGTGGGCACTACGGCGGCGAGCAGATCATCGAGGTCTGGGAGTACTGATCGCTTGATGAGGGCATGAGGTTTAACCTCAGGTGCCCTCATCGCGCGCTTGTGCGTGTGGTCTGACCACACCGCGAGATGGCTCATGGAGGCCTCGGGCGCTCGCCCGGCCTGCGTGAGCCTTCTCGCATTTTAGGACCGCTGTGCGTCATCCCCCCAGTCCCCAGGTGAGGCGATGTCTTCGACCCGTGCCGAGGTGCTCAGGCTGGTCAGCGAGGTGCTGGAGCAGCCCAGTCGCGAGGTCCAGCTCACGGACCACTTCCTCGATGACCTGGGCGCGAGCTCCCTGGACATCGTCACCCTCGTCATGCGCATCGAGCAGCACTTCTCGCTCGGTGAGACGCCTGACTCGCAGCTTGAGCAGATCCGCAGCGTCGGCGATCTCGTCGCGCTCGTGGAGCAGCTGCGCGAGGGGAGCCCGGGCAACCTGTCGGAGGTCTCCGAGCCGATCGACAGCGCCGCCACCGCCGATCAGCGCGTGGACGTGGTGATCGCCGCTGATCATGCGGGGGTGGCCCTCAAAGCGGAGCTCGTGGACTGGCTGCGTCGCCGCGCCAGTGTGCTCGATCTGGGCCCCAGCGACGCGACCGTGGCGGTGGACTACCCGGACTTCGCCCTGATGGTGGGGCGCAAGATCATCCGCGGTGAGGCGCGCCACGGGATCTTGATCTGTGGCAGCGGCATCGGCATGGCGATCTCTGCGAACAAGCTGCCCGGCGTGCGCGCGACGATCGCCACCATGGCGCTGCAGGCGCGCTTGGCGCGCCAGCACAATGACGCCAACGTGCTGTGCTTGGGCGCCCGCATCTCAGGCGGCTTGGCCGCCCAAGAGTGCGTCGAGGCGTTCCTCGCGACGCCCTTTGAGCCTGGCCATGACGGGCGCCACGCGCGTCGCGTCCAGCTGCTTGAAGCGCTGCGCCAGGAGGGCCGCTGAGCGATGCGCTGTCCGTTCTGTGGTCATCAAGAAGATCGTGTCGTCGACTCGCGCGCTACCCAAGGCGGCGATGTGATCCGGCGCCGTCGCGAGTGCGGCGCCTGCGCGCGTCGATTTACGACCTATGAGCGCCTCGAAGAGGTGTTCCCGCGCATCATTAAGGGCGACGGCAGCCGCGAAGACTACGACAGGCTCAAGATCCTGCACGGCCTCCAGCTCGCCTGCAGCAAGCGCCCCATCTCCGCAGCCCAGCTTGATGAGGTGGTCGATCGCGTCGAGGCGCGCTTGTTGGAGCTTGGCGAGCGCGAGGTGTCGAGCGATTGGGTCGGCTCCAGCGTGACCGAGGAGCTGCGCGAGCTTGATCCGGTCGCGTACTTGCGCTTCGCGAGCGTCTACAAGGCGTTCAGCGACATTGAGCAGTTCTTAGAGGAGCTGCGCGGCTTGGGCGCGTCGGGCTCGGGCGGCGGTGAGGGTGCGTGAGCGATGCTGAGGATGTGAGCGAGATGACAGGTGAGGCTGACAGGGCGGGGGGGCGCGCGTCACAGCTGATGCGCCAGGCGCTCACGCTCGCGGCGAGCGCGAGCGGTCGCACACGACCTAACCCGCCCGTGGGCTGCATCATCACGCGTGATGATGCTATCCTCGCCCAGGGGTTTCACGCGCGCGCGGGCCAAGCGCACGCCGAGATCGACGCGCTGCGCAAGCTCAACGCTCGCGCCGAGGGCGCGACGCTCTATGTGACTCTGGAGCCGTGCTGCACGCACGGGCGCACGCCGCCTTGCACCGAGGCTATCTTAAACGCGGGGCTTGGGCGCGTGGTGATCGGCGCGCTCGATCCCAACCCGCGCGTCAACGGCGCGGGCGTGGCGCTGCTGCGCGCGGCGGGCGTGGAGGTCATCGTCGGCGTGGAGCGCGAGCGCTGTGAGGCGCTGATCGCCCCCTTCGCTAAGCGCGTCACCACGGGGCTGCCGTGGGTGTCGCTCAAGCACGCGATGTCGCTTGATGGCAAGATCGCCGCGCGCTCGGGGGAGTCAGCGTGGATCACGGGTGAGGCTGCGCGCGAGCGCGTCCACGCGCTGCGCGACGTGTATGACGCCGTGATGGTGGGCAAGAACACGCTCCTGCATGATGATCCGCTGCTGACCTGTCGCCGCGCAGGCGGGCGCGATCCGCACCGCGTGGTGCTCGACGCGCGCCTTGACGCGCCGCTGGGGGCGAAGGTCTATGATCCTGGCTCAAGTCAGGCGCCGACGATCGTGATCATCGGTCCAGACGCGCCGCCAGCGCGGGTGGCGGCGCTGCGCGAGCGCGGCGTCCTCATCGAGCAGGTCGAGGTGGACGGGCGAGGGCGCTTGGCGCCTGAGGCGATGCTGCGCGCGCTGGCCGCGCGCGGCCTGATGAGCGTGCTGGTGGAGGGCGGCGGCCAGCTCGCGGGCGCGCTGTGGGACGCGCGCTTGGTGGACCGCGTCTATGGCTTTGTGGCGCCGCGCCTGATCGGCGGCGCCGACGCGCCCGGGCCGCTCGGCGGCCTGGGCGCGCTCGGCATGAGCGAGGCGGTCACCTTGGAGCGCGTGAGCGTGGAGCCCATCGGCGCCGACGTGCTGATCACGGGCGACGTGCCGCAGGCGCAGCGGCGCTGGCCCTTACCCTTTGGCTAAGACGAGAGGTGGCGCGATGTTTACGGGGCTGATCGCAGATTGTGGCAGGCTGCGCGCGCTGCGTCGCACGGCGGCGGGCGGCGAGCTCATCATTGAGACCTCGCTGGACGTGTCCTCGTTCGTCTTGGGCGAGAGCGTCGCGGTGGATGGCGCTTGCCTGACGGTGACGCAGCGCATCGGGGCTGACGCGTTCAGCGTGGACGCGAGCTTGGAGACGCTCTCACGCTCGACGATTGGCGAGCGCCGCCCAGGCGATCGTCTGCACTTAGAGCGCGCGCTGGCGGTGGGCGATCGCTTGGGCGGTCACTTCGTGCTGGGCCATGTGGACGGCGTCGGCACGCTGCGCAGCCGCCGCCAAGACGGCAACGCGTGGCTGCTGGAGGTGGAGGCCCCTGACACCGTCGCGCCGTACCTGTTAGAGAAGGGCTCGATCACGGTCGATGGGGTGAGCCTGACGGTGAACGCGACGCGCGGCGAACGCTTCAGCTTGGCGATCATCCCGTTCACCAGCGGTGAGACGAACCTGCTGACGTATGAGGTGGGGCGGCGCGTGAACTTGGAGGCGGACGTGCTGGGCAAGTACGTGCGCAAGTTCTTGCAGCAGGGGCGCGCGCCGGGATCGATCAGCATGCAGACGCTTGAAGAGAGCGGGTTCTTGTGAAACAAGGATGCGCGCGCGGCGCTAAGCGCCGCACGCGCGCATGGCGCGCACACCCACAGGAGCGAGCATGGATGAGGCGATCCAGCGAGTAGAGCGCGCGATCGAGGCGATCGGGCGAGGGGAGATCGTGATCCTCGTGGACGACGAGGATCGTGAGAATGAGGGTGATCTGTGCATGGCCGCAGACCTCGTGACCCCTGAGGCGATCAACTTCATGGCCAAGTGGGGCCGTGGCTTGATCTGCCTGACGATGACTGGCGAGCGCTTGGACGCGCTGCAGATCCCGCTGATGGTGTCCAACAACTCCAGCCCGTTCAGCACCGCGTTTACGGTGAGCATTGAGGCGCGTGAGGGGGTGAGCACGGGCATCTCGGCGGCCGATCGCGCGCACACGATCAAGGTCGCGGTGGATCCTCAGTCGGGGCCGCGCGATGTGGTGATGCCGGGGCACATCTTCCCCTTGCGCGCGCGCTCAGGCGGCGTGCTGGTGCGCACGGGGCAGACTGAGGGCAGCGTGGATCTGGCGCGCATGGCCGGGCTGCAGCCTGCGGGCGTGATCTGTGAGATCATGAACGATGATGGCTCCATGGCGCGCATGCCGGAGCTTGAGGCGTTCGGGCGCGAGCACGGGCTGCTGATCGTGTCGGTGGCCGACATGATCAACTACCGCTTGCAGCGCGAGAGCTTGGTGGAGCAGGTCGAGACCTCGCCATGGCCGACGCAACACGCGGGCGGGTGGACCGCGCGGGTGTTCCGCAGCCGCGTGGATGGCTCGACGCACTTGGCGCTGGTGTGCGGGCAACCGCAGCCTGAGACGCCGACCCATGTGCGCGTGCAGCACCGCGTGGACGCGCTGGGGCTGTGCTTGAGCGACGCCGATGAGCCGCTGCGCACGCTGGAGGGCGCGATGCGCGAGATCAGCGCGCGCGGCTGCGGCGTGATCGTGTACCTAGATCGTCCGCATGAGGGCGCCAGCGCCTTGCTCGATCGCGCCTTAAAGCGCCAGCGCGCGGTGCAAGCGGGCGGTCGCACCCAGGACGAGGTCAACCGCCCCCAAGACGCCCTGCGCGATCTGGGCATCGGGGCACAGATCCTCGCCGAGGTCGGCGTGGGCAAGATGGCGCTGTTGACCAACCGCCCCAAGCGCATTGTCGGCTTAGAGGGCTATGGCTTAGAGATCGTCGATCAGGTGTCGATCCCGCTGTGAGCGTGGTCGTGCCTGTCCACCTGTGAGGAGTGTGATGCCTAAAGTGATCGAAGGAGACCTGCTCGGGCAGGGCAAGAAGTTCGCGATCGTGCTGAGCCGCTGGAATGACTTCTTTGGCGAGAAGCTGCTGTCAGGCGCTATTGACACGCTGCAGCGCCACGGCGTCTCGCCAGATGACATCACGGTCGTGAAGTGTCCGGGCAGCTTTGAGCTGCCGCTGGTGGTCCAGCGCGTCGCCAAGCGCGGCGGCGTCGACGCCATCATCGGCTTGGGCGTGCTGATCCGCGGCTCGACCCCCCACTTTGACTATATCGCCGCCGAGGCCACCAAGGGGTTGGCCTCCGTCGCGCTGGATCATGATGTGCCCGTGAGCTTCGGCGTCATCACGTGTGATACGCTCGATCAAGCCATCGAGCGCAGCGGCTCGAAGGCGGGCAACAAGGGCGCCGAGTGCGCCATGGCCGCCATCGAGATGGCTAACCTCTTCGCAGCGATCTGAGAGTTCATGAGCCAGCTATCCAAGAAGCAGCAGCTTCACAAGACGCGCCAAATCGCGCTGATGGTCCTCTACGGCATGGACGTGGTGG
>CAYXWB010000180.1:0-2821 GCA_964468515.1 uncultured Bradymonadales bacterium | reverse complement strand
CTTCACAAGACGCGCCAAATCGCGCTGATGGTCCTCTACGGCATGGACGTGGTGGATCCGGACTCAGCGCGCGATCATCTCTATGGGTGTTATCCCACCTTGCTGGAGCTACATGAGGAGCTCGAGCTGCTGTGGGAGCAGGTCGAGGCCAGGGTGCTGGGCGTGTGGCAGCTGCGCGAGGAGCTCAACGCGCAGGTCCAAGCCGTCAGCCCCCGCTGGCGCTTGGATCGCATGGCCACCATTGATCGCAACATCCTGAGGCTCGGCGCTTGGGAGGTGCTCGCGAACAAGAGCGCGCCGATCTCGGTGGTGAACGATTGTATTGAGCTTGGCAAACGTTATGGTGAGAAGGGCACGCCCTCGTTCATCAACGGCTTGCTCGATCAGCTCTGTAAGAATCACAAGATCGCGATGGTGTGAGCCCATGCGTTGGCGCAACACAGCAGCTCGGTGGGGCGTCTTGAGCGGCGCCTTGGTGTGTCTGAGCGGTTGTATACCCATGTGGGGCGCCGAGGCCGCGCCCCCCTTGATGCACGCGCCAGGCGGCGCGCTCACGCGCGCCTCTGGCGCGCGCGCGCTGGCCACAGACGCCGCTGGCGCGGCGCTGTGGAAGTGGCGCGTGCGCGCGCAGCGCGTCAAGGTCCACGATCAGCACCTCAAGCCATTGGGCATCATCCGCTGGCGAGGCCAAGGCGCGGGGGCGCTCGACACCCTCCAGATCCAGGCGTTCGACCCGGCGAGCGCGCCGATCGCGCTGACGCGTGCGCCCGCTGGTGAGGAGGTGGCGATCACGCCATCGGGCTATACATTTCGAGTCAAGGCGGCGCGTTGGACCCTCAGCGCGCCTGCAGGGCAGATCTGGGGAGAGGCCGAGCGCGACGCGCGCGGTGAGGTGGTGTGGCGCGATGGTGATGGCAAGCTCATCGCGCGCGCCTCGCGTGAGGGTGACGTCGTGGTGGTCAAGCGCGGGGACACGATCGTGGCGCGCGCGCGCCACGTTGAGCCGCTCGCGCTGCTCGTCGCGACGAGCTTGCCTGACGAGCTAGACGCGCTCACGCGCGCCACGATCGCCATCGCGGCGCGCTTGGCGCTGACGCCTTGAGCGGGCGCACCCAAGCGCGCTGGCGAGCTTGAGGGGAGGGCCAAGAAGAGGTGGTAGCATGGCTGTGAAGTTTGAAGACTATTACGCGACGCTCGGGGTCGCGCGCAGCGCCTCTCAGGAGGAGCTCAAGCGCGCCTTTCGCAAGCTCGCGCGTGAGTATCACCCCGACATGAACCAAGCGCCGGGCGCGGAGGCGCGCTTTAAGCAGATCAATGAGGCCTATGAGGTCCTCAAAGACCCTGAGACGCGCAAGCGCTACGACGCACTCGGCGAGAACTGGAAGGCCGGGCAAGACTTCTCCCCGCCGCCGGGCTGGGGCGGCCAAGGGGGCGCGACGTTTAACATCAATGACCTGTTCGGCGGCGCGTTTGGCGGCGGTGGCGGCCCAGGCATGGGCGGCGGCGCAGACGCGAGCGAGTTCTTCCGCATGTTCATGGGCGGTGGCATGGGCACAAGCCCCGGCATGGGCGCAGGCCCTGGCCGCAGGCGCGCCCCACAGCCCACCCAGATGACGTGGCGCGTGACCCTCGCTCAGCTCTATCGCGGCCAGAAGCTGAAGATCTCTTTTAGGCTGGCAGGACAGCCGCACAGCTATGATGTGGCCATCCCGCCGGGCAGCGGCGACGGCAGCGTGATCCGGCTGAGCGGGCGCGGCGAGGGGGGCGCAGACCTTCTTCTGAAGCTGCAAGTGGAGCCCTCGCCGAGCTTTGAGGTGGTGGGCCAGGATCTGCACACGCAGGTCAACGTGACCCCATGGGAGCACGCGCTCGGCGCGCAGGTGGAGCTCAGCACGCCGGATGAAGCGACGGTGCAGCTGCGCGTGCCCGCCGGGGTGAAGCTCGGCGCCAAGATGCGCCTACGCGGCAAGGGGCTCATCAAGGACAAGAGCGGCGCGCGCGGCGATCTGCTCGTCTCACTGCGCTTGCAGAACCCGCCTGCGCTGAGCGATGAGCAGCGCGCGCTCTACGAGCAGCTCGCGAGCTTGAGCGACTACAACCCCCGGAGCTGAGCCCGTGTGGTTGCGCTTCTATGGACACGCCACGATCGCCCTTGAGGTCGATGAGCAGACCTTGCTCATCGACCCTTATGAACCGGGCGGCTTCGGCGGTCTGATGCGCTATGCGCCGATCACGGCGCCTGTCGACTGGGTGGTCTGCTCACACCAGCACGCAGATCACTGCGCGGTGGCGGGGCTTAAAGGCCGCGCGCGGCTGATCGAGGCAGGCCGCGCTGGCCCCTTTCATATCACGCGCCACACGCTCGCGCATGATGAGTATGAGGGGCGGCGACGCGGCGGCATGGTGGACGCGCTCGTGATTGAGGCGCAGGGGCTGCGCGTGGTCCACCTGTCAGACGTGGGCCAGAGTCCCACCCCCGAGCTTGTGGCGGCGCTGCGACGACCTGACGCGCTGGTGGTGCCAGTGGGGGGCTATTACACGATCGGCGCGGCGCAGGCGTGGGAGTGGGCCAGGCGGCTTGACCCGGGGTGTGCGCTGCCCGTGCATCAGCGCACACCATGGTGTGGGCTCGCCGGGATTCGCGATGACAGCGCGTGGCGCGCGCACTGGCCGGGCTCAGTTTTGGTGGACAGCGGCGCGATCCGTGTCGAGGATCAGAGGGTAGGTCAGAGCGTCATGCTCGCCCCGCTTGGCGGCTCACGCACGAGGCCTCCAAAAAAGTGATGATCCGAACGGATCCAAAATGATAGACTGACGTCAG
>CAYXWB010000179.1:0-11076 GCA_964468515.1 uncultured Bradymonadales bacterium | reverse complement strand
CCCGCGTAGACCTCACGACGGCGCGCGTCGATGGCGGACCAGGTGGGCAGGCCGGTGGTCATGGCGAGGCGGTAGGCCATGCTGGCGAGCGAGTCCACGCCGATGAGCGGCAGCCCCAGCGCGCTGGCGAGCCCCTTGGCGGTGGCCAGCCCCACGCGAAGCCCCGTGAAGCCGCCGGGGCCAAGCCCCGCGACGATGAGGTCTAAGTCCTGACAGGTCAGTTCTTGCTCTTGTAAGAGCTGGTCGAGCGCGGTGAGCAGCACCGCGCCGTGGTCAGCGCGGGCGCGGCGCGACGACGTGGCCAGCGCCTGATCGCCTTGGATGATGGCGAGCGATTGGATCACGCTGGAGGTGTCGAGCGCGAGGATGAGCGGTGCGTCGGACATGGGCGGTTCAGCTCCCTGAGACGAAGTCGACGATCCTGTCCCAGTTGCGCTCCAGGTCGTTCTTGAAGGCGAGGATCATGATCATGACGATGAGCGCGAAGCCGACATAGGCGGCGATCTGGCGCACGCGGAAGCTCAACGGGCCGCGCTTGACGGCCTCCATGGCGAACAGCGTGAGCTGTCCACCGTCGAGCACGGGGATGGGCAGCAGGTTGAAGACGGCGAGGTTGATGCTGATGAGCGCCATCATCTTGAGGAAGGGCTCGATGCCGGCCTCACCGGCCTTGGCGGCCAGCTCACCGATGAGGATGGGGCCACCCACCGACTCCATCCCGACGCGACCTTGCGCCATGCGCACCAGCGCCATGAACATCATCTTCACGTAGCCCGCGGTCTCGGTGACGCTGTTGGAGGCGGACCACATCAGGCGCTGGCCCAGCGGGAAGGGGATCTCCTCGGGCATGATGAGGTGCGCGACGTGACCCCAGCCGATGTCGATCTTGTAGCCATCGGGCTGGGCCTTGCTGTCGAGGCGCTGCACGTTGGGCGTGAGCGTGAGCGTCACAGGCTCACCCTGGCGGATGACGACGACCTCAAAGGGGATCAAAAGGGGCGCAGGATCATCCTTGGGGCGCGCGAGGATGGCCTCATTGATCTGATTGTGGATGCGGCCAACGAGCATGCCCCACGAGCTGAAGCCCTTGCCATTGAGCGAGATGACGCGATCGCCGACCTGCAAGCCAGCGCGCGCGGCGGGGCTGTCGGGTGAGATCTCAGACAACACCATCTCGGCGCGGGTGGTGCCGATGGTCAGCTCACCGTCGCGCTGGATGGGGGTGACCGAGACGGTGAGCGGCTGCTGGCTGTAGAAGGTGCCGAAGTCGGCGCGCGCGGGCTCGGGGCGCATGGCCACAAGCTCAAGCGGCGCGCCCTTGCTCGCGCGCACGCGCGCCTCCAGCTCATCGTAGCGCTTGATGGGGGCGCCGTTGACGGCCACGATCCTGTCAAAGCTGCGCAGGCCTGCGGCCTGGGCGGGGGAGTCGGCGCGATCGATGGCCAGGGTCGCGCCGTAAGCGCCCAGGTGAATCCCGATCATGCCATAGGTGCGCACGTTGAGGCCCAGCGAGTCGGTGCTGGTCTTCTTCTCGGGCGTGATGGTGACGGTGTGTGACTGGCCGTCGCGCTCATAGGTCAGCGGCAGGGGCTTGTCGTGGGCGGGGGAGATGATGCCGAGCATCTCGTGCCAGTAGCGCACGGGCTCGCCATCAATGGCGGTGATGGTGTCACCGGGGCGAAGCCCGACGCTCTGCGCGGGGGTGTCATCGAAGACCTCCCCGATGAGCGCGGGCGCGGCGACGGTCTGCGTCAGGCCAAAGATGAAGTAGATCACAGCGGGCAGGATGAGGTTGAACACGGGGCCTGCCAAGACCACCAGCGAGCGCTGCCAGATGGGCTTGGCCATCAGCGCGCGGCCGCGATCCTCGGGGGTGACGTTCTCTAAGTCGGCGAAGTCATGGCCGAGCATCAGCACATAGCCGCCCAAGGGCAGCATGCCGATGACATACTCCGTCTCACCGCGCGTAAACCCCACGATGCGAGGCCCAAAGCCGATCGAGAAGCGCAGCACCTTGACGCCGCACAGCTTGGCGACGACGAAGTGGCCAAGCTCGTGAAAGAACACGAGGGCGCCGATCATGATGACGAAGTAGAGGAAGCTCATCCCGATCTCGGTGTGTATAGGGCGCGTGGAGCCGAACAGGTGGCGCGCCGGGAAGATAACAGCGCGCACAGCGCGCGTGTTTCCCGAGGGCGCGCCTCAGCCAAGAGGAGACTTACCCGACAGGTTCGCGACGAAGAAGTAGAACCAAGGGGAGGCCAAGATCAGCGCGTCCACGCGATCGAGCATGCCGCCGTGGCCATAGATGATCGTGCCGCTGTCTTTGACGCCATGCGCGCGCTTGACCAAGCTCTCACACAGGTCGCCGAGCTGGCCGAGGATGTTGCCCGGGATCGCCAGCGCGAAGATCTGCCACGGCTCAAGCAGGTGCCAGGCTTGGGGGTCGAGCGCGTGGAACAGCGCGTTAAACCCAAAGCAGAACAGGACGCTTGAGATGAGGCCGCCGATGGCGCCCTCGACCGACTTCTTGGGGCTGACCGCCGGATACAGCTTGCGCTTTCCGAAGGCGCGGCCCGCAAAATAAGCGCCTGTGTCCGAGCCCCAGATGATGGCCAGCGCGATGATGACCCAGTATGGGCCGCCGTCTGCGCCGACCTGGCGCATGAGCGCGAGGCAGCCGAGCATGACGCCGCCATAGAGCACGCCAAAGGCGCTGGCGTTGAGCTGGATGGCCGCTTGGGCCTGATCTTTGTAGGCGAACAGCATGAGCAAGAACAGCGCGATGGCGCTGCCCGTGATGCCCCACAACAAGTGCTGCGGCCACAAATACATGATGGCGATGAGGCCGCCGCTGCACAGCGAGGCCAGCGCCTGAGCGGGGCGCTGCTGGGTGCCGTAGCAGATGCCGCAGTACTCCCAGGTGGCGATGGCGCCTGCGACCAAGATGAGCAAGAAGAAGGCCCAGGCGGGCGCCTTGAGGATGATGCCCAGCAGCAGCGGCACCGCCACGATGGCGGTGATGAGGCGCGGGATGAGGTCGGACTTTTTCTTGTCTTCTGACATGCGCAGGCTCGGGCGATGCGCCCGCGCGCGCCCGCGCAGAGCGCGGGGTGTTGGCGAGGGGCGCGCAGCGGTTGAGGAGCAGGCGCGCGGGCCACCCGGTCCTGTGTGTGGAGGCGGCGGCTAGCCGCGACGCAGCGCGTCGAGCTTGGCCTGGATCGCGCTGTTGCCGGGCTCCATGCTCAGCGCGAACTGCAAATGTTGGATGGCGCCGGGCAGATCCTGGCTAGCGAGGCTGACCTGAGCCAGCTTGAGGTACTTCTTGGCGTTGGCGTTCTGGCTCAGCTCCTCCAGCGACCTCGGCCCGCTGTCGCGGCGCGCGCTGGCCTCGGGGTCAAGCCGCAAGGCCCCCTCAGCCAAGGCGCGCTCATAGAGCGGGGCCATGCGCCGATCGGTCACCACGCTGTAGGCCTCGGTCATGACCTTATAGACGGCGTTGACCTCTTGCCACACGGCCTCGCCCCAGCGCTCATGGCGATGCTGCTGGTAGCGATCGGGGTGAAAGCGCAAGCTGAGCTGATCAAAGGCGCTCACCAGGATGTGGTGGGGGGCCTGACGCGGCACGCCGAGGATGGTGTAGTAGTCTTGGGTAGGCAGCGCCCCGTGACGGGCCTTGACCTCATCATAGAAGGCGCGCCACTGGGCCATGTCCTGGCCTTGAGCGGCGGCTGGGGCCAAGCGGCTGAGCGCGTGGCGCAGCACAGGCCCTGGCAGCGGGTACTGCAGCGCGCGGTCGCCGGGCGCGTCGGGCGCGGGCGGCCCCTGGCTCAACCACAAGATGGCGGTGTGCGGGCTTGAGGCGCGCAGCTCGCTGACCAGCGTCTGGGACGCGCCGTCTTCGAGCGCCTCGTGGATGATCGCCAGCGGCAGCTGGCGGGCCGCGATCTTGGCCGCGATCCCCGCGCCGCGCTTGGTCGCGATGGGCTTGTAGTGATCGGCGGGCAGATCAGCGACGAGCTGCTTGAGCAGCTCGACGTCACCACAGGCGATCAGGATCTCTTTCATGGTGCGTTCGCGTGGGGCGCGTCAAGAGGTGGCGTCATGAGCTGACGAAGGGCGCCTATGATGCGGCGCTGCGCGCAGATGCACAGCGCTTCTTATAAGACGCCGCCCTAAGTTTGGGAAACAAAAAACAGGGCGCCACCACGCCCAAGCTCCGCGGCCGCGCTCACGCGATCGCCAAATGGGCTCACCCCTGTCGCTCGCCACTTCTAATCATCAGGGATACGCTATACAGTGCTTCACCGCTGCGACGCAGGCCCTGTCTCTGCGCGCCATCGGCGCCCTCTGCGCTCGCATGAGGCGCGCCGCGCGCTCGGGTCGCCACCCCTGCCCACTGGATTGAAGGATTCTCATGCGTGATCAAGTCAGAAAGGCGATCGTCCCCGTGGCTGGCTTAGGTACAAGGCTGCTGCCTGTCACCAAGTCCGTCCCCAAAGAGCTTTTGCCCATCGTCGATGTCCCCGCCATCCAGGTCATCGTCGAGGAGTGCATCGCCTCCGGGATCGAGGAGGTCATCTTCATCACAGGTCGCGGTAAAGGCGCCATCGAAGATCACTTCGACTACAGCTACGAGCTGGAGAAGCTCTTGGAGGAGCGCGGCAAGCTTGAGCAGCTTGAGAACGTGCGCCGCATCAGCCGCATGATCCGCACCACCGCTGTGCGCCAGAAGAAGCCCCTGGGCCTCGGTCACGCCGTCCTGTGCGCCCGCGACATCGTCGGTGATGAGCCCTTCTTGGTGCTCTTGCCCGATGACATCATCGCCGCTAAGACCCCCGTCACCCGCCAGATGCTCGACGTCTATGAGCAGTACGGCACCGCCGTCTTGAGCATCATGGAGGTCGATCCTCAAGAGGTCTCGCGCTACGGCATCGTCGCGGGTGAGTCCTGGGCTGAGGGCCTCTACCGCGTGCGCACCCTCGTCGAGAAGCCCGAGCCTGACGTCTCCCCCTCCAACCTCGCCGTCATCGGCCGCTACCTGCTGCCTCCGGTCGTCTTCGACTACCTCAGCGAGACGCGCGTAGGCATTGATGGCGAGATCCAGCTCACCGACGCGCTCGCGCGCTTGGCCCGCGAGAAGGCCCTCATCGGCTACCAGTTCGAGGGCCGCCGCCATGACATCGGCGACAAGGTCGGCTTCATCACCGCCAACATCGCCTACGGCTTGCAGCGCCCCGACATCGGCCCCAAGCTGCGCGAGTTCTTGCGCGCGAAGTTCGAGGCTGGCGAGATCTGAGCCTCGCTTGAGCGAGCCCTAGACGAAGACGAGGCCCCTGGCGCTTAGCGCCAGGGGCCTCGTCTTCGTCGGGCTAGACGCGCCCTTGGGCGCGCCGCCTCCTCACTTGCGCGTGCGTCGGCGCGGGTTGCCGGTGGGCTTCGTGGCCGAGGGGCCGTCGCTCATCGCGTCGCCCTCATCCTCGCCGTCGTCCTCCTCGTCGCTGTCATCAACCTCAGCTTCGACCACCGGCTTCGCCGCAGCAGAGGCGGCGCTGGGCTTGGTCGCCGCGCTCGACGCAGCCGCAGGCTTCGCGGCGCTGGGGCGCGTGACCTTGGCGGTCGCGTCGGGCTCAAGGTTGGCCTTGGCCGCGGCCTTGGCGGCTTCTTCTTGCTCAGCGCGCTGTGCGCGTTCGCGCGCGGCTTGCGCCTCGCGCTCGCGCTTGGGCACGTACTTGGTCCACACCATCGGGGGCTTGTCCTTGACGCGGTACCACATGATGGCGCCAAACAAGAAGATGCCGATCGACATGTACTGCGCGGGCGTCATGCCCAGATAGCGCGCGTCGCCGCCCATCTCGGGGGGCACGCGCAGGAAGTCAAACAAGAATCGGCCAGGCGCATACAGCATCGGGATCAGCGCGATGTAGAAGCCCTTGGCGCGTGGCTTGCGATCGAGCCAGAAGATGATGACGCAGATGAGCCCCCACCAGATCGCCTCGTAGAAGCCGAGGTCGTGGCGCGGCCCTGCGGGCAGGTTCGCGCGCGCGGGGAAGTCAAGCGCCAGCGGGAAGATCTCAGGGCCACCCACGATGCCGCGCAGCCACCCCCAGAAGGGGAAGTTCGCCGCGTCCGCCAAGTGGCCCGGGTGATCGTGCACCGTCGCGCAGCCGATGCGCCCGAAGAACCACGGCACCGCCAGGCCGAAGGTGGCGATCTCAGCGAGCTTCACGCGGTCCCAGTGGGGGTTGCGTCGCACCCAGATGAGGTAGCCGATGAAGCCGCCGATCAGGCCGCCATAGCTTGAGATGCTGCCCCAGAAGCGGAACAGCTCCAGCGGGTCTTCGAGGAGCTTGGCGGGGTTGTAGAACAGCACGTCGAAGACGTGCGATAGCGGCCAGCCGACCATCACCACGAACAGCGCGAAGTTCTGGAACTCCTCGCCGCTTGCGCCATATTTGGTCTCCGCGCGCTTGGCGCAGATGGCGAACGTGAGCAAGATGCCTACCGCCACGAGCAGGCCAAAGGAGTGGATCTGCAGGGGCAACGGCCCCAGCATCAGCGGCTCCTTCGGCCAGGGGCCGAAGCTCCAGTAGGGTAACAGACCCAGGATGTTCATCGGGTGCGCTCCGCGCAGAGGTGTGACAGGGGGGCGCTCGTGGCGCGTGAAGGCTGCAGAAGTACCGCAACTGCCTAACCCCGACAACCTCTTTGGTCATCCCGAGCTTGTGTGAACGGCGCGCTTAAGGCGCTGGCGCGCTCAAGCCAGCGCGCGCCAGCGCGTAGCGCTGCGCGCCGGTGGCGCGCAGCAGCAGCGCGTTGTCTGAAGGTGCATCCTCCAGGGCGTCCTCCCGCGCTGGCAGGGGGGCTGCGCCTTGGAGGCGCGCGAGCCGCTGGGCCTCACGCTCAAGCGCGAGTCGTTCGACGAGGCGCAGCTCGGGCGCGCTCGTGACGTTGACGCGCGCGCCCTGATGCCCGCTGCGATACATGTAGCTGTGAGAGGCGTGGCCGTAAGCTGCGCCGCAGCCGCTTCTGGAGATCCTCCCCCTAATCTCCAACTCCTCCAAGTCCAAGTAGGCGTCCTCGGTCATGTTCATCGCGAACGCTTCATCGTCCAGCGCCAGCTCCTCGTCCAAGTAAACGCAGCCGCTCACGAGGTTCAAGAGGAGCAGTGAGAGCAGACAGAGGGCGGCCTTGGCCGCGCGTGGTGGCACACCTCGCATCACGATCACCTTGAGCAGGGGCTAGGCGCTTCGCGCCGTCGCGTTGATGGGAGGTGTGACACCGCGGCGAGCGGGAGGTTCCCGAGCACGCTCAAACTCTGTCCTTCAAGCGCGATCGAGGCGCTGCGCGAGCCACAGATCGGCCAAGGTGAGCGTCACCATCGCCTCCAGCACGGGGATGGCGCGCGGGATGATGCAAGGATCATGGCGGCCGCTTTGGGCCATCGACCCCACGGTGCTAGCCGGCTTGAAGTAAGCCAACAGCCTGATCCGCTCGCCATTGGTGATGCCGCCCTGGATGCCGTTGGCCGCGTCGCTGATCCCGGCGCGCGGCCCCTGGCCGCTGACGCCGCTGTGAAAGCGCAAGCCTGGCGTGAGCGCGTCATCGTGCGCGTCACCGAGCGTCACGCCGACCACCGCGCCCACGCTCATCAGCGCGTTGCTCAGCAGGTTCTTCGCCTTGCCAAACACCGGCTCGCCCAAGCCCGATGGGCAGCCGTCAATCCACAGCTCCGCGACGCCGCCGCGCGAGTCGCCTTGGGCCTTGCACTGGAGCAGGTCTGCTTGCATCTGGGCCGCGATCTCAGGATCGGGGCAGCGCGTGGGGTGGGCGTCGACCTGGGCGCGCGTGAGCGCGTCTGGGAGGTCTTGTGCGCGCAGCGCGCCGATCTGGCGCGTGAAGCCGGTCACGCGCAGCGTGGCCGGCAGCAGCTGCTGGGCGATGGCGCCGCCGATCACCCGCCCGATCGTCTCGCGCCCCGACGCCCGGCCGCCGCCGCGCCAGTCGCGCCGCCCATACTTGTCTTGCCACACGCGATCGGCATGGCCCGCGCGCAGGTAGTTGGGATCGTAGTCTTGGCTGCGGGCGTCATGGTTGCGCACGATGACGCAGATAGGCGAGCCGATGGTGTGATCCTCGAACACGCCGCTGAGCAGCTCGGCGCGATCTTGCTCGCCGCGCGCGGTGGTGATGGTGGACTGGCCCGGCTTGCGCCGGTCCAGCTCGGCCTGGATCATGGCCAAGGTCAACGGGACGCCTGCGGGGCAGCCGTCGAGGATGGCGCCAAGGGCTGCGCCGTGCGACTCACCGAAGGTGGTGAGGGTCAAAAACTGGCCAGTCGAGTTGCCGCGCATGAGGGCTCACTGTGTGGGATCGAGGGTGGCCCAGGCGTCGCGCTGCGCGCGCGCCTGCGCCTCAAAGAAGGCGTCACCTTGATGATGCGCTGGGGCAGGCGCGGGGCGCACCTGATGGTAGTGCAGGTCGAGCCACGCGTCACACTGGGGCGGCGATTGATAGGCGGCGTCGGTGTCGCCTGAGGCGTTGACCACGAGGGTGACGTGGGCGGGTGTGTCGCCTGTCCAACCCTCACGGGCGCTGGCGTGGTGGACGAGCCGCCAGCGGCTCGCCACGATCGCGCGCGTGGTCGCGTCGCTGACGCCGCCGCGCCCAAACAGCGCGATGGTGCCAGGCGTCACCCCGCTGGCCTCGATCGCGTCGAGCGCGGCTTGCATCCCGCGCGCGTCGGTGTCGAGGCAGCGCCAGCCTCGCTCAGTGCGACACAGGGTGTTGGCGGCGTCGAGCTGGTCGGGGTTGTGCAAGGTGTCGCACGCCTCAAGCAGCCTGCGCTTGAACGGCGCGGTGACAGATAGCCCGCGCAGCCCCAGGGTGTGTAGCGTGGCCAGCGCGCGCTGTAGCGTGGCGTCGCTGGCGTCATGCGCCAGGGGGATCTTCACATAGGCTGTGTCATCGCCCTGCGCCAAGGCTGCGCGCCGATGCCACACGTCGCCCTGGCTCAGCTCAACGGGCTGCCCCAAGAGGCCTTCAAAGCGCGCGGGCGCGGGGGCGACGAGGTGGGGCAGCCAGTCTTGCAGATCATAAGGTGTGGGCGTCGCGGGCGCGCCCTCGACGCGTTGCGAGCTGAGCCCCACGGGCAGATAGTTGGTGGGGTTACCTTGCGCCATGAGCAGCGGGCGCGCCCAGGCCGCGTCGCGCCCTTGCGGCAAGATCGTGATGGGATGCGCGCCGCGCGGCTGTGACAGGAGCGTGAGCAGCGCGTCGAGGTCTTGGGGGGTGGGCGCGTATTTGAGCTGGAGGTGTGCGGCCCAATCGGGCAGGGCGCGGCGCAGGTGTTTGGCTGCGCTGATGAGCGCGTCGCGATCACGCAGCACCACGCGCTGCGGGTGGCTTGATAAGAGCAGCGGGCGAGGGGGCATGGTGGCGAGCACGGGCAAGGCGGCGTCGAGGTGCTTGAGATCCACGTCGATCTGATCGACGCGCGGCAGGGCGGTGAGCCAGCGCGCATCAGCGTGACGCAGGCTCGCGAGGACGGGGACCTCATCGACGCGCGCGTCAGACGACAGATCGCTGCGCACCTCGACGCCCGCGAGGCCGAGCAGCGGGACGTCGCGCAGCGCGCGGGCGCGCTGCGCGTCATCGGCGAGCACGAGCCAGGTGCGCGCGGCCCAGTCGCTCTGGGGCAGCGCGCGCAGCCAGCTGATGAGGGTGTGAAGCTCGGCGCCCGCGCGCTCAACGGTGCGCGCTGTAGGCAGCGTCAGGCGCAGGTGCGCGTGCGCGGCCCAGCCAGGCTCGCGGGTGTCGCGCATCCAGGCGATCTCGTGCTCAGCGTCCCATTGTGGGCGTAAGCGCTCGCGCTGCGTGAGCGCGTCTTGATGCCAAGCCTCGCGCCAGATCCAGATGTAGAGCGCGCGCGGGTGAGCGAGGGGCGCGCACCCCGCGCCCGGGACGATGATCGTGGGCTCGGGCGCATCAAGCAGCGCGCTGAGGGCGGCTTGTTCGAGGGCGCGAAAGCGCGGCTCATCTTGGGCGACGAGCTGGGCTGCGCTTTGACCGTGTGTGTCGCGCAGGTGGTCATCAAGGTCGATGACGCGCTCGCCGCGATGTGCGGCGAGCCAGCGGGCCAGCGTGGACTTGCCGCTGGTGCGATGTCCGATCAGGAGGATGTGTGTCATCTGCGCGCTTGCCAAGTGAGTGAGGGGGCGGGAGGCGCGAGCGCGGTCCCTTGAGGCGTGTGGGTAGCACAACGTAGGTGCGGCGAGTAGGGTGGCGAGCGCTGGGGGTTGAATTGATCGTGATGCGAGCGCTGGTGCGATTGTGAGGGGAGCGCGGGTGTGCGACAAGGGGGCTGTGCGACGCCCGCTGGCATGGGATGTGCCGTTCCTTGCTGTCACAAATGGTCAACTGTGATACTGATGAGATCTACGGCACAAGGTCGCAATGTTCAGCGTCATCGCGACGACAGTGGGCGTGTTTTAAGCTGACCTCATGAGGGGTAGCTTGGCTGAGAAGACTCAAACCTTGCAGGTGAACCTGATGCAGCGTGGTGAAGTTCGTGATCCCGTGAAGACCTTGATCTTTGGCCTCCTGTCGTGCGGCATCTACCAGCTCTACTGGCTGATTCAGATCGCCCAAGAACTCAACGCGGCGCTTGGTCGCGATGAGTTCACGATGAAGGATGTCATCCTGAGCTTTGTCACCTGCGGCATCTGGGGCATCTTCGTGATGTGGCGTCTGTCCAACGCGGTGGTCGAGCTGCAGCAGAAGTGGGGCGTACAGCCTGTGATGGACGCGCCGATCTTGTTCTTGATGAACCTGCTCTACTTGGGCCCGTTCTTCATCCAGCAGTCGCTGAACAACGCCTGGGAGAATGGCACCCCTGGCGGCGCGGGCGGCTACAGCGCGCCGGGCGGCTTCTGATCGAGGCGCTCTCCTGACTGACGCGCGGACGCGCGTCGTCGGAGCCTTGAGCAGAGCGCGCGGTGGGGCCCCCCCCCCCCCAGCGGGGGGGGGCCCCCCCGCGGGTGTTGGCCCGCGGGGGCGGGGGAGAGATTGAGCGAG
>CAYXWB010000178.1:0-11087 GCA_964468515.1 uncultured Bradymonadales bacterium | reverse complement strand
ATAGGAGTTACGCAGTTGGGTTGATGTCAAGCGTGTAGCGTGGATCTTCCAGATAGGTGCCAATAGCTTGGCGGATGATCTGTTGCTTCAGCGCCAGTCGGCTTGGGCCTCGCAGGTATCGATTCCATTCCAGGCGCACGAACGCACGCAAGGCCAGCATGATGTGATTGCGTTGCTTCTTGGCCTGACGCGCCTGACAACGCTCAATGTGGCATTCTTGCTTGAGCCCTCGGTGATAACCCTCGATCTGTTGCGCCTGCTCCTTCTTCTGCTGCACCTTCATCTCGTCTAGCCGCTGGCCTTCATCACTGATGAAAAAGCGCGCATCTCGCTGGCTTTCCACACGATACGCCGTCACCCATCCAAATCCTTTGAGATGCATCCGCTTGGATGGCTGCTCAAACACCAGCTCGCTCACGGCTCGATTGCCGCTACCGTCTGGATCGAGCTGGCGGTTTGACTTCAGCCCCACGAAGAAGCTCCAGCCCCAGGAGCGCAGCAGTTTGAGGTTATCGAGCGAGGAGTACCACGAGTCCCACAGCACGCAGTCAGGCTTGAAACCACGCTGCCGAGCCGTCTGGAGCATCTGGCGCAGGTGGTCGTTTTTGGTCAGCCCATCGCGCTCTTTATCAAAGACCCGCCAATCAATAGGCAGCGCGAGGTCGCCATCAGTCCAAAGCAGGGTGATGAGGTTGATCCCCTCGACGACGCCGTGATGCTTGCCAGACCAGTGGCGAGTCACAAGCTCGATATGGGGCCCATAGGGCTTATCAAGCGTGGAATCGTCGACGATGAGGCAGCCGCCCTCAAGGCTGACGAGGCTCTCGACCTCGGCCCAAAGTGTCTCAGGGTCAGGCTCAAGGCGCCCGAGCAGACGCGTGTAGGCGTCATGCGCCACGGGGCGTCGATCTGAGCGGGCAGCCTCTGTGCAAGAGATGAGCTTAGGAGAGGCGATAAGCCACTGGATGTAGTCTTCGTCGTGGCATTTGGGCGGGTTCATCAGCGCTCCTCGTGACAATGAGAGGCTGCCATCCTACCAGCTCTCAGTTTCAACTGCGTAACTCCTATCTTAATTAAAAAATCGAAGACACCTCGCCCCCAAGCTAGCCGGGATCTTACCAAGGCGTCACCCCCTCGCCATTTATGGAGAGGGGGCCGGGGGGTGAGGTCTGTTGGCGGCGTCACATCATGCTAAGTCATCAACTAAGTTGCTGATTTTATTAAACATAAACTCAGAACTCACGTCAATTCAAGCGATGCGGCGCGTCTGCAGGTGAGGCTCGCTCACACACAACCTCCGGCGCGGTGCGCCGATGAGGCAGGTTTTATGCGGGGATCGTCCAAGCGAGATGGTCACTTGCAGGCTGGGGCTGACTGACGCTCTGGGCGAGGGCGCCACCGAGCGCCACCCCGACCTTGGGTCGGGGTGGCGCTCGGTGAGCGGTGCGGCTCAGGGCTTCGCGGGCGCCTTCGCGTCAGCGGGCTTCTCTGAGCTGCCGGTCTGCTTCTCTTGGATGATCACGCTGTCGGTGGCCTTCACGGCCTTGCCGTTGACCTCAATGATGCGGAACTCCACGCGGCGGTTGTCAGCGCGGCAGGCCTCAATGGCCTTGCGGTTGGCGCGGGTGGCCTTCTTATCGCGCGTCAGCTCGGGGAGCTCCTTGCACAGCGCCACGTCTTCGCCGAAGCCCTCGCTCTCCAGGCGCTCGGCGCTGACGCCCTTGCCGGTGAGGTAGTTCATGACGGAGCGCGCGCGGCGCTTGGAGAGGTCGAGGTTCTTGCTGTCATTGCCGACGTCATCGGTGTGGCCCTCCACGCGCAGCTTGGTGACGCGGGGGTTTTGGGCGAGCACGGTGGCGACGGTGTCGAGCAGCTTGAAGCTGCGCTTCTGGATGGTGTCCTTGCCCGTGTCGAAGAAGACCTTCTCCAAGATCTTGATCTCGGTCTCGGTGATCACGACGGTCTCTTTGCCGTCGGGGCAGCCGTCATCGTCTTGGAAGCCGTTGAAGGTCTCGGGCTCGTCAGGGCAGAGGTCCTTATCGTCAGGGATGCCATCACCATCGCGATCGGGGATGGGGCAGCCTTGATAGGCCGCGACGCCGAAGGTGTCGGGGCACTTGTCATCGACGTCGAGGACGCCGTCGCCGTCGTTGTCGGGATCAGGGCAGCCGTCGTCGTCTTGGAACTTGTCGAAGTCCTCGGGCTGATCGGGGCAGAGGTCCTTATCGTCGGGGATACCATCACCGTCGCGATCGGGGACAGGGCAGCCCTTGTACTCGGCCACGCCCGCTTGATCGGGGCACTTGTCATCGACGTCGAGGATGCCATCAGCGTCGTTGTCGGGATCCGGGCAGCCGTCCTCGTCTTCGAAGCCGTCCTTGTCTTCGGCGTCGTCGGGGCACTGGTCTTGGGCGTCGGGGATGGCGTCTTGATCGTTGTCGAGGTCAGGGCAGCCGTCCTCGTCCTCGAAGCCATCCATGTCCTCGGGGGCGTCGGGGCATTGATCTTGGGTGTCGGGGATGCCGTCGCCGTCGCGATCGGTGATCATGGGGGTGTAACCGATGGAGGCGAAGGCGCGAAGGGTAGGGGAGCCGACGCCTGGGGAGAGGCCCGCGCCCGCGCCGAGCTGGGCGACGAAGTTGGCGGGGAGCTGGATCTGCAAGCCGCCCAAGGCCTCCATGGGGCTGGACTGATTCTCACCGATGGTGGTGAAGCCAAGCTCAGCGGGCTCGCGATCGCCCTGGAGCTGGACGTTACCAAAGATCGAGGCGATGAGGCGCACGCGCTCTAGGCCCACAGGGATCTGGGTGGCGACGCCCCAGCGCAGCACGTCATCGCTGATGATGTTCTGCGCGCGCTGCTCAGGGCGCAGCTGGTAGCCGAAGTTAGCGGCCAGGGCGAAGCCGGAGCTGTGTCGCCAGTCGACGATGAGGCGCGGCTCCACGCGCACGGCGCCGTCGGTGTTAAAGGAGCTGTCATCGCCCACGGGCAGGTGCACGGGGGCGGCGATGGCGAGGCCGAAGCCTGCGAACTTGTCGGCGTTGAGGATGCGCAGCTTGGGCACGAGGCGCAGATCGGCCAGGGCGAAGCCGTCGATCTGATCCTCGCTGCGCCCGAACACGCCGAGGTCTTCGCCGTTTTGAAACGCCACAAGCGGCAGGACCGCGCCCAGCTCAAAGAAGCCAAACAGGCCGATGCTGGCCCACACCTCGGCCTTGATCTGGTGGGCGATGATGCGCTCGCGCACCTCATCAGGATCGCTCGTGCTCACGAGCTTGAGCGGATCTTTGACGTAGTGGCCGAACACGCCAGCCGAAGGGGTGAGGTGAGGCAGCACGTCGCTCTTGGCGGTGCTGAGGATGTTGAGCCCCTGGCTTGGCAGCGGCTCAAAGTGCTCCACCTGGAACGAGGTCGAGTTTTCTTGCGCGCTGGCGCTGGCGCTGAGCAGCGAGGCGGCGATCAGCACACCATACATGGCTAAGCGCTGGGGACGGGCGGTGCGTTTCATAGGGGGCTCACTCATCATCAAGGGCATGTAACAAGAGGGGACCGCGCGATGACGTCAGGGGGTCCCTCCCAGCGGAGCGCGACGTATGGCCTGTTTTTGCCTAACTGTGCGACGCGCGTCAAGTTTACGGGGGCCAAGCGGCCCTCTCCTCATCAAGCGAGGCGTCGGCGCAGGCGCAGCGCGCCGAGCAGACCCAGCATGAGCAGCGTCAGCGGCCTCGCGCCTTGCCCCGTGGGGGCCGCGCTGCAGCCGCCGCCTTGTAGCGCATCATAGCGCTCAGGCTCGGGATCGGGATCGGGCTCGGGATCGGGCTCGGGCTCGGGATCGGGCTCGGGCTCGGGCGCGGGCTCGGGCATCATCGCTAGATCGACGCTGAAGGTGATGGTCTGAGAGCTGAGCGCCTCATCCTCCACCACAGCTTGCGCGGTGTGCGCGCCTGCGGCCAGTGATTGTGCTTCATCGACGCGCAAGTGCCAGCGGCCTTGCGCATCGGCCATGGTCTGCCCGACGCTCACGCCATCAACCAGCACAGTGACCAGCGCGCCTGCGGGCGCGCTGCCGCTGAAGGTGGGCGTAGCTGAGGTGGTGGCGCCGTCAGCGGGGGCTTGCAGCGTGAGCTCACGCGCGGGGGCCTCCTCAGGCACGGTGATGGTCACAGGGGTGGCCATGTTGTCTACGCTGACGCGCGCGCCGACGGTGTGATCGCCCGGCATCAGCGCCTCGCTCTGCGCCAAGGTGAAGCTCCAGATGCCAGCCGCGTTGGCCTGCGCTTGGCCCACGACCTGCCCATCGACCAGGATCTCCACGGCGGCCATCGGCGCCGACTCGCCCGTGATGGTGGGGGTGGCTGAGGTGGTCGCACCCTCAAGCGGCGAGCTGATGGTCACGAAGGTGGAGGCCTCGATGGTGAGCTGGGTGGTGGCTTGGGCGCTGTTGCCCACGGCGTCGGAGGCGGTCGCGGTGAGGGTGTAGGGGCCAGGGGTGAGGGCGTCTTCGGGGCGGACCTGGATGGACCAGTCGCCCCGCGCATCGGCGTGGGTCGTGCCGAGGATTTTCTCACCCACGCGCACAATGATAGTCGCGCCGGGCTCGGAGGTGCCGCTGATGGTGGGGGTGGTGTCGCCCACGACCGCGTTGGGGACTGGCGTGTCAATGGTGATGCTGGGGGCCATGGTGTCGACCGTGAAGCTCACCGTGTCCGTGGCGAGGTTGCCCGCCAGATCTTGCGCGATCGCCTCAAGGGTGTGAGGACCTTGGGCCAGCGGGAAGGGCAGCGTGTCATGCCAGCTGCCGGTCGCATCGGCGGTGACCTCGACCGGCGCCATGGCGTCGATGTAGAGCGTGATGACGGCGCCTGGCTCAGCCTGCCCGGTGATGAGCGGCTCGGAGCCGGTGGTTGAGCCGTCTGCGGGGGCGGTGATGGTGAGGGTGGGGGCCGTCGTGTCGATGCTGAAGCTCACGCTGACAGGCGCGCTGGTGTTGCCGACGCTGTCGCGCGAGGTGACCGTGAGCGTGTGCGCCCCCTCGCTCAGCGGTGAGGTCGGGGTGTAAAACCAGTTGCCGTTGACGTCGGTGGTGACCGTGACAGAGGCTTGGCCATCGATCCTGAGCGTGATGGTGCCGCCCGGCTCGCTGACGCCCGAGAGCGCGGGGCGGCTCTGGCTCAAGAGCGCGCCGTCGCTTGGGCGTGTGATGGCCACGGGCGGCGCGGTGGTGTCGATGGTGAAGCTCACCGAGCGCGGCGCGCCGACGTTGCCCGCCCGATCGATGGGGCGCGCGGTGACCAGGTGCGTCGCGTCATCAAGCGGCGCGATCGGCGTGTAGCTCCACAGCCCCGCGTTGTCCGCGACGGCGCGCCCGAGCGGCTGCATGTTGAGCTGCAAGACGACCTCGGCGCCGGGCTCTGTGGTGCCGGAGATCACGGGCAGCGGCGTGTTCACGAGCTGATCGGCGGTGGGCATCAGCAGCGTCACGATGGGCGCGGTGACATCGATGATGAAGCTGTGCGTGATCGTTTGAGGCACACCGCCACCTGCGGGCGAGGCGATCACCTCGATCGTGTACGGGCCCTCGAACAGCACGAAGGGGCCGACATAAGACCAGCTGCCCTGCGCGTCGGCGGTGACGCTCACATCAAGCGACGCGGCCATGGCCGCGTCGCGCACGATGAGGCGCACCGTCGCGCCTGGGGTCGCCGCGCCCGCAAACGGCGGCTGCGCGTCATTGATCGTGCGCGTATCTTGCGGGAACCCGATCACGAGCGCGTCGCTCGTGTTGATGGTGATGATGAGCTCGCTCGGATCGCTGACGTTGCCAGCCGCGTCGGTAGACACCGCAGTGAACATGTAAGCGCCATCGGCCAGCGCCATCGGCGCCGTGAAGCTCCAGAGTCCAGCGGCGCTGGTCGTGGTCATGCCAAACGGGGCGGCGTCAATCAGCAGCGTGATCTGCGTCTCGGGCTCGGCTTGGCCGCTCAGGGTGGGCTGGCTGGTGGCCACGAGCGCGTTGTCTTGCGGCGTGGCGAGCAGCACAAAGGGCGGCGTCTGATCGAGCGTGAACGTGACGCTGGCCATCGCGCTCATGCCCTGCGCGTCGGTGGTCTGCGCGCGCAGCGTGTAGTCGCTCTCGGGCAGGTAGGGTGAGGTGGCCTGCCACTGACCGGCCGCGTCGGCGGTCAGCGTGTCCATGTAGCCGATGAACCCGAAGGTGGTGTTCTCAAGCGCCAGCCTGACCTGCGCCCCAGGATCGCTCTGCCCTGAGAAGCTCACCTGCGCGCTGTGGGTGATGGTGTTGTCGGCGGGGGTGGTGATCGTCACGATCGCGGCGCTGACGTCAGCGCCTGCGAAGCACAGGCAGGCTGACAGCAGCGCCGCGACCGCGAGGGGGCCAGAGGCAAGAAACCGCATGAGGTGGCTCGGGGGTGAAGGCGCGCGCGTGTGGCAGCGCGCGCACACCATAGCGCATGACTGAGCTGTGTGAGGTTCACTCTGGAGGTAGCTTATCAGCGTCTCAAGCGCGCTCGCAATCTGACTCGCCATCTCACGCGCAACAGCGAGGTGAATCGTGGTCAATCCCCATGAACTGCGCGCAGCGTGAGCACGCCGAAGGCGCCATTGATCGGCGCCTCATCATCCTCGGGGCCGCTGGGGCCCGCGCTCAGCGTGTACATCCCGCGCCCGATCTGGAGCTGGCTGCCGGTAGGGAACGGCGCGCCTTGGAAGATCATGTTGGCGGCCACGTCCATCAGGTCAAAATAAGCGGCGTTGAGCCCACGCGTGACGGGCGCCTCAAGCTCCGGCAGACCAAACGCGGTCAGCCCGCGCGTGCGCATCCAGCCGTCCTCGTGCCACGCGTTGATGAACAGGTTGGTGAGCGCCTGGGGGCTGGTCAGCTCCATCGTCTCTTTCTTGATGAACGATGGGGAGTGCAGCCGCACGAGGCCAGGCAAGAAGATGCCGCAGGCGCCCGCCTCGATGAACGTGCCAAAGAGCTGCGCCAGCTGGCGCGCGGCGCGTCGGCCCTGCTTGGGGCCGCCGGGCAGCGTGACGCGCCACAGGCTCTGGTGTTGCTGGAGCATCACGACCTCGGTGGCCGTGTAGGGGATGGGGCTGATGTCCACGAGCTCCGCGATCTCGCGCATGGGCGGCTCCACCCAGATCGAGGCGCGCTGCTGCTGGGTCAGCGCGACGTGGCCCTGGCCCAGCGCGTGTGCGTGCTTGGGCAGCGCCTCAATTGAGAAGCTGACCTCCTCTTGCCAGAACTGCGCGTGCACCTCGTCCAGCTCCTCGCTGTCTTTGAGCTGCCAGGGGCAGGGGATCAGCGCGACGAAGCTGTCAGGGGGGGCCACCTCGGGGATGCCAAGCTCGCTCATCTCATCGGGCGTCATGGGGGGGCTCCATCGCCAGGGGTGTAGAGGGTCAGGGCGCTGGCGAGCGCCTGCATCAGCGCGACGGCGCCGCCCTCGGCTGCGAGCGTCGCGGCGTCAAGATGGCTCACGAGGCTGTCGCTCAAGGTCTTGTCAATCAACAAGAATTCGCCCTCGCTATAGGCGCTCAAGGTCAGCTCAGGCAGCGCCACGCGCTGCGCATGACGCCACGGCCCTGACGCGTTGAGCTGCTGCCATGGCGCATCCGATGAGGCGCGCACGCGCCCGGCGATCAGGTAGGTGTTGCCGATCAACGCCTCGGTGTCGGCCTCGGTCATGTTGATGATGTCATCGTCGGCGGGCGCGAAGATCACCTCCAGCGCGCAGTAGCGCCCATGCGGGGGCGCGAGCTCCCCCATGATCCGCGCCTTGCCTTGGGGGCCGAGCAGGTCTTCCACAAAGGGCGTCCCCAAGCGCGTGGCGGAGTCGGGCACGTGGGCGTGCGCGCTCGGGATGAGCCAGTCATGCAGCGAGGCGCGCTGCGGCGCTGGCGTCTCGCACGCGTGCAGCTCCACATCACCGATGGCCCACACGAGCGTGGTCAGCTCAAGCTGGCCGCCGCCCTGAAGCGGCGCGCGCCACAGCGAGGCGCTGTCTGCGTCGGCTGCGTCGTCATGCGCACCATCGGCATCGCCCGCTGTCATGCCACCCTGCGCGCCCTCTGCGGAATCACTGGGCGGCGCTTGCGCCCTCTTTGGGCCATGATGCAGCGTCCCGAGCGTGACGCTGCCCACGCGCTCGGGCTGAGCGCGCAGCGTGGCGTCACGCTCGCAGCCGCTCGCCAAGAGCGCCCCCACCATCAAGAGCGCTTGAACCCTAAGCGCGCGTGAGGCGCGCTGCCTCCACGTGAGGCCATGATGTGAGGACATGCGCACTCCTTACCTTGCGTCTGGCGAGGTCGCCAGGGCCACGACATAGCACACGGCGCGCGCGGGGCCAAAGCGCTTTGCGCGGCTTGCCTCTGGGCCACGTCACGGGCACAATGAGCGCGCCCTGATGCGAGGTGCGCATGGTCTTATCATCCTCTGATGCGATCCTGATCTTCCTGATCTCCAAGCCGCTCTTCATCCTCGGCGCGGTCGTGATCTTGGCCTACAACGCCTCCCCCTCATCAGCCCCTGCGCGCCGCCAGCTCCACGACGCGCGGTCTGCGCCGCGCGGCCTGATCGACCCTTGAGAGAGCCCCCTCGCATGACCGAACCCCACGACGACGACGCCCTCACCTCGCCAGCCACGGCCTCCTCGCGCGCGCGCGGGATCGCGCTCGGCGTGGTCATCCTCCTCGCCGCCCTGCTGGTCATCGGCGGCGTCGGCAAGATCTCGGGCACAGGCTGGTTCGCCTATCGCGCGATCCTCTACAACCCCGGCCAGCTCTATGTGATCAACCTCGACGCGCCCGATCGCTTCATCACGTTCGATGGCAGCCGCCGCGAGGAGCTACCCTTTGACAGCGCCCAGCCCTTTGATCTGGTGGGCGGCACCACCGAGGTTGTCATCCAAGACGCCCAGAGCCTGCCGCTGGCCACGCACGCAGTAAAGCTCGATGGCCAAAACGCCGTGCTCAAGCTGGGCGCCGATCTGTGCCTCGTCACGCTCGACATCTCCGGCTTCTACGGCGTGGGCCAAGACAAGAAGTTCAAGGTCGCGCGCCGCATTACAGCTGATGATCAGCTCATCATCCTCGACTCCACCAACGTGATCTGGCCGCGCCACAACTTCCCCAAGCGCATGACGCCCGGCCAAGGCCCCGCCCTGTGGATCGAGAAGGTCGCCTGCGCGCTGCTCGACCCGGCCGATGAGCCGCTGCTCTTGGGCTACATGGAGCAGCGCTTCAACGATCGCGTCAAGAAGCTGCAAGAGCCCGCCAAGAGCGTCGCCCCCACCCTCTAATTCAAGCGATGCGGCGCGCTCTGATGTGAGGTTCGCTCACACGACCTCGCGCACGACCCCGCGCACCTCCAGATTTTATGCGGGGATGGTCCAAGCGAGCGGGGCGCTCGCGCCCTGCGGGCGCCCGCAGGCGCGCGCTGCCCTTCGCGCTGTGCCATCAGTTGGTCTATCAAGCGCGGCGGCTGGCACCGCCTCATCTTCTCTGAGCTGGGACAGGCCAGCGCTGCTGAGCAAGTGCGATCGCACGCTGAGCAGGGGCTCCCTCGCACGCCGCAGTCGCGCTTCTGACGCGAGGTTGTTGAGCTAAGTCATGGTGGAAGCGCAGTTAAATTGCCACGGTTCGAGCACATGAAGAGCGCTAATAAACCGTGCGTTCATCACCTTTAGGCTAAAGAAAGGATCGTTTATTAAGGTTGAGGCTAAAGAAAGGATCGTTTATTAGCGTTAGGGTACAAGCAGCGAGCGGTTCGCCATTTGAGGGGAGATGAAACGTATTACAGGCACATATGAGCAGAGCTTGGGCCGAGATGAGGCTGTCAAAGCGTTCATCCCTCACGCGCTCCCCCCAAGCAACCCACCCCTTGAGCTGGAGGGTGAGCTTGGGGGCTTGCTGACGCAAGCCAATGAGAAGTTACAGCGCTTGGAGGTTGCAGGTGACCTCGTGCCCTCCATCGACCTGTTCGTCTATGCGTTCGTTCGCAAGGAGGCGGTGCTCTCATCCCAGATCGAAGGCACGCAAGCCACGCTCATGGATCTGTTCGAGGTTGAAGCCTCCAGTGAAGCGCCTATCGACGCGGATGTCGAGGAGGTGTGCGGCTATGTCGACGCGCTCAACTTTGCCTGGGACCAGCTCGAGCGTGAGGATGGTCTGCCCATCTCAATGCGTCTGTTATCGCAGACCCACGCGCTGCTGCTCAACGGCGCGCGCGGGACTGAGAAGCAGCCTGGCAGGGTGAGGACCTCACAGAATTGGATTGGCGGGACTCGCCCTGGCAACGCAACTTTTGTCCCACCGCCACCTCAGCGCCTCAATGAGCTGCTCAGCGACTTTGAGCGAGCCATCCATCAGGACAGCGCGCTGCCACCGCTGATTCGTGTAGGCCTGCTCCATGTACAGTTTGAGACGCTGCATCCCTACCTTGACGGCAATGGTCGCCTTGGCCGCTTGCTCATCACGCTGCTGCTTCGCCACTGGGGCTTGCTGACCCGACCGCTGCTCTATCTCAGCCTATTTCTCAAAGCACACCGCCAAGAGTACTATCAGCGCCTAAGCGCTGTGCGTGATGAGGGTGATTGGGAAGGCTGGCTCAAGTTCTTCCTCGAAGGTGTCGCGCTCGTCGCAGAAGAGGCCATCACCACGGCACGACAGCTCCACAGCATCATCACCGAGAGCCGCAGTCGCCTCCTGAGGGATGACGAGGCGACTGTGTCCAGCATGCGCCTCTTCGAGCTCTTGCCTGATCATCCCATCCTCAACGTGAACAGGGTCGTCGAGCTGCTCAACTGCTCACGCCCCACCGCCAGTAAGGCGATGAGCATCCTTGAGCATGCTGGCATTGTGCAGCCAATTGATGGCCGCAAAAGAAACAAGACCGTCGTCTTCGAGGCCTATCTCGCGCTCCTGCGCCAAGGCACAGAGTTGAACTCCTGAGGCACAAGCCCAAACCAGATCACACGTCATCACCTGGCTAACAATGCGCCGCTCACTCAACTGTAGTTGAGGTGGGCAGAGGTGTGGAGGTGTAGGTAAAGATCGCCCTCTCC
>CAYXWB010000177.1:0-11100 GCA_964468515.1 uncultured Bradymonadales bacterium | reverse complement strand
CTGCGCGACGCGCGTGGTGTCTTCGGCGCTGAGCAGCGCGCAGGAGGGGCGCACGGCGCGAAGCGCGTGGATGAGCGCGTCGCTCAAGAGCGGATCTTCGCGCGGCGCGTCGAGCCAGCGCGCCGTGCGCGTGAGGCCGCAGGCGAACACGGCGTCAAAATCACCGCCCGCCACGGCCATCGGCGGCAGGACGCGCACGGCGCGGTCGCCGAGCGCGCCCGCGCGCTGCTGCGTCGCGCCGAGCGCGTCTTCGAACATGGCGCGCGCGTCGGCGCGGCTGATGGAGGCGTCTTCGGAGGCGCGCCAAGCGTCAAGCAGGCGCAGAGCGCCGCGCAGCGCGGGGGAGTCCGCCAAGAAGAGCCGCGCGAGCGCGGCCCAGGCCGTGGCGTGCTCGCGCAGCGGGGCGCGCTCAGGCAGGGCGTCGAGCGCGCGGGTGAGGGTGATGGCGCGGGCGCGCGTGGCGCTCTCCTCGGGCATGGCGCCGAGCGCGCGCGACCACCCGGTCGCCAAACCTGTCGCGCGCATCGCCACGAGCTCAGCGCTGAGCGCGGGGCGCTCAGCGCTCGGCGCGCTCAGCAGATCGGCCAAGCCCTCCACGTCGCCGGGCGCATCAGCCAGACGCAGCGCGAGCAAGAGCGCCCGCGACGCGGGCGCGGCTAGCAGCGGCGGCGCGACCTGCCACACGGCGGGGATGTTGGCCTCATCAAGCGCCACACGCAGCGCCTCGGCGCGCTCGGGCTCCGCGAGCGCGATGGCGATACGATCGAGCGCGACGCCGCGCGTGATCGCGGCCAACACCTGGGCCACGAGCTGCTGAAGCTCTTGCGCGTCATCGTCGCAGGTGGCGACGCTCACCGTCTCATCATGTGGCGCCGCCTCACCACAGGGCGCGCAGAACAAGCGCTGAGACAGCGCGCCGAGCGCGCCCTCAGGCGGCGCGACCTCGACCACCTCAGCGCCCGCGTCTTGGCCAAGCTCACGCAGCCCGCCGGGCGCGGGCGCAAGGGCCTCCATGGGCCACTGCGCGACGCGATGCACGCTGCATCCATCGAGCATGATCCTCAGCGCGGCGCGCGCTGCCTGGCTGAGCAGCATGTCACCGAGCAGGATCACGGCGCGAACCTGCGCCCACTCGGGAGGCCGAAGGCCGGCCTCTAGATCTTTCAGCGCGGCGCGATCGCGCTGCGCGGGGCTGTAAAACCCGCGCTCCAGACGCTCGCTGTCGAGCTTGACAAGCAGGTGCCCAAGCAGCGCGGCGCGCTGGGCTAAGTCGGGGGCTTCGAGCAGATCGGCCATCGCGATGAGGGCGCGGGCGGGCACCTCGGCGGCCTCAAGCGCGCCGATGGCGCGCGCCAGAGGCGCACGCCATCCGGGCGCGCGCAGCGTCTGCCACAGCGGCTCAAGCTCAGGCTTGATGGGGCTTGCGAGCGCGCGCTGGATCGACGCGCGCGTGAAGCCGGGCGGCGCCAAGCGCCGCCCGGCGCGTCCTAGCGCCAGCTCACCGGCGCTCGCCATCAGCGCGTCGGGTGAGGTGAAGCGCACCCGCGCGATGGGGCGCGTGGCGGCCAGCGCGTGTCGGGCAAGCTCCGCCACAAGGGTCGAGGTCGTGACGACGATCACGGCGGCGCTCGGTTCTTGCGCGCGCGCGGTGTCAATGGCGAGCGCGAGGGCTGCAGCCAGTGAGGGGGCGACGGCGTGTGACCGCGCGGTCATAGCGGCGCCTCGTCGTCATCGTCTTCGGCCCACGAGGCGGACATCGACGCGCCCTCGCGTCTGGCGAGGCCTTGATCGACGAGCGCGTCGAGCAGCGGCGTGCGCGGGTGGCGGCCCACGAAGATGAGGCGCTCTTGGGCGCGGCTGCACGCCACATACAGATCGCGGCGTCCTTGCGGGCTGTCAGGATAAGAGGCGGCGGTCGGCTCGTGGATGAGCACCGTGTCGAACTCCAGGCCCTTGATCTGACGGCGCGTGGTGACGCTGACGCCGGGTGCGAACGTGAACCTGTCATTGTAGCCAAAGCGCACCGTCTCATCGCCATAAGCGGGCATGGCGCGGCGCAAGGCGGCGTGGACCTGCTCGGCGGCCTCGCGATCGTGGCAGACGACGCAGATGTGGGCTTGCGGGTGCTGCTCCAGGCGCAGATCGACCTGGGCGGCGATGGCGTCGAAGACCTCCTCATCGTCATCACAGCGCAGATCGAGCGGCGGCTGACCTTGGCGACCGCCGCCGCTTGTGCCCTCCTCGGTGAGCGCGTCAGCCAGCGCCATGATGGGGCCGCTGGAGCGGTGGCCCACGGTCAGGCGCGCGACGTTCGCGCCGCCAAGGCCCAGTTCTTGTGCGAGCGCGTCCCAGCCCATGAAGTCCACATGGGGGAGGATCTTCTGGTTGACGTCGCCCACGATGGTGACGCCCGCGCGGGTCTTCACCGCGCGCATCAGCACGGTCAGCTCGACCGCGCCGAAGTCCTGCGCCTCATCGACCAGCAGGTGATCGTAGCGCAGCGCCTCGTCATCACTGATCGGCAAGCCGCCATGCTTGAGCTGGATGATGCAGATGAGCAGCGCCAGATCGTGGAAGTCCACATGCGGCCCGACGCGGCGCGTGGCGCCCTCGCGCTGCATGGCGTCTTGGTAGGCCACGAGCGCGTCGAGGTCGCGGCGCGGGACGCGGGGCAGGTGCTCGGCGAGCAGGTCGCGATCGGTGAGGACGCGGTGCAGATCCTCTTTATAGAGGCTCATGCGCTCGACGGTCTTCTGGACGATCTCCGCGACCTCAATCAAGCCAGTGTCATAGGGCGCGCCGGCGCGCGCGGCCTGCACCTCGGCGCGCAGCGTGACGAGGCGCTGGAGCACGGGGCCATCGAGCGCGTCATGGCGCGCGGCCCAGCGCAGGGCGCCTAAGGGGGCGAGCCTGTCGCGCAGGAAGGCGCTGGCGCGCTGGGCTTGATCCTCGACGTAGCGCTCCAGCGCCGAGACGATGCCAAGCTGCGCCTTGACGCGATGCGCGGCCGCTTGGCCCGCGCGGCGCGCGGTGGAGATCTCGAGGCGACCGCGATAGGCGCGCTTGACCGTCTCCAGCGCCCACTGATGGAAGGTTTTAACTGTCGCCTGCTCCAACCCGAGCGGGCGCAGCATGGTGTCCACAAACGAGCACAGCGCCCGATTAAACATGACGATCAGCGTGCGCTCAGGCGCGACCTCGCGGGCGCCGTGCTCATCGGCGGTGGTCAGCCAGGAGAGCCGATGCAGCGCCACGGTGGTCTTGCCTGAGCCCGCGCGCCCTTGAATGATCAAGGGGCTGTTCGAGGCGCGCGACACCAGCTCGTATTGCTGCGCGGTGAGGTACGCGCTGATCTCGCGCAGCCCCTCGGGGGAGCGCTGCTGCACGGGCGCGGCGGCTTGCGGCAGGTCACCACCCGTGAGGATGAACGCGGCGTCGGGGCCGCGCTCAAGCTCCAGCGCGCCTTGGGTGTCCTCCCACAGCACATGATGCAGCGCGCGCTGCTGCGTGGACAAGCGCGCCTTGGCCTGCACGACGCCCTCGATGAGCTCGGCGCCGCCCTCGCGATCGTAGACCTCCCCGACGGGCTGGCCGTAGAACAGGCGCGCGAGCGGGTGTTTCCAGGAGACGATGCGAAGGCCCGCGTGGTGCTCGCGTGCGATGCGCAGCTCGCGCGGCTTGCCATCCTCCTCAAGCTGCATCCAGCCAAAGAAGGGCTCCGCGTGCAAGCGCTCCAGCGCGCGCTCCTCCTCGCGGGCGAGGCGACGGCCCGCGTCGGTGCTGGCGCTGCGCGCCTTTTCTTGAGCGCGCGTGAACGCGCTCACGATCTGCTGCGCGCTCGTGGTGAGCGCGTCCTCCATCCATCGCCCAATCTCTGCGGGCTCTCGACGCTCCATCAGCCGCCCTCCTCGCCAAAACAGGTCTCTATGAGAGGATGTGATCCATCCTCACAAGGTGGCCCACGGGGCGCGCCCCGTCAACCAGGGCAGAGCGTAACCGCGATCGTGGCACGCATCGTGCCGCGCTCAACACACGCGAGGCTCATTCTTCGGGAGCGCGGCCTTCAAGCCAGGGCTGAAGGCGCGCGAAGAGCTCTTCATAGGTGTGAAAAAACGGCGTCCCTTCGGGGATGTTGTCCCCCTTATAATAATGACACTCTTGCGCGCCCACCAGCTGGCGATGTGTCCACTGCGTCAGCTCACGGCCCGTGCGCGCCTCGCGCAAGGAGACATGGGTGAGCGTGAGCCAGAGCTGGGCGAACTCCTTCTTAATCCCGTGCCTTTGACCAAGGTCGTAGTGTTTCCCTGTCAAGGGGTTATAGCCTTGTTTGGGGATCTGAGCGGGGCGCATAAACGTGCAAGGCGGCGGGGTAGAGCCCTCCGTCGTCCTGCAGGCGACGAGCGCGATCTGCGTGATGTCGTCGCTCGCCTCCCAGCCGGGCGCTTTGGCGTAGAACATCCCAAAAGTGTCGTTCACGCCAGACGCGCTCAGCAGCACACCCCGATAATCGCCCGGCTGATTTGACCACGGCGCGGCCTCAGGGATGGGCGCATGCGGTGGCGTGCAGAGGGCAGCCAAGCGACGCGCTGCCTCATCGATGCGCGCACGATGTTGCGCCTGCTCTGCTTCAAGGCGACCCACCACCTCAAGCTCACCGCGCGCCCACAGCCCCACGAGCAGGCTCGCGGCCAGCGTCAGCGCGATCATCCAGGGCTTGCGCACGCTCACGCCAAACATCACGACGCTCACACACCATAAGATGATTGAGATGACGAGATCACCGCTAGGGTCTTGCTGACGCGAGAAGTTCCACGCCAGCACATAGAGCGCGAAGCCCCAACCCATCACGCTCAACACGATGAGCACGATCCGCCACCACGCATAGCGCGGCGCTGCAGGTGTTAGCTCATCATCTCCTGTCTGCCACATCACTCCCCCTACGTTCTTGGCGTGCTTCGTCGTACGATGCGATGAGGTTAGGCAGACCCAACCACGCCTGTCAACCGCGCACACCTTGAGCACAACAGTGCGCGTCCTCCCCAGATAAGATAGGGTCCAGGGACGATAGTCCCTGGTGGGTGCAGGGCGAAGCCCGCAAAAGCACGCCCCCTCCCAAGCCGCGCTCACACTGCCCCTCAACCCCAGCCCCCTCCCAAGCCGCGCTCACACTGATCCTCAACCCCAGCCCCTCCCCGATGCGACAGCGCCTCACCTTGCGCGAATATCAGCGGCTGTGCAGCGACGACGCGTCGCCCGCGCGGCGCAGACGCGCGGCCGCTATCATCCCACGCGCGCGCTTTGAGCGGCTTCGCCGCCACGATGAGGCGTGGGCGCGCGCGCGCGGCGGCCAGCCCATGCTGCGCTGGGACGACGACGAGGCGCGCGCCGACCGCTGGGTCGGCGTGATCCAGGTGCCAGGGCTGTGTGTGGAGATCCTGCCCAAGCTCGACGACCTCGATGACGCGCACCCGACGCGCGATCGGCTGCTCGATCTGCTGAGCTTGGCCGGGATGCTCCCCCACGCGCCGCGCGGGGTCGCCAGCCTGCGCGCGGCCCCTGGCCAGCTCGCCGAGGCGCTCCTGTTGCAGCTTGGCACCTCACTGCGCGACGCGCTGCACCACGAGCTGCCGCGCGACTACGCCCCACACGAGGACGCGCTGCCCGCGCTGCGCGGACGCGTGGACGTGGCCCAGCAGCTTCGCCAGCCCGCGCGTGCCGATCGCATCGCGTGCCGCTTCGACGCCATGACCGACGACCACCCGCTCAACCGCGCGCTCAAGGCGACCGTCACGCACCTGCTCACGCGCGCGCAACACCCCAGCACCATCGCCGCGCTGCGTCAGTGTCACGACTTATTGCGCGACGCCCGCGACATCGCCCCCCACCCCGACCTCTTCGAGCCCTTCCTCCCACGCCACGACCAGCTCAGCGCCTCGGTCGCGCTGTGTCAGCTCGCGCTCCAAGGGATGGCGCCAGGGATGCGCGCGGGCGACGTCGAGGCGATGTCGCTGTGCTTTGACATGAGCGCGATCTTTGAGGGCGCCATCACCGCGCTGATGCAAGAGCGCGTGTTACCTCAGCTGCCCGGCGTCACGATGCGCGCGCAGGCGCTGGGCGACAGGCGCCCGCTGCTTCGCGACGCGCGCACAGGCCAGACGCGCCTGCACATGCGCCCCGACCTGCTGCTGCGCGACGCGACCGGGCGCGCGCTCATCCTCGACGCCAAGTGGAAGCGGCTCGACTGGCGGCGCGACGGCGGCGATGGCGTCAGCCGCGAGGATCTGTACCAGCTCCACGCCTACCAGCAGGCCTATGATGCGCCCTGCGTCGCGCTGATCTATCCTCACGTGCGCGGCGCACAAGCGCGCGATTACCAGCAAGCGCACGATCCTGCGCGGCGCACCCTGGTGCGCACGCTCGACTTGGGCGACTCGGCGCGCGATCGCGCGTGGCGCGACGCGCTCGCTCAGCAGCTCCTGCTCATCACCCGCCAAGGGCTCGACCTATGATCCTCACCCAAGACGACGCCCCCCAAAGCGCGCAGCCCGCGCAGAACCTGTGCTGGGTCGGCCCACCCGGCACGGGCAAGACGCGCCAGATGATGCAGCGCGCAGCTTCGCTGCTGGGCGCCGACGCGAGCGAGGCGTCGGCGCGCGCGCTCCAGCGCGCGGGGCGGCTGGTGATGGTGGCCTTTCATCAGGCTTACAGCTACGAGGACTTCGTCGAGGGGCTTCGCCCCGTCGACGCCGCAGACGGCGCGCTGCGCTACGCGCGCGTGCCGGGGCCGCTGCTGCGCATCGCCCGCGAGGCGACGGCCGCTTACTTGAGCGACCCTGCTAAGCCCCTAAGCTACGCGCTTCTGATTGACGAGCTGAACCGTGGCAACGTGGCGCGGATCTTCGGTGAGGTGCTGAGCGCGATGGAGCCCTCACGCAGGCTCGGTGAGCCGAGCGAGCTGCGGTTGAGCTTGCCGCTTGCGGGGCCAGATGAGGCGCCGCTTGTGCTCCCCCCGAACTTGCACATCCTGGCCACGCTCAACAGCGCTGATCGCGCCACGGTGCAGCTGGACGCCGCGCTGCGGCGCCGCTTTGAGTTCATCACGCTGGCGCCCTCGCCTGCCGCGCTCATCACCCATCACGACGCGCCCATCAGCTGGCTGAGCGCGGCGCTCTTGGAGACGATCAACCTGCGCGTGGCCGCGCTGCTTGGCGAGGGCGCGATGCTCGGGCACGCGGCGCTGCTGGAGGCGCGCAGCCTGCCTGAGCTGCGCGACGCGCTGGTGACGCAGCTCATCCCCCAGCTGCGCGACGCGCTGCGCGAGGACGACGCGCGGCTGGCGATGATCCTAGGCTGTGGGCGCGATGATGCAGGTCAGCCAAGCCGCCGAGAGCCGCACGCTATGCGGCTGAGCGACTATAGCGCGCCGATGCTCCTGGCCACCACCAGCGCGACGCACGCGCTGTTCGGGGAGCAAGAACACGGGGCCGACGCGCTGACGCGCTACACCCTGCACCCCACGCTGTGCGAGAGCGACGATCCCGCAACCCTGCTCCCCTTCATCCAGAGCGTGCTGCCCCACCCGAGCGCGCTCGCGCGCATTCGCTCACCGTGGCCCGACTACGCCGACGCCATCGAACGCGCCCACGCCATGCTGTCGAGCGCGCACACGCGCGACGTGACGCGCGCGGCGCGCGCGACGGTGAGCTACGCGTGGGATGATCGCGCCTTTCAACGCGAGGTCCACGCGCGCCTGGGTCATGATGATCTCGGCCGCGATGAGGTGCTGCGCCTGTTGCAGCGCTTGGTGCGTGAGGCCAACCGCGTGTTCTACGACGATCAGGCGCACGCGCGGGCGGTGTTCTTGGAGCAGACCCACCCCGACGCGCCGCAGGCGTGGCTCATCAGCCTCGACGCCAGCGGCGCGTTAGGCCTCGACATCAGCCGCACGCGCATCCCAGCCCAAGTGACGCGCGCGCTGGTGACAGGCGCGCTCGGCGCGCCGCAGCTTGAGGCGCGTGACGGCGCGCTGTGGCTCGGGCTGTCGCAGTGGCGCCAGCAGCCCGATCAGATCATACGCCTCATCGGTGCGCTGAGCCTGTGGCAGCCCACCTGAGCGATCAACAGCGCGCGTCAAGGCTCGCCCCAGCGGGTAACAATGCCAGCTCGTGCCACATCATGGCGAGCTGATGGAACGCGGCCAAGCGGGGATCGCCTTGAGGCGGCGTCCACGCGCGCAGCACGCGCTGCGCCCTCGGATCTCGCCGCACAGCGAGCATCACGAGCAGGCGCTCATGTTGTCCGGGCAGCGTGGCGGGCGCGACAAGCTGGGCCTCAAGCTGCGCCACGCTGTAGCGCGTGGGCGCGTCCTTGAGCTGGCTCAGCAGCCACTCAAAGCGCGCCACCTCTGCGAACATCACCGACAGTCGCCGCTCCACACGCGCCGCCGCGCGCTCCATCACATCACACATCACGCCACCCTCATCGTCTAGGCGCGGCGCGATCGAACCTTGCGTCTAGCGCGCGAAAAACATGCATCAACGCGCCATATGGCGCGTCTCGCAGGCTTGACAGCGCACGCAACGCAGCGCAGAAGTGCGCTCCCACCTGAGCTGATTTGCCCCTTAACCCCACACGTGAGCGGCTCACCATGATCATCACGAGAATGCTCCAGCGCGCTCTCTTGCTGCTGCCGATCGCCTCACTCACCGCCTGCTTTGGCACGCCGCCGCGCTCCTTCATGCTCGTCTATCTGGACCAAGACGCAGATACGATGCAGGGGTCAGGGTCGCCTGGGATAGCGACCATCGCGCCAGGAAGCAAGCTGCCGGTGTTGGCGCAGCTCAGCAACAAGACGCATCAGCTGGAGCTGCGCGAGGTCGGCTCGCAAGATGAGTCGATCGCGCGGGCCAGGCGCGTGGACGCGACCAGCCTGGAGATCGAGGGGGTGAGCCCCGGGGTGGTGAAGCTCGTGGCGACCGCGCGCATCAGCCCTGGCGATAAGACGCTCCAAGAGGAGCTGACCGTGATCGTGTCGCCTATCGCGCACGTGAAGATGCATCACTTGAGCGCGCCTCAAGGCGCCACCAACGCGCACTACCTTACTGAGCAGCGCGTTGACTTGGGCGCGCAGCTGCGCGACGCGGAAGACCGCCTGCACATCGGGCTTGGGCCAGCGCCCGTGGAGGTCTCGCCCTCAGGCGCGGCGCGGCTCCTGCCCGATCCACCTCAGCTCAACCGCCTCAGCGTGCAGACAGGCAAGACCCCTGGCGTCGTGACCCTGCGCGCGACCACGCAAGATCACACCAGCGTCACGATGACCTTGGTGTCGCCTGACGCGCTTGATGGGGCGATGTTACAGCGGACGCAGCCTTACGCGGTGGGGCAGCCGATGGAGGTGAGCGTGATGCCTACCGCGAGCGGTGAGCCCGTCGCTCAGGTGAGCTTAGACAAGCTTGAGGTCAGCTCCAACGCGCCGCAAATCTGCACGATCGCGATCGCGCCTGAGCGCTTCACGTCCCCAGGCGCTGAGCGCAGCTGGGTGCGCGTGGAGGGCTTGCAAGCTGGGACGTGCGAGGTCGAGACGCGCTATCAACACAGCGTCACGGGCCAGACGATCACGACGCGCCACACCCTGACCATCGCCGCGCCTTGAGCTTGTTGGCTCAGCGCCGCTCGCGCTGACGCATCAGCCCTTCTTGCATCGTCGACGCCACCAGCTCCCCGCGCTGATTATAGAAGTGGCCGCGCACAAGCCCGCGCGCGTTCGACGCGGATGGGCTCTCCATCACATGCAAGAGCCACTCGTCCATGCGCAGCGGGCGGTGAAACCACATGGCGTGATCGAGGCTCGTCACCTGCATCTTGGGTGACAGCCACGACGCGCCGTGCGGTTGCAGCGCGGTCGTGAGGAAGTTAAAATCCGAGGCATAGGCGATCAGGTAGTGATGCAGCGCAGGATCATCGGGCAGCGCGCGCATGGCGCGGTACCAGACCTCGCGCTTGGGCGGCCTGACGTCGGGGCGCAGCGGGTTGTGAGGATCGACCGGGCGCGCCTCGATCGGCCGCTCAGCGGTCGCCATCGCGCGCAACGCCTCCGGGATGCGGGCCGCGATCGCGCGCGCGAGCTCCACCTCGGAGCGCAGCCCCTCAGGCCCCTTGACCTCAGGCATCGGCTCCTGATGCGTCAGCCCCGGCTCCTCGACCTGAAAGGACGCCGCCATGTTAAAGATCGCCTCGCCGCCCTGCACCGCCACCACGCGCCGCGTCGTGAAGCTGCCCCCGTCGCGGATGCGATCGACCTTGTAGACGATGGGCTTGCGCACATCGCCGGGGCGCAAGAAGTAGCCGTGGAGCGAGTGCACGGGCCGCGCGGCGGGCACCGTCTGCGCCGCCGCGCTCAAGGCTTGGCCCAAGACCTGACCGCCGAACACCGTGCCCCAGCCCAGGTCCTGGCTCGGACCTCGGAACAGATCCTCCTCCAGCTTCTCTAGCGACAGCAGCGCGATCAGCTCTTCCAACACGTCTGACATGAACAACCTCTTGTCTATCGGGTGCGCGGCTAGGGCACAAATTGACCACCCGTCACAGCATGGCAAGCGGGGCAGATGCACCTTAGCATGACGCGCGCGCCCCTGCGCTTTGTCGCGGCCTCGCTCCCCGACCACCCAGCGCTGGCTTGGGCGGCGCTGGCGCGCTCATGAGAGCGAGCTTCGGACCTGCGCTCGACTGGGCGCTGCATGAGCGTGAGGATTGGACGCGGGCCCACTTAGAGCAGGAGCGTCAGGCGCTCGCGCGGCTGATGGTGGCGGCGTGTCGTGAGGCGATGGGCCTTGAGGCGCTTGATCCTTGGAGCGCGCACGCGCATCGCTGGCGCTACGCCTGCACCACGCACGCGCTGCCCGCGCTGCCCGCGCTGTGCGCGCTGTGCGCGCTGGATGAAGCACAGCGCGTGGCGATCGCGGGCGACTGGTGTGGCGGCGCCGCGGTGCAGGGCGCGTTCTTGAGCGGGCGCGCCGCTGCCCGGGCGCTGCTGCGCAGCATCCCGAGCGAGGGGCGCTGCGCCCAGCACGTCAGCAGGCGCTCTGGTCCTGAGCTGGTGCC
>CAYXWB010000176.1:0-11124 GCA_964468515.1 uncultured Bradymonadales bacterium | reverse complement strand
GTGCACACCGATGAGCTGGGGCTTGAGGCGCCCGATGAGGGCGTCGCGGTGGTGGTGGCGATGTTGGCTGGCGAGCAGGCGGCGCAGAGCTGGGTGGAGGGGAACGATCGCAAGGGCTGGCCGATCAAGGCGCTCTTGACGGCAGAGGAGGCGCGCGAGCGTGCGTCGCACCACGATGCGCGCCGCGTCGTGGTCCGCGTCTCGCCAGACGCCCCCGCGCTCGGGCATGACCCCGCGCTCATCACGGCCGCTGAGGAGGCCATGTGGGAGGGCGCCGGCGCAGATCCTCTTGAGGTGCGCCCCCCCACGCGCTGCATCATCCCCCCTGACGCGCTCTTCGTGGTCGCGCAGGAGGACCTCTACCGAGGCGATTACCGCTGGGTGAGCGTGACGTGCGAGGATGGCCAGCCCGCCGCTGTCGCTGCGCAAGAAACGCTGCTGCACACCCTGTTTTTGCCAGGACCGCAGGGGGCGTATGAGCGCGTCCAGGTGTCGGGCGTCGCGTGTGACAGCCCGTCGTTTCGACGCGTCGCGGTGAGCGCCACAGGGGAGGTGCGCGAGGTCGCGATGCGGCTCGCGTCAGGCTGCGCGAGATGAGCGTCACGGCTTGCGCGTTGCGCGCGATGCGCGAGGCTGTCACAGTGTGACGGTTGAAGACGCGCTTGCCACCTCAGGTCTTGATGAGCGAGCTGACCCCCACAACCTCCCACGTCGGAGCGCCCCCTCAACGCGACGACGCGCTGCTCATCGGCACCTCACCGATGCTGCTGCCTGATGTCTGCGTGCGCTGCGGTGCGCCTGGGCCTCATCGTCATCGCCAGCCTCACGAGGTCAGCTACCTGAGCCCGTGGCTGATGGCGCTGGGGGTCTTCACCCTCACGCTGCCGCTGCTCTACCTCGCCGCGCGCCACCCCGTGGATGTGACGCTGTCGCTGTGCGCGCGCTGCGTCGCGCGTCGCCACACCCTGAGACAGCTCACGCTCGGCGCTGGTGGCCTCAGCGTGATCGCGCTGGGGTTAAGCTTCGCGGGCGCGCTGAACATGGCGCTGCTGGGCTTGGGGCTGCTGTTGGCCTGGCTCTGCACGGTCACGCTGTCGCAGCTCGTGAAGCCGACGCTGCGCGTGGTCACCCAGGTGCAGGGTCGCTTCGTGCTCAGCGGCGCGCACCCGCGCTGCCTTGAATCCGTCGAGCCGTCGCAGCGTCCCCCTGCATCGCCCCGCGCCCTTGAGCCTGAGACGCCCGCTGGACGGCCTCTTGGGCCGTTTGTGAGGGGTCGACGCAGCTCGCCGCCTGTCTCATCGCCCTCGGGTGCTGACGGCTCGCTCTGAGCGCCTCTCTCTCCTCATTAACCCCTCCACCTGCAACCTCCCAACCTCACGATGCACATCATGTCTCCCTCGCAACAAGCCATCGCGCTGGGGCGGTTCACGCTGAGCGGTGTCCTCGGTCAGGGTGGGATGGGCGCCGTCTGGCGCGGCGAGCACGGCGCCCATCGCGTGCCGGTGGCGGTGAAGGTGATCCGCCATGAGCTGGTGCGTGAGCCGCGCTATCTGCAGGGCTTCGCGCGTGAGGTGCAAGCGGTCGCCGCGCTAGAGCACCCTGGCGTGTGCCACGTCTTTGACTACGGCCACGTCAGCCCCGAGGCGGCCGCCCAGAGCCAAGGCGCGCTCGCCGCAGGCAGCCCCTGGCTGGCGATGGAGCTCGCGCACGACACGCTCGAAGACGCACCGCCGATGACCTCGTGGTATGGCCTGCGCCACGCGCTGCTTCAGATCCTCGACGCGCTGGCCCACGCCCACGCGCGTGAGGTGATCCACCGCGACATTAAGCCCGCCAATGTGCTGCGCTTTGAGCTGCCGGGGCGAGCGCCTCGCTACGCGCTGGCCGACTTTGGGTTGGCGCATGGCATGGAGCTGAGCGTCTCGACCAGCACCGCGATGGTCCACGCCTCCGCCGCAGGCACGCCCCACTATATGCCCCCTGAGCAGCTGCAAGGGCACTGGCGCGACTATGGGCCGTGGACTGACCTCTACGCGGTCGCGTGCATGGCGTGGGAGCTGGCGACGGGCGCGCCGCCGTTTCACGCTGATAACTTTATCATGTTGGCGTCCAAGCACTTGGGCGAGGAGCCAGGGGCGTTTGTGCCGCGCTTCTCGGTGCCTGCGGGCTTCGAGGGGTGGCTGCGTCGGCTGCTGGAGAAGGCCCCGTGGGCGCGCGCTGAGCTGGCCGCTGATGCCATCTGGGGGCTGTTGTGCTTGCCTGAGCGCGCGGATCAGGGCGCGTGGTTAGCCGCCTCAGACGCGCCAGTCGCGCTGCCCTTATCCGCCGCAGGGCTCGCGCAGACCTTGGCGCAGACCTTGGCGCAGACCTTGGAGCTTGAGGCCACCGCGCTCACGCCGCTGGTCAGCAGTGACGCGCACTGGCGCACGGCGCGGCTCAAAGATCGCCTCAAGCGCCCTGCCGATGAGGGCGGCGCGCTGCGCGTGGACGTCGCCCCCATGCCTGAGACGTGGCGCGTCGCGCAGCGCGCCCCTGACTCGCTCGCCCTGGCCAGCGCCAGCTTGGGGTTGTTCGGGCTGCGCGAGATCCCGCTGATCGGCCGCGAGGCCGAGCGCGACCTGCTGTGGAGCGCGCTGTATCAGGTCCATCACACGCGCGCCTCAAAGGTCGTGCTCGTGCGTGGTCCCATCGGCGCGGGCAAGAGCCGCCTCGTGTCATGGTTCGCACAGCGCGCCAGCGAGGTCGGCGCCGCGCACATGCTGCGCGTGGATCATGATCCTCAAGGCGCCGACGCGACCTCAGGGCTGACCCGCGCGCTCCAGAAGGCGCTGCGCTGCATGACCTTGAGCCGCGACGCGGCGCATCAGCGCGTGCAAGACTTCCTGCTCGCGCGCCAGACTACGGCCCAATCAGGCGGGGATGTCAGCGCGCAGACCGACGCCATCTTGGAGCTGATCGATCCGCTGCCAGAGGCCACGCCCGCGCCCATCCGCTTCGCCAGCGTCACGGAGCGCCACCACGCCTTGCTGCCTTATCTGCGCGCCGCTACTGCGCAGCGCCCCCTCATCCTCTGGCTGGAGGACGCGCAGTGGGCCAGTGACAGCATCGGCTTCGTGCGCACCCTGCAAGGCCACGCTGACGCCCTCAGCTTGCCTGTGCTGGTCATCTTGAGCGTGCGCGAGGAGGACATCCACGCCGATCCTGCGCTCGCGCGTCAGCTCAACGCGCTCACGGATTGTGTCCAAACCTTGGCCATCGCGCCGCTCAATGACGATGAGCTGACACAGCTCATCGACGCCACCTTGACGCTCGCGCCCCCGCTGCGCGCGCAGCTGTTGGGCCGCGCGCAGGGGCGCCCGCTGTTCGCGACGCAGCTGTTGGCCGACTGGGTGGCGCGCGACCTGATCTGCCCCAGCGACGCGGGCTTCACCCTGCGCCCGGGCGCGGCGCTCTCACTGCCTGACTCCACCCACGCGCTGTGGCGCGCGAGGCTGACGCATCTGGGTGGCGCGCTGGGCGGCTGGGATGAGCGCGCGCTCCAGCTGGCGGCGGCGCTCGGCCAAGAGGTCGAGGAGCGCGAGCTGCGCGCCGCGATCGCGCTCGCGAGGTTCGATCCGCTGCCCGCTGGCGCGCTTGAGACGATGGCCGCCAGCGGCCTCGCGCGCCTGCGCCCCGGCGGCTGGTCCTTCGCCCACGGCCTCTTGCGCGAGAGCCTCTTGCGCGAGGCGCGCGAGCAGGGGCGCTGGCGCAGCCTCCACGCCTGCTGCCTCGACGCCCTGACCTCGCTCGCAAGCCCCGATGAAGATGATCCGGCCGACCTCGCCAGGCGCGCACGACACGCCCTAGAGGCCGCGCGCCTCGATCAAGCGCGCGCCCTCGCCATGGCCGCCAGCCAGCGCTACTTCGATCGCAGCCACTATGGCTTCGGACGCGCCGCCCTCACCACCTACAAAGACGCCTGCGATCGCCAAGGCTTGCCCGAGGATGACCTCACCCGCGCCGCCGCCTGGGGCTATGAGGCTGAGCTGTTGCGCTTCACCGGGCAAGTCTCACTGGCCCAGCGCCTCGTGGCGCGCGCCCTCGCCACCCTCCCTCCCTCGCCCACCCTCGCGCGCGCCCAAGCGCTGCGCATCAGCGCAGCGCTCTTGCTCGGCGTGCGTGATCTGGTCAGCTGTGAGCGCAATTACACCGAGTCGCTCGCCATCTATGAGGCGCACAAGCACGCGCGCGGCATGATTCAGTGCCTCCACGGGCTGGCCTGGCTCGCGATGCACCAGCGCCATCATGACATCAGCCAAGCGCACCTCGCGCGCGGCATCCTCATCGCGCAAGCCAGCGGCGAGCGCCGTGAGGGCGCTTGGTGTTTGCAGTCGCTCGCTGATCACGCCATCCGCGAGGGCGATCTGGCGCGCGCGGCGACCCTGTCACTGCAAGCCCTCCACGACTTTCGCCACACCGGCACGCGCGCGGGACAGGGCTTGTGCCTGTTCAACCTCGCCGAGCTTCACCTGATCCAGGGGGCGCTGGAGCGCGCGCAGCGCGCTGCCGAGCACAGCGCCGCCCTGATGGATGAGATCGGCTCCCCCATCGCCACCATGGCCCACCTCTATCGCGCCTTGATCGCGCTGGAGCGCGACCTTGATGACGACGCGCGCCACATCCTCGACATGCTCATCCCTAGGCTCCCCGCCCAGGCCTCTGCCGTGCCGCTGGTCGCCATGGGGGCGTGCCTCGCGCGCGTCCTCCACGCCGCGCTCTGCGCCGATGCGCCCAGCCTCGCCACACAGATGCTCACCTTGGATGAGGGCGATGAGACGCTGGGGCTCGCCGATCGCCGCTTCATCAGGCCGCTGCGCGCCGCCGCGCGCGCCGCGCGCGCCGTCGATCACGACCTCGCGCGTAAGCTCTATCAGCGCGCTATCGAGCAGGCTCAGACGCTCTCGCTTGACGCGCTGCGCGACGCGCTGCGCGCAGAGGCTGGCGCGCTCATCCCTTGAGCTCGCGTCGCAGCGTTGACTCGCCATCCACCCGCAGAAACGGCGCGAGCTTCTTGTACTTCGCGGGTCCAATCCCCTTGACCTGGCGCAGCTCGCTCACGCGTCGGAACGGGCGCTTGGCGCGATGGGCGACGATCCTCGCGGTCATCGCGGGTCCCACCCCTGGCAGCAGATCAAGCTGCGCTTCTGTGGCGGTGTTGAGGTTTAACACCCCCGTCACGCCGTGGCCGCTCGGCTCACTGGGCGCGCCTGACGCTGACACCTCAGCGTCAGGCGCGTCAGCGTCAGGCGCGTCAGCGTCAGCGCCCACCCCCGAGGACGCGGCCACGGGCGAGCCCGTGGCCGCGTCCTCAGCGAGCTGTGGCGCGCGCGAAGCGCGCGCCCGGCCCGCGCGAAGCGCGGGCTCGTCCGGGACGAGGTCGCCGCCGGCGGCGACCTCGCCACCGCGCGCCGCGTCCTCCTGGTGGGCGTCTGCTCGCATCGGCGGCGGCGCGCCGGTCGAGGGCGACGAGCTGGAAGACGAGGTCGCCGCATAAGCGGCGTGGACAGGCAGCGGCTCGACGCACGCGGGCGTCAACATGAGCGTGAGCGCGAAGATCGCGCGTGTGAGCATGGTCATCGTGTGCACCCCACAAGGTTGTCGTTGAACAGCAGAGGGCGCGCCTCACCACGAAGCGCGCCCTCTATGTTCGGCCCACACGCGCCGCGCTGTGCTTCAAAAGCGCGCGCCGATGCCGAGCGTGGGCGTCCAGCGCGTCACCTCCTCAGTGCGCTCCACGCTGGTGCGGGTGATGACGTGCGCTGACACTCCCGCGGCTAAGTGCAGCGTCACCCCGTCAAACGACATGCCCAGCTGGAGCGCGCCGCTGGCCAGCAGCGAGAGCGGATCAGCGGCCTGCGTCTCACCCGCGAGCAGCACCATCTGGTTGCCCACGCGCAGCCTCGGCGCGATCCACAGCCCCCCGGGCAGCGCCGCTTGCCAGCTCAGCTCCGCGCCGAGCGCGGGGCGATGCAGCGTCAGCGGACCATCCCACGTCAAGCCGTAGCTCACGAAAGGCCCCACCCCAAAGCCGCTGTCATGCTGAAACAGCAGCGACCCGGACAGCTCATGATGCGCGCCCGACACACCCTCCAAGGGCGGCTCGCTCAGCGCATAAGACGCGTCGATCAAGCGCGCCCACGCGCCGCGCTGCGTCGCGCGCTCCATCGGCGCCGCGCTCACAACCTGCTCCTGCTCACCCGCGCGCCCCGCGCTGTAGCCCGCGAAGAAGCCCGCGCTAAAGGGCGTCGCATACAAGCGCGTGCGAAACTCATCCTCCACGGCGCTGCGCGCCTGGGCGTCGAGCTGGGCGTAGGCTAGGCCGCTCGCGCTGATGCTCGCTTGCGCGACGGAGACCCGCGCTTGCGACTGGCTGGTGCGAAGATAATAATCACGACCCCCCGCAGGCTCGCGCAGCAAGACCATGCGCGTGGGCGCGCTGGTGTGCAAATCCGCGTAGCGCAGCCCGCGCGCGTCCTCTAAGTAGGTGTGCTGACCCGAGCCTGCGGGCAGCTCCAGCATCGTCGCGTCGCGGTAGCGATCCAGGCGCACCAGCGGCCGCGCGTGATCCTGCGCCGGAGGCCGCGCGTGGACGCTGATCCGCGCCCGCGGGTTCGTCACGCTCGCGTTCGCCGCCGCCAAATAAGCGTCAAGCTCCATGTAGCTGACGCGCCCGTCACCATCGACGTCGGCGGCGCCCAAAAGGCCGCTGCGCAGCTCATGGCTGAACACGCCACCACGAAACTTGCTCCACTCATGCACCTCAGCGGCGCCCGAGGTCGACAAGATCACCCCCAACGTGCTGGGACGCTGCGCCATCTCACGCTGCCCGCGCGCCAAGAACGCGTCATCCAGCGTCTGGCCCGTGCGATCATCGCGCCAGCCCTCGCCGCGGCTCTGCACCATAAAGTAAGCGTGACACGCGTCGATGATGAGGTGGGTGAAGCTCGCGCCTGACAGCGGTGAGATCACGTCGCGGTACAGCTCGCTGCGTCGCAGCTTGCCGTCGGCCAAGCTCAGATAACCCTCGCCAGAGCCCGCCTCCACGTTGCCATGGCCCGTGAAGACGAGGTACAGCTCGGCGTCTTGGCCGCTGGCGCGATCGGCGGCCACGCGGGTGGCGATGCGCCCGACCGCCGCCTTGAGCTGCGCGCGCGTCGGCGCCAAGCTGCGACGCGCCGCGTCGGGGAAGATCCGCTGGCTCTCCGCGTCGAGCACCGTCAAAAGCTCCACATGATCGCTCATGCTGCGGAACAGCTCCTCATAGCGCGCGCCATCATCGTCGGCGTAGCGCAGCGGCGCCACCCCCCCATCCACGCTCCCATTGTGCGCCACGATCAGCGCGTAGATCTTGGGCTGTGTTTCAGCGCGCGCGAGCGCGGGGGACATCAGCGCGGTGAGCACCGCGCAAGCCATCAACAAGCGGCTCATCGGGGCACCTCCGTGACGTCAAAGACCACGCTTGAGGACGCCGCCCAACGCGGCATCCTCGTCATCGCAAACCGCGCCGCAGGCGCGTGCGCTTGCAGCTGCGCTTGGAGCATCGCGTAGGTGATCGGGGTCGGGCTGAACACCGCGTGTACGCGCACCGAGCCCACCTCATGATTCACGTTGAGCTGGATCGTCTCACCGATCGGCGCCCACGTCAGGCTCTGAGGCGCGCGCTGCGCCGCAGGCGCAGCGGGGCTTGGTCCATACCACAGCAGCTCCCCGCGCTCGCTCACCCCGAACACCGCCACATACTGATGCTGTGCTTGTGGGTTGATGATGGCCAGCTTGATCGACGCGTCTTGCGCGCACTGCACCAAACCAAGCGCCGCCTCATCGGGCCCCTCAAAGCGCGCCTCACCGCCCGCGTCTGTGGTGACGCAGAACACCCCCACGCGCTGCGCATCCTCAACAGGAGGCGCGTCGGTCGCGAGCCCGCGCGCTTGGTAGGTGTCAGCAGGGGGGCCCGCGACGCCGCCATCACTCGGCCGCGTTAACGCCCACGCCCCCGCGCCGACGATCGCGACGCTTGCCGCCATCGCGCCCGCGCGCGCCGCCTGCGTGCGCCACCACACAGGCCTCAACACGCGCGCGTCTGTGGCGCGTGTTGTCTCGACCTCAGGCGCGCCCTCAGCCTCGCTCGCCAGCAGCGCGTCCAGCCCCTCTAAGAACATCGCCTCGCCAAAGGCGCGCTCAAACGCGCCGCATGCTTGATCGCTCTCCAGCGCGCGCTCGGCCTGCGCTAGCGCGTTAAAGCGCTCGCGCGTGGCCTCATCCTCGCGCACCTTGGCGACCAATTCGCGCGTTGCAGCCAGCTCAGATGCCTCGATGAACAGCCTGTCAAGCGCCTCCCGGGCCTCGCGCTGCGACAGCGCTGGTTCACGACCGCTCATCGCATCACCCCGCCAAGGATCAAGCCGCGCGTGAGCAGCTCCGTGATCTGAAGATCCGCGATGAAGCCGCTCGCCTTGAGATGTCGCAGCAGCCCGCCGCGAAGCTCCCTCACGCGCTTGCGGATCGCGTTGCGATCCTCACCCAAGCGCGCCGCGATCTGCTCCTGGCTCATGTCGCCGATCAGGTGCAGCCGCAGCACGGCGTCATCCGCCTCATCAAGCGTCTCAAAGAACTGCTGTAAGGCGCGCTGCAATTGAGCGCTCTGCGCTTGGCGCTCGGGGCTGGGCTGCGGCGCCTGCTGGAGCGGATCGGCGCTGACGCGCGCCGCCTCATCGGGGCCGCCCTCCAGGTGCGACAGCGGCACCATGTAGCGCGACTCAAGGCGCGCGCGGCGCAGCTGGTCGAGCACCCGGTTGCGCGCGAGGGTGAGCAAGAAGGGCGCAAACGGCTGTGTCTCATCATAGGACTCACGCGCCTTGACGCGGAACGCGTGCAAGAAGGCGTCCTGGGTCGCCTCTTGTAAGGCGTAGGGCTCATCGTAGCCTCGAAAACGCATCGTCCGACCGTGGCTCGTGAAGGTGAAGCCGTACCGTAGCAGCCGCTCCACCGCTTGGCGGTGGGCCTGATACAGCGCCGTGAGCGCGTCGCGATCGCCGCGCCGAAAGGCCGCGACGCGCTCTGGAAAACCTCGTAGCTCCATAGCCTCTCTGGGGGAGCGCGCGCTGCACACCCCTCCTCTACGGGCGAGCGATCAGGCTTGGTAAAAAAAAGCGTCGCGCGCTCGCGGCTCAACGCTTCGCCAGCGCCGCCAGCTCCTTGGCCAGCTTGCGCTCGCGTCGCGTCGTGAAGTACCACGCCACGATGATCGACAGCCCGTACAGCACGATCAGCGAGCTCGCCATCGCCACCTGGGTCCCCACGTCCGGCGGCGTCAGCACCGCCCCCAGCACAAACGAGCCCACGATCGCGCCGCGCCAGTGCTTGATCAGCGTGTAGTGCGTCAGCACCCCCAGCGCCGATAAGAACATCGAGATCACGGGCAGCTCGAAGATCGCGCCAAACGCTAACAGCAGCTTGATCGTCAGCGAGAAGTGATCCCCCATCATCAGCGTCGGGTTCGAGATCCCTTGCCCAAACGCGAACAAGAACTCGAAGCCATAGGGCATCACCACCTTGTAGCAGAGCGCGCCCCCTGCGAAGAAGAACACCGTGGCCACCACCACGAACGGGATCGCCAGCCGCTTCTCATTCTTATAGAGCGCGGGCGCGATGAAGCACCACAGCTGCCACAACACCACCGGGATCGCCAGGAACACGCCAGCCACAAACGACGCCTTGATCAGCGTCATAAACGGCTCGGTCAGGTCTCGGTTGTGGATCTGCGCCATCACCGCCGCAGGCGCCGCTTGGCGCAAGGGCTCCAGCAAGAATTGAAAGATCTCCTCGCGCCAGATCCATGAGATGCCAAACCCCGTGGCGATCGCCAGCATGCTGTAGATGAGCCGCTTGCGCAGCTCGGCCAGATGCTCGAACAGTGACATCTCACCGCTCACCAGCTCATCGCGCCCGGTCTCTTCCTGCTCGCTCATCCCTGCCACTCCTCGATCAGCTGGTCATGCAGCGCCACCTGCTCTTGCTCCGCGTGCGCTAAGATCGGGTCGAGGCGCGGCACCTGCAGCGCGATCTCCCGCGCCTGCTCATCGCCCACGATCACGCGCGCCGCCAGCGGCACCTCCACCCGCTCCGGCTCGCGCCAGCCCACAGCGAACGGATCGACGCCGTCTAAGCCCATGTGCTCATCATCGAGCTGATCCAGCGGCCCAAGCGCGTCGAGCTCGGCCATCGACGCGCCCGTCGCGCCCGCCACCGCGCCAGTCACCTTGCGCTTGGCCACTGGCGATCTGCGCTGCTGTCGATCCTCCTCCACCTCCAGCGCGTCTCGCAAAAGGTTGCTCGCCTTGCGCACCTCACGCATCACCTTGCCCGCAGTGCGCGCGACCTCCGGGATCTTCTCCGGCCCAAACACCACCAAGATCAACACCAGGATGACCGCGATCTCAAGGAATGACATCCCAAACATGATGGCTCGATCCCAAAGCAAGAGGGGCAGTGAGCGCACGCGCGCTGGGGCGCGTGGTGCCGGAGGCGGCGCCTCCGGTGCGCCGGATTATCGCTGATCTGCCCCGTGAGCGAAAGGCCAGCGCACAGCTTCTTCTGCGCACGCCTCGCTGCCTGCTCGCGCCTTCTGCCTAGACGCTCGCTCACGCGCGCCTATGATTCGCCCCTGTCAGCGCGTTGACGCTCGCTCATGCTGGCTCCATCGCCAGCGCGCGTCAGCCGCACCCCCCACATCTTCAGGCTCCCGCACGCTTCGTGCCGCGCCATCACCTCACACCACGAGCTGTTTTATGAAGCCTGCCCCGCGCTCCGCCCTCGCTGCCTGCGCCCTCGCTACCGCCCTCTTAGGGATGACCGCCTGCAAGCAGAGCCCCGTGGAAGATGACGCGCCCGCCGAAGCGCAAGCGCCTGTTGAGCCCCAGGCCGACGAGGATCCCGGCGCCAAGGCCAAGGCCAAGGCAGCCCCCATCAAGCACACCTTGCCTAAGCTCGGCTTCGCTTATAATGCGCTTGAGCCTCATATCGACGCCAAGACCATGGAGCTGCACCACACCAAGCACCATCAAGGCTACGTCGACAAGCTCAACG
>CAYXWB010000175.1:9439-11221 GCA_964468515.1 uncultured Bradymonadales bacterium | reverse complement strand
AAGCGCGCGGGCGGCCTCCTCGTCTGGCTCATGCTGCTGAGGGCGCGAGGTCAGCCGACGACGCGGTTTCGGCCGTTGTTCTTGGCGCGATAGAGGCGATCATCGGCGAGCTTGATGAAGGCGAAGGCGTTGGGCTGGAGGGTGGCGCTCATGGCGAGTTCTTGCGCGGAGAGGTACTCGTTGAGCTGCGCCACGCCGAGCGAGAGCGTGGTCTTGATGGGGACATTGTCGAAGATGAACGGCTCACGCTCGGTGATCTGACGCATCTTCTCCGCGATCTGCACCGCGCCCGCCAGCTCAACCTCCGGCAACAGCAGCGCGAACTCCTCGCCGCCATAGCGGGCGAAGATGTCACAGTCGCGACGCGTGTGGCGCAGGATGCGCTGAGCGACGTGCTTGAGCACGTAGTCGCCGGCCAGGTGGCCGTAGGTGTCGTTGATGGACTTGAAGTGATCAATGTCGATCATGATGAGCGACAGGTGACGCTCATAGCGCAGCGAGCGCATCATCTCGCGCTCCAGCTCGTGCAAGAAGAAGCGCTTGTTGTAGGTCTGGGTGAGGCCATCGACGGTGGTGAGGCGATAGATCTCGTCGTGGTAGGCGGCCTCAATGTTATTGCTCAAGAACTTAAAGATGGTGCGCCCGATCTTGATCTGCTCGCCGTCCTCCAAGCGATGGTCGTGGATGGGGCGGTCATTAACGTAGGTGCCGTTGGTGGAGTTGAGATCGCGCACGACGATGTCAGCGCCGCGGTGCTCGACCGAGGCGTGGTTGCGTGAGATGGCGTCCTCATCGACCTGGATGTCCGCCTTGCTGGAGCGACCGATGAGGGTGGCGTCCTTGCTCAGCGTGTACTTCTTTCCCAGGTCGACGCCATTGATCACGACGAGGCAGGCGTCGCGCGAGCTGGGACGCTGCGACGACGGCTGCTTCTTAATGACTGTGACGACCGTGCTATCGTTGCCCATCTGGCCTGACCGGCTCACGCGCCCACGGGGCGGCGCTGTACAACCTCATCACCACCGCAAGCGTCGGCGCTTAAGGATCGCGCCCACCGGGCCATAGCGATCATGTGTGCGAGGGTTCTTCCATAACATCTTAAACAGAGCATCTCTCACAATGCAAAACAATTGGCACGGATCAGCCGAGCGCCACAACAGGCTTCACCGAAGCGTCACGCGCGACACTCTGGGCATAGGAGGCGCAGTCTTCGCGCCCGAGCAGGCCGTGGGCGATCTTCTTGCCTAGCTCAACGCCGGGCTGGTCGAAGGCGTCGATGCCGAGCAGCTCGCCAGCGATGGCGGTGCTGATCTCCCAGCTCATCATGAACGCGCCGAGCGAGGCGGCGTCGAGGCGCTCAAACGTCCATACGGAGGTGGGCCGACCGGCAGCCTCAAGCGCGCCGCGCGTGCCCTCAAGCTCCGCCAGCAGGATTTCTTGCAAGCCCTTGCCTTGCAGGTGAGACAGCCCCGCCGGCAGCCCCTCAAGCGTAGGCACCGTGAGCTCCTCCCAAGGGGTGGTCACCTGAATGAAGCAGACGTGCTTATCAAGCGGCCCCTCCATATAGAGCTGGACTTGGGAGTGCTGATCCACGGCGCCGAGCGCCTTGATGGGGGTGATGCCGGTGGCCTCCAAGCGGCCATCACGGCGCGTCTGCTTGCCCAGGCTCTCGGCCCACAGCTGTGAGAACCAGTCCACCAAGCTCAAGGCGGCGTCATTGTAGACCATCATCACGACCTGGCTGACGCCGCGCTCAAGCAGCGCGAGCTGATCCCAGGCGGC
>CAYXWB010000175.1:0-9339 GCA_964468515.1 uncultured Bradymonadales bacterium | reverse complement strand
AGCTGCTGGCGCATCTGATCGTAGACGATCCAGAACTGGCCCATCGTCTCAATGGTGGTGCCGCTCTTGGTGATCACGATGAGCAAGGTCTTGCTCAGGTCGAGGCGACGCAAGAGCCTAGCTAGGCCTACCGGGTCCACGTTCTCGCGAAAGTGGGTGCGCAGGCCGCCCGGCGCGAGCTGCTCTGCGGCCTCCAGCAGCGCGCGCGCGCCCAAGCTTGAGCCGCCGATGCCGAAGACCACCTGATCGGTGAACTCCCCATGCGCGCGCACAAGCTCTGCCCACGACAGCAGCGCGCTGATGTCCGCCTCCGGACACGCCATGAAGCCCAGCGCGCCGCGCTCATGCGCGTTCACCAGGGCCGCGCGCGCCTGGATGAGCGCGGCCGAGGCCGCCTCATCGAGCCCCTCAGGCAGTCGCACAGTCGCGCGCACGGCGGCGCGCTGGAGCCCAGAACGATCGTAGCTCAGTCGTGTCATCATCAGCCTCTTTGAGAGCAGGAGCAAAAACACGCGCGCGATGCGCGCGTCTTCTCAAACACAATGCGCGGCACAGTAGCGCGCGCCCTGTCGATTGACAACCTCACGCGATAGGAAGCCGTCAAGCCTACGCAAGGCATGGGCCCCTTGGCATGTCAATTGATACATCAATTCATGTTTGATGTATGTTCAATCAATAATAAAAGCATGAATCATATGATATTAAGCACATCAATAACATGTTCTAAGCGTGTAATGAACATGCTAAGAGCGCTTCCCCCTCAGACACGCTTCTAGCTCACCTCAGCGCCTGCGACCCTGCGCCCCCACCTCAGCGCGCGCCCTCGCCGCAGCTGGCCTCGCGCTCAGCCTAAGCCAAGCCTCGCTTGGACGATCCTCGCCCTTGATAAAGATCGGCGCCGCGCCGCTAGGCAGGTCATGCGCACCCAGCCCCATCCTCGCCGGCGCTGACGCGCGAGGCGCTCATCCCCCAGCGCTCACTCGGCGGGGATCCAGTCGCAGGGGCTGGCATAGCGCGGGGCGCGGTCGCTGCGCTCGCGCAGCTTATCGCGCGTGTGCATCGGCTCGCGCGCGAGCGCTGGCCCCGTCACGCGCGAGCGGGCGACGCCCGCGTCGCGGGCGTCGAGCGCGCCGCCAGGCACGCCATAGGTGAAGGCATAGAGCGCGCCCGAGTTAGTGTAGGAGAAGCCGCAGCGACCCCAGAACCTGGCGGGGGTGTTGGCGCCATTGGAGGGGCGCCAGCGCAGCCGCAGCGCGCCCGTGTGGCGGTCGAGCACCACCAGCGGGCCGCCCGAGGTCGAGACGAACAGGTAAGGCCCCTCGCGCGTCAGCGCCACGGGCATGTCCTCGCGCAAGCGGAAGCTCCACTTGATCTCGCGCGTGACCTTGTCCACGGCGATGACGCGCCCCTGCGCGCTCGCCAGGTAGAGCGTGTCGCCCACAAGCTCCATCGCGGAGACATTCTCCACCGGCAACAGCCAGCGCACGGAGCCGTCCTCAGGGCGAAGCGCGTAGACGCCCGAGGCGTAGGTGCTCGCATAGATGGTGTCACCATCCAGCAGCACGGGCAGATCCACGTCGGTGTACTCAGCGCGACCACCGCTCAGGTTGGCGATCCAGAACGGGTCGCCAGTGTCGAGCTGGAGGGCGGCCAGGGAGCCGTCGGCGAAGCCGACAAAGACGACGTCTTGATCGACGACGGGTGTGCCACCGCCCTTGATGGTGAAGCCATCAGGGGTGCGCCGCTGATAACGCCACAGCAGCTTGCCGGTGGGCTGATCGAGCACGTAGAGGATCTCGCGGCTGTCAGTGAACAGGAGCCTGTCTTGGGAGGCGACGAGCGCGCCCTCGACGGCATCTTCGGCGCGGTACTGCCACTGCGCCTCACCGCTGCTAAACTTCAGGGCCTGCACGGTGCCATCGAGCGCGGCGACGAAGACCTGCTTGGCCGAGATGGCTGGCGAGGCATGCAAGACGCGCGCGTTGCCCGCGTCATCGCGCAGGCCCACGCGCCAGACCTCTTGCCCGTTGCCCGCGCGAAGGCGCGCGACGTGCCCATGGCTGCCCGCGACGATGAGGTCTTCGGTGCGCGAGACGAGCAGCGGCGCGGCGAACTGTTGAGGGGCGTCCTCCCAAGGGTCGGCTGGATCGACCTCGACGCGCCACAGCGGCTCAAGCCGAGGCGGCGCCACGACGGGGCGGACTTGATAGCTCGGCGTACGCGCCGGGGTAGCCTCTGAGGCGCAGGCGGCCAACCCCAGCGCGCATAAAGCGGCCAGCAACACAGATCGCGTCCGCAGCACAGCGCCTCCGCTCAGAGCATCGCCAAGCGTCGCTCGACGTCGGCCTTGAAGCTGGTGTCAGGGTGAGCCTCAAGCAGCTTATGATAAGCGTCTTTGGCCTGATCGCGCTGTCCGGCCAGATCGAGCACGCGCGCGCGCTGATAGAGGGCGAGCGCGGCGTAATCCTCCTCTTTGGCCAGCTCATCGTAGGCGGCGACGGCCTTATCGGTGTCCCCCTTGCCTTGATAAGCGGTGGCCAAGCCGAGCGTGATGAAGGGCTTGATGGCGTCGCTTGGGGCCTTAGCGCGCGCGCTCTCATAGAGGGTGATGGCCTCATCGAACTGGCCTAAGCGCAGCTTAGCGGCGGCAGCGGTGAGCTGCGCGGTGGCCATGGGGCCGTCGCCCAGGTCCGCCTTCAGCGGCGCCTGCGACGCGGCGAGCACGGCCTCCCAGCGCGCCTGCTCAGAGGGGAAGACGCCGCTGGGGCGCGAGATCTCCTCGTTGGTGTCGAAGAAGTCCAGCTCGGGGGAGCCCTCGACCAGGCGCGTGGAGGCGATGATGGCTGGGGAGATCTGCGCGGAGACATCCTCGCGGCTGCTCGCCAACATGCCGGCGCCGATCACATAGACGATCGGGGCCAAGATGAGCGCGACGAGCGCGCCGAGCAAGACGACGGGGTTACGCTCGACCCAAGCCGCGGCGCGGTGCGACGCCAGCTCGATCTGCTCGGCGGCCTCCAGCTCGCGGCGACGCTCGGCCTCCAGATCGACCTCTCCCTCCTCATTGAGCGGGATGGGCGCGACCGCGATCGCCTCGTCGCCAGCGTCCTCCCACTGCTCGGGGGTGCCAAACTCGAGGGCAGGATCATCAGGGGCCACATAGTCTTCGAGGCGCGGCGGGGCAGCAGGCTCAAGCAGCGCCTGCTCCTCACGCGAGACTTTGGAGCGTTTCTTGATTTTTTTGGGCATAGCGGCGCGCCTCAACGTCCGTATAAAGTTCGCCTGAGCCGACGCTGGCGCCTCGGCGCCCTCACACAGGGCGACGGCCAAGCCAGCGCGTCAGAAGTCGCGGACTATAGGACCACGCCACACAGGTGTCAACCCGCGCCGCAGCACCACGCGGCGCGCATCACGAGCAAGCGGAGGACGCGTTGATCCGAGCAGCAGCCTGCGCCCTGACCCCCCTGACCGTGATCCTGCTCATCGGCCTCACCAGCCCCTCAATCGCCCACGCGCGCACGGAGGGGCGCGCGTGGGTGAGCGCGGGCGCGCTCGGCGTGCGCCCCGGCACCCAAGCCCAGCAGTGGGGGCCCGCCACGCAGCTCGGCTTGGAGCTGAGCTTGGGCGAGTTTTGGGGGCTGATGGCGGGCGTCGATCTGGCGTGGCCCTTGGCGCGCGACGCCACCGAGCAGCGCGCCGCCCTGGAGGGCCTGATGGTGAGCGACCTGTTCGTCGGGGCCACGTACCGGCTCGACGTCTTCACCTACATCCCCTATGTGGCGGTGGGGGTGGTAGGCTATCTGCGAGGGCCGCCCGCCCCAGACGCCTCCCCCTCCCCTGATCTTGGCGCGCGGGTGAGCGTGGGCATGCTGTGGCGCCCCAGCCGCGACTGGTCGTTGGGCGGCGCCATCGATCTGGGCAGCTCGCTGACCCAGCTTGGCACCTTCGGCCTCACCAGCGCGGCGCGCTTTGATCTGAGCTATCACTTTGACTTCTGACGCGTCGTCGCCTAGGCGGGCGGTGGCCGCGTCAACCCAGCGCGATTGGACGATCCCCGCTTAGAATCTACGCTTGCGATGCACCGATGAGGAGGTCGTGTGCGCATGAGGTGTTTGCAAGCGCGCGCTGCGTCGCGCGAACCGCGCCTCCCAGCGCCAGCGCGCGCGAGCTTCTGGCGGTTGACGCGTGGCGCGCGTCGGCACAGATTGAGTGGCTCGCATCTGTCGTGGCCGATGAGACAGCTCATCGGCGCCACGCCTCACCCCTCACCCAGGAGCGCCGATGAGCCCTCGCCACTTGTCGCCGCGCGTCTGCGCCGCGACCCTGGCCCTGTCTGCCGCGTTGCTCACGCTTGGGAGCGCGCCCGACGCCCAAGCCAAGGACATCAAGGAGGTCGTGACGACCTCCAAGCTCGCCAACGGCCTAGAGGTCATCGTCATCGAGGACCACACCGTGCCGCTGGTGACCATTGAGATCGCGGTCAAGAATGGCGCGTTCACGGAGCCTGCCGAGCTCAACGGCTTGAGCCACCTCTATGAGCACATGTTCTTCAAGGGCAACGCCGTGATCCCCACGCAAGAGGCGTATCTGGCGCGCATGCGCGAGCTGGGGATGGTGTTCAACGGGACCACCAGCGACGAGCGCGTCAACTACTACTTCACCATGCCCGCTGCCAACTTGGAGCAGGGCATGGTGTTCATGCGCGACGCCATCACCACACCCAAGTTCGACGAGGCGGAGTTCCAAAAGGAGATCCAGGTCGTCATTGGGGAGGTCGATCGCAACGAGTCGAACCCTTATTATTGGCTCAGCCAAGCGATCAGCCAGCGCATGTGGCACGCGCATCCCACGCGCAAAGACGCGCTGGGCGATCGCGCCACCATCACCAGCGCGACCGTCGAGAAGATGAAGGTGATGCAGCAGCGCTATTATGTGCCGAACAATGCCGCGCTGCTCATCGCAGGCGATGTTGATCCTGCGCAGGCCACCAAGCTCGCGCAAGCGCTGTTCAAGGACTGGAAGCCCAGCCCAAAAGATCCTCACGTCACCTACCCTGTGCCGCAGCATCCGCCGCTGAACGGGCACAGCACGGTGCTGGTAGAGCAGCGCGTGCGCGTGCCGTTTATGCAGCTGGGCTGGCACGGCCCGAGCGTCACCGCTGACCCCAAGGCCACCTACGCCGCCGACGTGCTCAGCTACATCTTGGCCCAGCCCACGAGCAAGTTCTACAAGGCGCTGGTGGACTCCGGCGTGACGCTCGGCGCGGGCTTGAGCTACTACACGCAAAAGTACACCGGCCCCATCAACGTCAGCGCGCAGGTGCGCCCCGACAAGCTCAAGGACGCCCTCAAGGCCACCCTCATCGAGCTGCAGCGGCTTGCTGATCCCGACTACTTCAGCGACGCGCAGCTTGAGAGCGCCAAGCAGATCCTGCGCGTGCAGGCGATCTACGATCAGGAGAAGGCCAGCGCCTTGGTGCACACCGTGAGCTTCTGGTGGAGCAGCGCGGGCTTGGACTACTACTTCAACTACGTCCCAAGCCTTGAGGCGGTCACGCGCCAAGACATCGCGCGCTTCGTGCAAGACTACGTCTTGAACAAGCCCTTCGTGCTGGGCGTGCTGTTGAGCCAAGAGCAGGCCAAATCACTCGGCCTGGATCAAGCGGCGCTCGACGCGCTGCTCAAGGAGACGCTCAACGAGCTGAAGATCCCGCTCATCGCGGCTGCGCCCACCACCGCGCCCGCGAAGAGCCCCACACCCAAGAAGAAGAAGTGACCAGTCAAGGAGTCCACATCATGCGTGACAAGCACACTCTGTGCTGGCCCTTGCTAGCGCTGTCGCTCTCACTCTCACTGACAAGCTGCTCAAGCGCGCCCAAGCCGCAGCCGCCCAAGCCCATCATCGCCGCGAGCAGCTACACGGAGGCGCTCGACGCGCTGCCGCCGCTTGGCGAGCTGGCGATGATCGAGGCAGAGCCTGAGGTGACGAGGCTCGGGGAGGATGGCGGCGTGACGGCGCTGCGCGTCGGCGAGCTGCTGGTGTTGCATAAGCCCACCCCGGCCAATCAGGTGGTCAGCGCGCAGCTCTATATTCAAGGCGGCGCGCGTCATATGACGGCGAAGACCGCGGGCGCTGAGCGTATGGCGCTTGAGGTCGCCGTCAGCGGCGGCACGACGAAGACCCCCAAGGATGAGTTCAACGCCAAGCTCGACGCGGTCGGCGCGTCAGTGGGCAGCTTCGCGGACCGCGACGCCTCGGCCTACAGCATGAAGAGCGTCTTGCCGCACTTCGAGCTGACCTGGTCGCTGTTCGAGGAGGCCATCCTGACGCCCGCGCTGCCTCAGGAGGAGGTGGAGCTTGCGCGCGATCGCCAGCTCGCGCAGATCGACAGCCTGCTGCAAGACCCCGACTCACAGGTGACCTACACCGCGTCGCAGGTGCTGTTTGAGGGGCACCCTTACGCGAACATCCAGCTCGGCTCACGCGAGAGCGTCGAGGCGCTGACGCGCGAGGGGCTGGCGGGTTATCAGCGCTGGATGCTCAACCCCGCCGACATGATCCTCGTGGTGGTTGGTGACGTGCCTCAAGACAAGCTCATCGCGCACGTCAAGGGCGGCTTAGGCAAGCTCAAGAGCACGCGCCCCGGCTCACCGCCGCTGCCCGAGGTGCCCAAGCGCGGCGGCTTGGCGCATGTGCCGCGCCCCGAGCTGCCCACACACTACATCTTCGGCATGTTCCCCGCGCCAGCCCCCGATCATCCCGACTTCGCGCCTATGTTTGTGGGCATGGACTACCTCAGCGATCGGCTCTTTGAAGAGGTCCGCACCAAGCGCAACCTCACCTACGCGGTCAGCGCTGGGCTCGCCAACCGCTTGAGCAACACGGGCTACCTCTATGTGACGGCCGCCAACCCTGGCGAGACGATGCCGGTCATTGAGGCTGAGATCGCCGCGCTCAAACGTGAACCGCTGAGCGAGGACGCCATCAAGCAGACCGTCAACGTGTTCATCACGCAGCACTTCATGAGCCAAGAGACCAACGCCAGCCAGGCGGCCTTCTTGGCCAACGCGCACATCACCACGGGTGACTGGCGCAACGCCAATCGCCTGCTGGAGCAGCTGCGCGCGGTGAAGGCGCAAGACATCCAGCGCGTCATGAACACTTACCTCAAGGGCTACCAGTTCGCGGTGGTCGGCGGTGAGGAGGGCGCGCTTGATCTGGCCGTGTTCGGCGTCAAGCCAGCGCCCACCCCCACGAGTAAGCCTAATCAGAACTGACCTCAGCGCGCCGCCAGCTTGCGCTCAATGTGACCCATGAGCGCGGCCACGCGGCGCGGCCAAGAATGCTCCTCAGCCAATGCCAGCCGCCGCGCCTGCCCCTGGGCAGGCGCGGCGAGGCTGGCCGCGCAGGCCTGCACAAACCCCTCGGCGGTGTCGGCGATGTGAACAGCGTCAGCATAGGGCCTGATCGCCGGCAGCGGCGAGCAGACCACGGGCTTGCCCGTGGCCAAGAACTCGAAGAACTTGATGGGGAACACGGACTCGGTGTAGGCGTTGATGTGATACGGGATCACGGCCACGTCGAAGCCCTTGAGGTAGGCTGGCAGCGACGCGTAGTCACGATAACCCATCAAATGCACGTTGGGCGCGCGCTGCGCTTGGGCCACGTCCGTGTCGGGATCGGCCTCCCCCACAGGGCCGATCAACACCAGCTGCCAGTCGGGGCGCTGCTTGGCCGCGTGCAAGATCCAGCCCATGTTGAGCTTGTAGTCGCTCACCGCGCCCACAAACCCGATGACAGGCCCGCGCGCGCGCAGCGCGGCGAGGTCGTCAGGGATGGCGAGGGTGGGATCAAGCGCGCGGCCAAAGTGCTCCGCGTCGCCCACATTGTGGACCAAGAAGGTGTTGTCAGGGTTGTGCTCGCGGCGCGTCTCATAGAGGCGCTGGCTGGTGCAGAACACCAGATCCGCCTCGCGGCACAGCTTGGCCTCGCGCGCCATCAACCAGTCAGGATCCTCGCGGTAGGCGGGGAACGCCGCGTAGTTGTCGACGCAATCATACACGAGCAGCTTGCGTGGCAAGCGCGCCACGGCGTCGGCGTAGCCTGGATGATAGACCCACACGATGGGATCGCTGATGCGCTCGCGCGCAAGCCAGCGACGCAAGAACAAGACCTTCAGATCGAAGGTGGCGCGATCGCGGATGAGGCTGCCATGGGGCAGCGCGCCCGCGATGAGCGGGGAGCAGTGGTCGGCGACATAGAGGTTACCCTCGCGATGCGAGACGCCATCATAGAGCAAGCGCGCGGGGTGGAGCGCGTCGCTGGGGCGCTTGCGCAGGCGACGATACAGGTAGAGCGGCAGCGGGCGCAGGCCATAATCGACGTGAACGACGCGATGATCACGCGCCAGCCGGCTCATGATGTGCTGCTTGTTGGTCCACATCGGGTCATCCCACTTCTGGGAGGACAAGCACAAGATCGTCTCCATAATCACCACCGCGAGAGGGCGCCGACGCGCAGCGCGCGCGTCATGATGGGGGCAGCACTTAGCACAGCGAGGCGCGCGCGTCATCGCGGATGGGGCTCGCCAGTGCGAGGTGAAACGATTATGCTGTCGCGCGTCATGAAGTTGTCTTTAGCCACGACGGCCCCAAGCACAGGCCCTCGCCGGGAGCGCCCCATGAGCGATTCATCGCACGATCGCAGCCCAGACCAAGAATCGGACGTGACGCCGCTGCCCGCAGACGACCGCTGGAGCGCGCCTCGCCCGACGCCCGCGCCCAGCGCCTCGCCCGAGCTGGCCCAAGCGCCTCAGCTGGCGCCCGCCTCCGAGCTGGCCCCGGCGCCAGCGGCGGCCTCCGCGCCAAGCGAGGTGCTCCAACCCGAGGCGGTCCCCCCTGAGACCGATGCGCGCGTGGCCGCGCTGCTGCGCAGCATCGATCAGGGCGGCCTCACCCCTGCCACTGAGAAGGCGCGCCCCAGCATCCCTGCCAAGAACTTCTGGCTCGGCGTGCTGGTGTTATGTGGCCTGCTGGCGCTGCCCGCCTACCTGATGTTGGACTCACAGCTGCTCAACCAAGCGAGCACGGAGGTGGGGCTGCGCCAAAACGCGCTCGCGCGCTGCGCCAAGCTGGAGGGCGGCGCACGCACGAGCTGCCAAGCCAATGTCAACGCGCGTCATGGCCAGTGCGCCCTCAACGTGTCTGAGCTTGAAGATCCCGCGCTGAGGGTTGAGGGCTATCGCACCTGCCTGAGCGGCCGTTGAGCCGCGCTTGACGCTGCCCTCTGGCGCTGCTATGCACGCCAGCCGCCCGTCGTTTGATCGTGAACTGAGGTCTT
>CAYXWB010000174.1:0-11238 GCA_964468515.1 uncultured Bradymonadales bacterium | reverse complement strand
GGGCCGAGATCGACGCGAGCCGGGGCGGATGCCCCGGCTCGCGTCGCGTCGGACGCGGGGTGTGACACCCCGCAGCATAACGGATTCAGCGCTTGCCGTTAAGCTTGTCTTTGAGGACCTGGCTCACCTTAAAGCGCAAGACGCTGCGCTCGGGGATCACGATCTCGACGTTTGTCCTCGGGTTACGCCCGATGCGCTCGCCCTTGGCGCGCACCTCGAACTTCCCGAAGCCGCTCACCTTGATATCGTTGCCGCTCTCAAGCGCCTCCTTCATCGTCTCCAACACGGCCTCGACGTAGTCGGTGGCCTCTTTCTTGGTGACGCCTGTGCGCTCGTAGACCGAGTTGATGATCCCAGCCTTGGTCATAGTCATAACAAAAATCTCTCGTTGGCGACGGGGCTTAGGAGACGCGCCTCCCTCGCAGTTCCTGAAGATGACGCGCCTGAAGTAGCGCGTCGAGGCCACCCCCGCGCGGCCTCGCGGGGGGTGGCGTCACGTCTCTTATTAGGTTCGCAACATTTATTCAAGTACCTTTGCGTTTTGAATCACTTATCAGACGATCAACGCAGCGTGACGCCCGCGCCCGCGCGCAGCCCCTCAATGATTCGCTGTGACGCCTGATTCACATCGCTCTCTGTGAGCGTGCGATCATCTGATCGCAACACCACCTGAAGCGCCACGCTGCGCTTGTCCGCGTCGATGCGATCACCCGCGTACACGTCGAACACATCATAAGAGGCGACCATGCTACGAAGCAGCTTATCTTCTTCCAGCAGCGCGATCAGCGCGTCTTCAATCTCGCCGTAGCGTCCGGTGCGCGCTTGCACCAGCGCGAAGTCGCGCACCACCGCAGGGAACTTCGCCAAGCCCCTATGAAAACCCAGGTAAACGGGCTGCGACAGCAGCGCGTCGAGCGACACCTCGGCCACAAACACGGGCGCGTCGCAGTCAAGCCGCGTGGCGGCGGCCGGGTGGAGCTGCCCCACCACAGCGAGCAGCTCTCCCGAAGCGCTCACCCACTGCGCCTGCACCCCTGGGTGCAGGTGCGGCTCAGCCGCCTCGGGCGCGCGCCAGCGCGCGCCCGACAGCTCAAGCCCCGCACCCAAAGCCTCGACCAGCCCCTTGAGGTCGTAGAAGTCCCAGCGGCGCGCGCCGCTCCAGTGCGTCAACGCGCGGCCCGTGACCAGCACGCCCAGCGTCGCCACCTCCCCATCCTCCAAGTAGCGCCTGCCCACCTCAAACAACGCCAGGTCCTCTTGGCGGTGGGCGAGGTTGGTCTGCAAGTTTCGCCCAAGCCCCGTGAGCAGCGTCGTGCGCATGAGCGCCTGCTCCTCGGTCATGGGGTTGGCGACCGCTTGGGCGCGCCACAGCGCGTGCTCTTTGGGCACGCCCAGCGCCTCCAGCTCCGAGGCGCCCATGAAGCTGTAGTTGCAGACCTCCTGCGCGCCATGATCGGACAGCCGCTGGCGGATCGCGGCCAAGCGCGCCGCGCGCGCGCGCGGCACGAGCGTCGGCGCATGCGCGCCCTCCCCTTCGCGCGGCTGATGCCCCTCGCCAAGCGCCACCTCGGGCAAGCGCGCCGGGATCGCGTCGAAGCCGATGATGCGCGCGACCTCCTCCACCAGATCGATCGGACGCTCCAGATCAAAGCGGAACGTCGGCGCGATGACGCGTAGCCCGCTCGGCACTGCGGCGCAGTCCAGCTCCAGCGCGGTCAGCACCTGCTGCGCCTGCTCCAAGCTCACAGGCACGCCCAAGACGCGCTCGCACAGCCGATCGGGCAGCACGATCTCGCGCGGCTGTGGCACATCAGCGCCATCGACCACCACGACGCCCTGCGCCACCACGGGGGCTGCGCCCTCCAAGCCGTGCTGCGTCTGCACGAGGATCGCCACAGCGCGCGCCAAGCACACCTCAAGCCCAGCAGGATCGACGCCGCGCTCGAACCGGTGGCTGGAGTCCGAGTGAATGCCAAGCCTGCGCGCTGACTTGCGCACGGTGCTCGGGTCAAATGACGCGCACTCGATGAGCACCCGCGTCGTCTGCGCCGTCACCTCCGTGCCCTCACCGCCCATCACGCCGCCGATCGCCACAGGGCGCGTCGCGTCCGCGATCACGAGCTCCTGCGCGCTGAGCGTGTAGTCACGGTGATCGATGCCGCGAAACGCCTCACCCTCCCGCGCGCGACGCACCACGAGCTGCCCACCTTCGAGCTTGTCCAGATCGAAGGCGTGCAGCGGCTGGCCCACGTCCATCAAGATGTAGTTGGTGACGTCCACCAGGTTGTTGACGCTGCGCAGGCCCACCGACGCCAGCGCCCGCTCAAGCCACGCGGGGCTTGGGCCCACGACCAACCCCTCGATCACGGCGAAGCCGTAGCGCGGGCAGCCGACCTGGTCCTCAACCCGAAGCGTGCAAAGCGACGCAGCGGTCGCGCCCTCGCTCACTGACCACAGCGGCGGCGCGTCGGCCTCGGGGATCGCGCGCAATTCGCGCCCGTACAACGCGGCGACCTCGCGCGCGACCCCTCGATGGCTCAGACAGTCTGCGCGGTTGGGCGTGAGCCCAAGCTCGATGCAGGTGTCCTTCATGCCCAGCGCCTCGAACACGGGCTGCCCCAAGGTCACGTCCTCGGGCAAGATGTAGAGCCCGTCGACCGTCTCAGGCAGGCCCAGCTCGGCCTCGCTGCACAGCATCCCCTGAGACAGCACGCCGCGCATCTTGCGCTCGCCAATCTCAAAGTCGAACGCCGGCACTTGGCTGCCGGGCAGCGCCACGGGCACATGATCAGACGCCTTCATGTTGGTGGCGCCGCACACGATCTGGCGCGGCGTGCCATCGCCCACATCCACCTGACACACCACCAGCCTGTCGGCCTTGGGGTGCGCCTCAATGCTGTCAATGCGTCCCACGACCACGCCATCGGCGCCGTGCCCGATGCGCGTGATCGCGTCCACCTCCAGGCCCGCGAGCGTCAAGCGCGCGGCCACATCATCAGGGTTCAAGCCGTCCAGGTCTACCCAGCGGCCCAACCACTCCCAGCTGATCTTCATCGCCTCAACCTCATGTTTGGGGGGTCAGCGCCGCAGGCGCGCGTCGAACTGACGCAAGAACCGCATGTCATTGGTGTAGAAGTGGCGGATGTCATCGACGCCCAGCAGCAGCATCGCCACGCGCTCCACGCCAAGGCCAAACGCGAAGCCCGTGTAGCGCTCGGGGTCAACCTGCGCGTGCCGGAACACCTCGGGGTCGACCATGCCGCTGCCCAAGATCTCAAGCCAGCCGGTCTGCGAGCAGACGCGACAGCCCGCCTGGTGGCAGAACACGCAGCCGATGTCGACCTCAGCGCTCGGCTCCGTGAACGGGAAGAAGCTTGGCCTAAAGCGGATCGCGGTCTTTGGCCCGAAGCACTGATCGACGAACGCGCGCAGCGTGCCCTTGAGGTCCGCGAACGTCACGCCCTCATCGACAAGCAGGCCCTCGACCTGATGGAACACGGGGCTGTGCGTGATGTCGCTGTCCACGCGGTACACGCGCCCAGGCGCGATGATGCGAATTGGCGGCGCATACGCCAGCATCGTGCGCACTTGCACTGGCGAGGTGTGGGTGCGCAGCAGCCGACCGTCCTTCATCATGAAGGTGTCCTGCATGTCGCGCGCGGGGTGATCATGAGGGAAGTTGAGCGCCTCGAAGTTATAAAAATCCTGCTCGATCTCGGGGCCTTCGGCCGTCTCAAAGCCGAGCGTCGCGAAGATGTCGATGATCTGCTGCTCCACAGCGCGCAGCGGGTGAGGCGGCGGCGCGGGCAGGTGACGGCCGGGCAGCGTCACGTCCACGGCCTCAGCGTCGAGGCGCTGCCTAAGCTCGCGCGCATCAAGCGCGGTCATCTGCGCGTCAAACGCGGCCTCAATGGCCTGCTTGTGCTGGTTGGAGATTTGACCTGCGCGGGGGCGATCCTCGGGCGAGAGATCGCGCAGCACCTGCATCAGCTCCTGCACCGCGCCCTTGCGGCCCAGGTAGCGGTTCTTGATCTGGATGACCTGCTCACGCTGAGCGGCCTGAGCCAGCTCCTCTTGCGCTTGCGACGCAAGCGCAGCGAGCTGACCTGCCCACTGTTCGATGTCCATGACGCGCTCCTGGGATGACGTTGCAGCGAGTGCGAGCCCGTATCAAACACAAAGCGGCCCCGCACCCGCTCCCGTGAGCTTGCGCTCATGGGAGAGAGGGTGACGGGGCCGCCGAAGATCTACCACCGGGGTCCGTGTCCGGTGATCACAGCGAGCGGATCAAGCGCTCGCCTCTCGCGCGGCCGCCACGACCTGGGCAAACCCAGGCGCGTCGAAGATGGCCAGGTCGGCGAGCACCTTGCGGTCGAGCTCGACGCCAGCGACCTTGAGCCCGCCCATGAAGCGGCTGTAGCTCATGCCGTTGATGCGCGTGGCCGCGTTGATACGCGTGATCCACAGGCGACGGAACTGGCGCTTCTTGGTGCGACGATCGCGGTAAGCGTACTTCCAAGCGCGGTGGACCGTCTCCTTCGCCGTCTTGAAGAGGCGGTGACGCGCGCCGTAGTAGCCCTTGGCTGCCTTGAGGATCTTCTTGCGACGGTGGCGGGCCTTAAAGCCCCTCTTGACGCGTGGCATACGTGCTTCCTTGTCTTCATCACCCCTGATGGGCGATGGCGCCTTCACCTGAAACCCTGGGCCGCTCAGTGGACCATTCCGCCGATAACGTGCCGCTTGCTCTGTGCAGAGGGTAGCTGTGAGGCCATGTGCTTTGTGCGATCTGCGACCCTGCCCCTTCGGCCTCAGAGGCCGGGGCTCAGGATGCGGATCATGTTCTTCGCGTCGCCGCTCTCCATATAACCAGGGGTGTTAAGCTTGCGCTTACGCTTGCTCGACTTCTTGGTCAGGATGTGGTTGCGGTTGGCGCGACGGTACTTGAGCTTGCCGTTCGCGGTCAGCTTGAAACGCTTGGCCGCGCCACGGTGCGTCTTCATCTTAGGCATGGGACGGCTCCATGGGTGAGGCGCCGCTGAGGCGCCCGTGAGAATACCTGCTCATCGCGCGCACCCCTCCCCTTCGATGAAGGGGCTGGTGCGCCCATGAGGGGTGGATTTATAGAGGGGGCAAGTGCGAAGCGCAAGGGCATAAGACATACAAGTTTCGCTATTTTTCAAAAGTTGCTCTTTTTTAGCAACCTTGCTTCCCTCTCGGCTCAGTCGATCCCGTGTCGGCGCAGCATCCGATACAGCGTGCTACGCGCTACGCCCAGGCGGCTGGCGCCGCAAGTGGCCTAGACGCGGGGGGCGGCCACTGGCCGCCGATGGATTTGCCATAGCGCGACTTGAGCTGGACTACGCTGGCGGAGGTGTGGGGTGCGTCTTAGATCGTAGCGCATAGGGCCTCACGGTGGGAGGGTCAGGCGTGGCGAGTGTGTGTAGCGAGCGGGCCATGCCAGCGCAGGGTCTCTCGCCGCTCAGGCGCGGACTGGGCGACGAGGACCTGATTGCGCGGTCGCGCGGCGTGGCTAGCTTTGAAGCCGGACGCGCCCGTCTCTGGAGCGCTGCGCTCCAGAGACGGGCCCATCAAGCGCCTGTGCCACGACTGAGGAGCTAGCATCATGAGCGCGCGACTTGAGGCGCCAGGCCGCCCCCGGAGTGTCCATGTGTCGCCCGCTGACCCTGCTGCTCTTGCTGTTGACGCTCAGCTGTCGTGAGCCGGTCGTCAACCCGCAGGCCCCGCTGAGCCTGGATGCAACCGCGCAGCCGACCTCACCAGCTGGCACATTGAGCAGCCTCACAGGAGAGACCATGTCTGACGAGAAGCCCAACACGGGCGTCGCGCGCTGCGATCTCCCCGAAGACGTACCCGCGCTGCGGGTCCATCTCTTCCACGACGCGGCTCAGTCAGCGCGCTCGCGATGGATGGCGCCGATAGGGAGCGCTGATGCGCCGGCGCTGGCGTGGCATCCGTTCACGCTGCACACGCCCACAGGTCAAGCGCTCAGCGCGCGGACCTGCGCCGATGGCAGGGGGGCCATCCCGGGCCTCGCCCCAGGGGTTTATCTCATCGAGCCGGCGCTCAGCGCGCAGCAGCGCGTGACCAATGGCGCGTTCAGCGCGCGCTTCGCGGCGGCGCTGGCGCGCGGCCAAGCGCGCGTGGTGAGCTTTGGCGATAGTATGCCCGCGTATGGACCCCAGCCTTGGTTCCCTGCCCGCCTGAAGGCGCTGGCTGCGCCGCTCGTGCGCGTCGAGGATGTCAACGTGGCGCGGCCTGGCTCGCGCTCCGATGAGTGGCTACCAGGGGGCGACAACTATCAGCGGCGGCTGCGCCCTGCGCTTCAAGGCGCCGACTTGATCGTGTTCTCGCTTGGTGGCAACGATCTGTTCGACATCTTGGCGTCCTCCGCCAGGGGCAGAGACGTGAGCGCGATCTTAGCGGCGTTCGAGGCGAAGATCGCGCACGTGAAGGCGAACCTGCGCGCGATCATCACGCAGGTTCGCCACGATCAGCCCCAGGCCGAGATCATCTGGATGCTCTACCCGAACTTCTCAAAGAGCGCGCGTTGGGAGGCGAGCCTAGGCAGCGCGCGCGGGGTCGTTCAGCTGCTGCTCGCAGGCGCGCTGAGCAGCTTGCGCCAGGAGCTGGGGGCGATTCAGGGGCTGACCTTGCTCGACATGTTCGGCGCCACGGCGCAGGAGGAGCTGAACCTGCTGTTGGTCGACGGGTTGCACTTCAGCGCCGCAGGTCACGCGCGCGCCGCGCGCGAGCTGTTCGCCACGCTCGGCGGCGCGATCGTGGATGACGAGGGCGCTGGCGAGGCCGTGTACACGATGGGCATCAGCGCGCGCTAGCGGGTGAGCGCAAGAAGCGAGGAGGCGCCCAGTGACAAGTCACTGGGCGCCTCCTCGTTGGCTTTTTTGCTATAGGCGCGGGCGGGATTGAACCGCCGACCCCTACCGTGTCAGGGTAGTGCTCTCCCACTGAGCTACGCGCCTTGACGACTCACACCTGAGCCGTGGGAGGGGTGTTATGGCTTGAGCGCGCGATGACGTCAAGACAAAAATAACAACCGCGCGCTGGCGAGCAGCGGCGCGCGCTGTAGGATTGAATAGGGGAGGCTCAAGCGCGTAAGAGAGAGCGATAACGCGCGCGCTGCCACCCGACAGCGCCTCATCTTGAGAACCTTGTGGAGCAGAGAGCCCAATGAGAGAGCAGACACACTGGCGCTGGGGACTTGTCATCTTGGCCATCATCGGGCTGGCGTCGCTAGGCTGCGCGACCGCGCGCGCGAACGGGGAGCGCCAGCGCGTGCTCGACGCGCGCACCGCCGCGCACGTCTACCCGATGGATTGTGAGTCGTTGCTGGCGAGCACGCGCCAGATCTTGTTCGAGCAAGGCCACCAGATCCGCTACATGGGCGAGAACGCGGCGATGGTCGCGACAGACTGGCGCTTTGTGAACAACACGACGTTGAACAATGAGGAGGGCGAGCGGTTCTCGCGCCACACGATCCAGTCTTATCCGCAAGGGGAGCAAGAGTGTCAGATCATCGCGATGCGCTATGATGAGACGCGGCGGATGCGTCGCAACCATGTGATCGAGCGCAGCGAGGGGCGTGACTTGACGCTGGAGTGGCAGCTCATGTTCGCGCTGGACGTCGAGGCAGCGGGCACCTACCAGAAGGAGGCCGACGCCGCCTACCAGCGCTCGATCCAGGAGGATTGAGCGCGCGCTAGCGGGTGAGCGCAAGAAGCGAGGAGGCGCCCAGTGACAAGTCACTGGGCGCCTCCTCGTTGGCTTTTTTGCTATAGGCGCGGGCGGGATTGAACCGCCGACCCCTACCGTGTCAGGGTAGTGCTCTCCCACTGAGCTACGCGCCTTCATCGCTCAGCGAGCGCCTAGCGAGGCAGAGGTAGATACCGAGGCTTAGCGAGAGCGTCAAGCCCTTTTTGCGTCACACAGGCGCATCAGCCACGCGATGACGCGCGCCTTGACGGCGCGCCTTGGGGGCGCCCAGGATGAGGCGCCCTAGGCGGGGCGCGTCGTGGAGGCGACAGAGCGATGATGGAGCAGCTGATCCGAGCGATCTTAAAGCAGGGGGCCGCGGCGGCAGGGGAGCGGGTGGTGAGCCTGGCGCTTTTGGAGGCGGCGTGGCCGTGGCTTGTGGGGCACGATATGGCGCAGCGCACGCGACCGCGCGAGTGGCGCCAGCGCACCTTATATATTGAGGCGTCGTCATACGCGTGGGTGCAGGAGCTGTCGTTTCATCGCGAGGAGCTGATGGCGCGCATTCAGCGGCTGTTCCCGTGGCCGCTGGAGCGGCTGCATTTGAGCGTGGCGACGCACTTCACGCCGCTGTCGGTGCGCGATGATGAGCCGGTGGTGGCGGGGCTGCGCCCCGCGCGCGCGCGGGACAGGCCAGGACCTGCGGTCGACGCGCAGCAGGTGAGCGATGATCTGGAGCGGCTGGATGATGAGACGCGGGCGCTGCTGGTGTCGATCGGCAAGCACCTCAAGCGTGAGGGCTGAAGGTGTGTGGCGCTTGCGTTTAGAGGCTAACTTCGTTATTCCAGACGACGCGAGCCTGCGCTGAACTGCGACGCCCTCGCCAGGCGCCCCCAGCGCGCCGCGCCCTCGTCAGCGCGAGGATAGCCGCGGCGTCGCCCACTCGCCCCATTTTATCGCACGGGTCTTTCGCTGACGACCCCTACGACGGCCCTCAATGACCGTCACGACAGATGATGACTGACACAGCAAACAAATCCTTTGAGTCGTTCTACCTCAGCGCGCCGATGCTTCGCGCGTTGTCTGCGATCAACTACACGATCGCGACCCCCGTGCAGAGCGCCACGATCCCGTTGATCCTCGCGGGGATTGACCTGATCGTGCAGTCGCCCACGGGCACGGGCAAGACGGCGGCGTTCGCCATCCCGGTGATCGAGCAGCTGGAGCATAGCCCTGGGCTCATTGAGGTGCTGGTGCTCGCGCCGACGCGCGAGCTGGCGCGTCAGGTCAGCGATGAGTTTGAGCGACTGGGCAAGTTCAATGACATCCGCGCCACAGCGATCTATGGCGGCGCGTCGTATGGCCCGCAGATCGAGGCGCTGCGCACGGCGCAGGTCGTGGTCGCCACGCCTGGGCGTCTGCTGGATCTGCTCAAGCAAGGCGAGATCAGCTTGTCGCAGCTGCGCTTCCTCATCTTAGATGAGGCGGATGAGATGCTGTCGATGGGGTTTGAGCGCGATCTGCACGCGATCCTCGCGTACCTGCCCGAGGAGCGTCACAGCCTGATGTTCTCGGCGACGGTGCCCGATGAGGTCCGCGCGCTGGCGCGCCGCATGCTGTTCTACCCGGAGTTCATCAACCTCTCTGAGAGCTCGCTGGCGAACACCGACGTGGCGCACACCTTCATCAAGGTCGGCGGCGTCGCGCGCATGCGTGATCTGGTCAAGATCCTGGAGTACGAGGAGCCCGAGACGGCCATCATCTTCGCGAACACGAAGGCTGACACGTTCCTCGTCAACAACTTCTTACAGCGCCACGGCTACCCGATCGAGGTGCTCAACGGCGACCTCGCCCAGAAGGAGCGTGAGCAGACCTTGGCGCGCTTGCGCTCGGGCGATCTGCGCTACATCGCGGCGACGGACGTGGCCGCGCGCGGCATTGACATCTCGGACTTGAGCCACGTCATCAACTACACCCTGCCCGACTCCCCTGATGTGTACATGCACCGCACGGGTCGCACGGGCCGCGCGGGCAAGAAGGGTAAGGCGATCAGCCTGCTGTCGCCGCCGGAGATGGTGCAGTTCATCCAGATCCAGCGCCGCTGTGACGCGCCCATTGAGGAGCACACGCTGCCCAGCACGCAGGAGATCAGCGCGCGCCGCCAGCAGCGCCAGCTCGACACGCTGAGCGCGCGCTTTGACGCGGTGGCGGGCGTCAATCACGGCCCGCAGCTGGGCCTCGCGCGCCTGCTGTTGCAAGCTGAGGGCGCGCCCGCGCCGAGCAGCGCGCGCGTCAAGCTCGTAGCCCGCGCCCTCGCCCTGGCCGAGCGCGCGCTGACTGGTGCGCCGAGCGAGGCGCTCAAGGCGCAGCCCGCAGCCCAAGAACTGGTCGAAGATCTGGCGCCTGTGGAGATCGAGCGCGAAGACGAGGCGCAGGACGCACAAGACGAGAGAGAAGCGCCTGAGGCGTCGGCGGCGAGCGCTTATAATGAGACGCCCACCCCCGAGGAGGCAGCTCGTATGGTCCTGCCCAAGCGCTACGATGAGGTGCCCGCGATGGACACCGCGGCGCCCCCAGCGATGACCCCCGCGCGTGAGGAGCTGCCCGCGCGCGATGAGCTGCCCATCCGGGGCTCACGCACGCCGCGTCCTCCCCGCGAAGATCGCGCGCCTCGCGAAGATCGCGCGCCTCGTGAGGATCGTGTCATAAGCGAGGATCGCGCCACCGGTGAGGAGCGCGTCGTGCGTGATGCGCCCATCGCGCGCGAGGAGCAAGAGACGCCTCGTGACGCACGCAACGGTCGTGACGAGGAGCGCCAAGGGCGTCGCCGCGGTCGCGATCGCAGCGCGCCGCCCGTGGAGTCGGCCGCGCGCCACCCCGAGCTGAGCGTGATGGCGGCCATCTCCTCGCCGCAAGCTGACAGTGAGGATCGTCGTGGGCGCGGACGGCGCCGCCGGGGCGGTCGTCGCGATGAGGAGACCAGCGCCCAGCCAAGCCAAGCGCGCGAGGCGACCGCGCCTGTGACGCGCGCGCCCGCCCCTGCGCGCCCGGAGCCCGCGCGTCAGGAGGGGCGCAGCGCGCAGACGCTGCGTCGCAACGTGGAGCCCGTGGCACCTGCGCCTGCGGGGCGCCCCGCGATGGATATGGGTCGCATGATCATCAACCTGGGCCGTGACATGTTCCAAGATCGCGACGCGTTTTTGGAGTTCGCGACGTTCATGTCAGGGATGGATGAGGAGGACTTTGGTCAGGTCCAGCTTGAGCCGCAGCGCGCGCTGGTCGAGGTGCGCGCCGACTATTTGTATGATATTGTCCAAGCCTTGAACAATCAGAGCTGGGAAGGTAAGACCGTCAACGCGCGCGCGTCGCGCCAGTGACCATCACCCTGCTCTCAGCCAAGGAGCGCTCGATGCATCGCGTCAAGGCACTGCTCACGCTGTGCGCCCTCGTCGCCGTTCAGCTCGGCTGTGATCACCCTGCCACCAACGTCCAGGCAGAGCTGCCCAC
>CAYXWB010000173.1:0-11240 GCA_964468515.1 uncultured Bradymonadales bacterium | reverse complement strand
GCCTCCAGGCGGCGCTGCTCCATCCACAGGATGATGCGGCGCAAGGTGTCCTGCCACTCGGGCTCGTTGAGCAGCTCATGGTAGCGCGTCTCAAAGAGCTCATGCTCGCTGGACGCGCTCGTGATGCGCGCCAACACGCGCTGGCCTTGCGCCGCGTCCACCAGCTTGTCATCGCCCGCCAAGAGCGCTAGCACGGGCTGTGAGATGCTGCCCGCGCGCTCATAAAGATCCGCGCACGCCTGCTGCACCTCGGTGAACCAGCGCGCGGTCGAGACGCCATGGACCAGCGGGTCGGCCTTATAAGCGGCGACCACGCCCTCATCATGCGAGACATGCTCGGGGGGCAGCTCGGTGGGCAGTGAGAGCGTGGGCCACACCTTGCTCATGAGGCGACCTGCGGCCGACTTCCAGGCGGGCACCTTGACGGCGATGCCACACAGCGGGCTGGTGACCACGAACGCGCGCACATCCTTGGGCGCGCGCAGCGCGTAGCGCAGCGTGATGAGCCCCCCATTGGAGTGACCCAGCACGAACAGCGGCCCATGCGACTCGCCCCAGCGCCCCACGAGCTGCGCGCGCGCGGCGTCAAGATCGGCCACATAGTCATCAAAGCGCGCGACGTGACCGCGCGGCCCCTCGCTGCGGCCGTGACCGCGCGCGTCGATGGCCATCACATCATAGCCCGCGCGCGCTAAGCCCACCGCCACATGCTCATAGCGCCCCGAGTGCTCACCGTAGCCATGCATCAGCAGCACGCGCCCGCGCGGCGACGGCGCCTGCCACGACCGCCAAAGCAGCCGCGCGCCATCCCACGATGAGAAGAACCCCTCATCGTGCGTCACATCGGCGCGCGGCTCGGGGTGCGAGGGGGTCAGATCGGACCAGTCCAGCGCGTCGAGCGCGGCGGGGGTCCAAGCCTCAAGGGGCGCCTGAGTCGTCGTGCTCGCCAAAGGAGGCCTCATCCGTCAAAGAGGATCGTGATCGCGCCCTCACCAGGGTGTGACACGGCGCGCAGGCATCATGAGCCGCTCGCTGTGACTCTACGAACAACCGCCCCCATCAGGCAAGCGCGAACCTCACCCCTCCAGCGCGCGGATCATCTGCTCGGCCTGACGACGCGGCTCGCGCTCAAGCCTGCGCAGCGGCCCCTCCAAGGCGTCAAAGCGCCACGGCATGTCCGACGCGCTGACGCGCGCCATCGCCGCGTCAAAGCGCGCGCGCACCGGCACAAGGTCCGCACCTTGCTGCGCTGAAGCCACAAAGGCCAGCAGCGCGATGAGCGCGTCCCACCATGGCGAGGGCGTCTGCGAGGTGAGGGCGTCAATCCAGGCGAGCGCTTGGGGGTCTTGACGACGCACGAGCGCTTGGCCGATCTCCAGGGCGCGCGCGGGCACCTCGCGCCAGCCCTCGGCCTGCGCGTCGAGCATGGCCTCCACCTCACTCAGCGCCTCACCGCGAAGCAGCCGCACCGTGGCGAGCGCGACGACCATGTCAGGATCTTCGCCCTCGGCCAGCGCCACGGCGCGTGAGAAGGCGGCCTCGGCCTCATCGAGCCGGTGCAGCTCGCGCTGGACCACCCCGACCAAGAAGTGCGCGTCCGCGAGCTCCGGGTCGATCTGCACCGCGCGGCGCGCGTGCTCAAGGGCCTGGGTGAGATCGCCCAGATCAATGGCGGTGTCAGCCAGACCTAAGGTGGCCTCCAGATCCTCGGGGCGCACCTGGAGCACGCGCTGGAAGTGGTGCGAGGCCTCCTCGGCGAAGCCCATCTCGCGCACGACGTGGCCGAGCAGCAGCCACGCGTTGAGCTCCATCGGATCAAGCTTTGTGGCGCGCTCCAGCGCCTTGCGGGCGGCTTGCAGCTGGCCATCGGCGTGCAGCGCGGCGCCCCAGCTCAGCCAGCCGACCTCCTCTTCGGGCTCCAAGCGCGTGACGCGGCCGAAGCACTCGCTGGCGCGATCGTAGGCCTCGGCCTCCATCCACGCGTCACCAGCTTGCATCCACAGCGCGGGCTCCGTCAGCTCAAGCCGCGCGGCGCGCTCAAAGGCGCCAGCCGCATCAAAGATGCGGCCCTCATCGATCAGGATGCGGCCCAAGCGCCACGCCAAGTCGGCGTCCTTGGTGCCACGCTCCAGCGCGCGCTGGTAGCAGGCGATCGCGTCATCGAGGTAGTCCACGTCGAGGTACAGATCGCCCATGAAGCCCCAGTAGCGAGGATCGGTGGGGTTGACCTGACGCAGCCCGTCGAGCAGGCCCAGCGCGGCCTCGTCTTGCTCAGCGAGCATGAGGCCTTGGACCTGAGCCAGCTGCAGCGGGACGTCTTGCTGGTGATAGGCCAGCGCCTTGCGGATGACGTTGGTGGCCTCGTCGAGCAGCTCGCGGCCTTGCAACAGCAGCGCGTAGCGCAGCGCGGCGGCGCGATCTTGCGGACCACCTTTGCCCCATGCGGCGTTCGCCACGGCCAACGCGCGCGCGTAATCATCGCGCGACAGCGGCGCGGCGAGCTCGCTGGGCAGCCCCTTGAGGCCCCCCGGTGAGAGCGCGCGCAGCGCGTCGACGGCTTGGCGCAGCTCGATCACATCCTCAAACCTGTCATCGCTCATCGCTCTCACTCTCATTCACCGCGACTCGCCATAAGCGCGGGCGGCTGATGCCCTCTCGTCACGTCGGCCCCACCTCACGCTCGGCCCCACCAAGAGCCGATGTGTTGACGACGCCCGCGCGAGCGCGCGGGCTCACACAACAAGCACACCTTGTCGAGGCTGTCCAGCGCCACGAGACGCCACACGGTGCTCGCCACTTTGAGACGACCAAGAGGCATCGGCTCTGGCTTGGCCTGGCCCTGGCGTCTCTGTTACAAGCGTGAGACGATGACGCACGATGATGTGCCCCTCACCTCTCACCTCTGGCCCAGGAACGAGCAGCCCATGAGTCACATCCCCGCCGAAGACTACGCCGCGCGCCGCGCGCGCCTGATCGAGGAGATCGGCGATGACGGCGTGCTGATCCTGGTCGCGCCGCCTGAGCGTCAGCGCTCACACGACAGCCACTATATCTACCGCGCCTCCAGCGACATCCTCTATCTGACCGGCTTTCGCGAGCCCGGCGCGGTGGTCGTCATCGCCCCAGGTCACGCCGACGGCTCGGTCTTCATGTTCGTGCGCGCGCGCGATCCTGAGCGTGAGCAGTGGGACGGACGGCGCGCGGGCGTCGAGGGCGCGCAGGCGCGCTTTGGCGCCGATCGCGCCTACACCCTCGATCAGCTCGACGTCGTGCTCCCCTCCCTCTTGGCCAGCCGATGCACGCTCTATTACACGCTGGGCGTCGACGCCCAGTTTGACATGCGCGTGGTCGGCTACACCCGCCAGCTGCGCCACCGACGCAACGCGCCGCCTGCGGCGCCGGGCGTCATCCGCGACGCGCGCGATCTGCTGCATCGCGCGCGCTTGCACAAGTCGGCCGCTGAGCTAGACGTGATGCGCCGCGCCGCTCAGATCACCGCCGACGCGCATGAGCTGGCGATGCGCGCCTGCAAGCCTGGCATGGCCGAGTATCAGCTCCAGGCCATCGTCGAGTACCACTTCCGTCGCAGCGGCGCGAGCTACCCCGCCTACACCTCCATCGTGGGCGCGGGCGATAACGCCACCATCTTGCACTACGTGGAGAACGACGCCCTCATCCAAGACGGCGACATCGTGCTCATCGACGCGGGCTGCGAGCTGGACTACTATGCCGCCGACATCACGCGCTCCTTCCCCGCCAACGGCAAGTTCACGGGCGCCCAGCGCGAGCTGTATCAGGCCGTGCTGGAGGTCGAGGAGGCCGCGATCGCGGCCTGTCAGGTCGGCCTGCCCTACAACGAGCTTCAGCAGCGCACCGTGCGCCAGCTCACCGAAGCGATGGTCCACTTCAAGCTGCTTGATGGCGAGCTGGACGGCCTCATTGAGACGCTCGCTTACAAGAAATACTATCCGCATGGGGTGGGTCACTGGCTTGGCATCGACGTCCATGACGTCGGGCCTTACTTTGCCGAGGACGGCCAGTGGCACACGCTCCAGCCCGGCATGGTGCTCACCATTGAGCCTGGCCTCTACATCCCCGCCAACGATGAGCGCGCGCCTCAAGGCTTGCGCGGCGTAGGCGTGCGCATCGAAGATGACGTGTTGATCACGGCTCAAGGCCCTGACATCCTCACCGCGTCTTGTCCCAAGCAGGTGGAGGCGATCGAGGCGATCGTCGGCACTGGCGTTCAGCTCTAGATCCTCCCTCTTTTGCAGGAGCCCTAAAGTCATGTCTCAAGATGATTGGAACCGCCCCAAGTCTCCCGGCGCTGATGGCCACCTCCCTCCCCCCGGTCAGGGCTGGGATGACGCCAGCGCGCCCAAGCCCTTGCACGAGGTCCGCGACGATGAGTGGGGCAAGCCCGCAGGTGGCCCGCCCCAAGGCGGCTACCAGGGCGGCCCCCAAGGCGGCTACCAGGGCGGCCCCCAAGGCGCGCCCTCCGGTGATTGGGGCGCGCAGCCAGGTCCAGGTCCGGGCCAAGGCCCGGGCCGGCGCATGCCTGGCAGCGGCTATCAGCAACCCCACCACCCCATGACGCACCAGCCGCCTCACCACATGACGACCGCCAATCAGCCCGACAGCAACGACATCATCGCGATCATCCTGTCGGTCTTCTTGCCGGGTGTGGGCCACATCATGCTCGGGCAGGTGACCAAGGGGATCGTCATCCTCGTCGCGACCTTCGTGACCTGTGGCCTGGGGTACATCTTCTCGGTGATCGTCGCGCTGGACGCCTACATGGTCGCCATGGCCCGCAAGAATCGCCCGGTCGATGACTGGGAGTTCTTCCCCAAATGAGACGCGCCGCGATCATCACGCTGATCGCGTGTGGCGCAGGCCTGGGCTGTGACCGAGGGCGCGCTGACGCGCCCTCCCCGGCCACGGCCAGCGCCACCACCTTGGCTCCTGACGCGGCGCACGCGCAGCGTGCGCCGCTCGCCCTGGACGCGCCTGCGGCGCGCCCCGTGAGGCCGCTCGCGCTGATGCGCGCCGCCCTCAAGGCGGCGCATATCGGCGCGTTCACCGCTAAAGATGCCACCCAGGTGTTGCCCGTGCGCGCCATCGGCGCGAGCCTGTGTCACGACGGCGTGGCGCTCCAGGTGCTCTACGCGGCGCGCGATGCGCCCGACGCGCCGTGGCAGCACACCCCCGCGCTGGCGCTGCCGCTCAAGGGCCTCGTTGTGGGCACTTATGAGGTCGAGGACGCCCGACAGGCGGGCGCCAAGGTCCAGCTCACCCTCACCCACAGCGATGACACGCGGCTCGCAGGTGAGGTCACGGTGGCGGGCGTCGACGGGGCCTTCCACGCGAGCTTTGATGGGCCGCCGCAGCCTGTGCTGCCGGAGGCCGAGCTTGGCAAGCTCGGCTGCTTCACCACGGGGCGCTATGTGCTGCGCGCGGGCAGCCAGCAGCTCAGCGGCCCCGTGCACAGCGCCCGCGTCGCTGACGCGATGTATGTGATGGACATGCTCATCGACGCCACGCGCAGCATCCGCGTGGCGGCGCGCGCGCCCGCGCACTTGCACGGCAGCGGGCTCAACCTAGAGGTCACGCTGGCCCAAGCGCTGGCCCATCCCAACGCGCATGAGGCGCGCTTGTTCTTTGTGACGCGCGGCGTGGCCGAGCCGCTCGTGCCCTCACCAGAGGGCACCCTCAGCCTCAAGTCCCCAGGCCCCCTGCCCAAGCACCCCCTCACCGCCTCACTGCGTGAGGTGCGCTGGCCTGAGGCGTGGTCGGATCTGAAGGGCAGCTTCAACTTAGAGGCGCGCGCCGCCTTCAGCGCCGATCCAGCGGGCGCCATCATCCCAGCGCCGCCGCGCTAGCGTCTGTCAGCTAGCGACCGCGCTTTAAGCGCGGTCGCGCCGCTGCAAGTGACAACGTGACTTGGACGATCCCCGCATAAAATCTAGGTTAACGACGCACCGCGCTAGAGGTTGTGCCTGCTAAGCGCGCCGCGCGCGTTCGCTGCGGGTGAGGACGCCGCCCGCGCGCTCACGCGCGGGCGGCGCCCCAGCGCGCGCTCACTCCAGGTCGGGGGCGAGGTTCTCAAAGCGGGTGTAAGAGCCGAAGAACTTGAGGCGCACGGTGCCGAGCGAGCCGTTACGGTGCTTGCCCAGGATGATCTCCGCGATGCCCTTGTCCTCGCTCTCGGGGTTGTAGACCTCATCGCGGTAGATGAAGCTGATGATGTCGGCGTCCTGCTCAATGGAGCCGGACTCACGCAGGTCGCTGTTCATGGGGCGCTTGTCCGCGCGCTGCTCGACGCCACGGTTGAGCTGGGCAAGCGCGATGATCGGGACGTTCAGCTCCTTAGCGATCCCCTTGAGGTTACGCGAGATCTCACCGATCTCTTGCTCGCGGCTGCCGATGTTGCGGCCAGGAGCCTTCATGAGCTGCAAGTAGTCGATGAAGATGATGCCGATGTCGTGCTCGGCCTTGAGCTTACGGACCTTGGAGCGAAACTCCATGATGGGCAGCGCGGGGGTGTCATCCAAGAAGAATGGCGCCTCTGACAGCAGGCCAGCGGCCTTGATCAGGCGCGCCCATTCTTGCTCGGTCATGCGCCCTGTGCGCAGCTTGGACTGATCGATGCGCGCCTCGCTGCAGAGCACGCGGATGGCGAGCTGCACGTTGGCCATCTCAAGGCTGAAGTAGGCGACGGGCGTCTTGCGCTCAAGCGCCGCATGACAGGCCATGTTGAGCGTGAGCGCGGTCTTGCCCATGGCAGGTCGCGCGGCCATGATGATGAGGTCTGAGGGCTGCCACCCGGCGGTGATCTCATCGAGGTCCGCGAACCCCGAGGAGACGCCCGTGACCTGCTCCGCGCGCCGGTACAGGTTCTCGATCTGCTGGAAGGCCTCCTTGATCACCTCGCGCATGGTCGAGTACGACTTCTGCGCGCCAGACTGCGTGATCGAGAACAGCTGACGCTCGGCGTCATCCATGAACCCTTCGAAGTCGGTCACGTCCTGATAGCACTGCTCGATGAGGCCCTCAGCGGTGCCGATGAAGTTACGTAAGGTCGCCTTACGCTTCACGATCGTGGCGTAGTAGCTGACGTTGGCGGCGCTGGGGACCTCATTGGCCAGGCGCGCCAAGAAGTTGGGCCCACCGACGCCCTCAAGCATCCCCTCAGCTTGGAGATAATCGGCCAGCGTGATCACGTCGATGGCCTCGCCGCGCTGATAGAGCGCGAGCATGGCGCGATAGACGTGGCGGTGACTCTCGCGATAGAGGTCCTCGACCATGACGATGCTGGAGATCTCATCGACGACGCGATTGTCGAGGAAGATGGCGCCGAGCAGGCTGCGCTCAGCCTCATCATTGTGCGGGGGGACGCGGATGGCGCCTTGGGGCGGCGGCCCTTGGCGCCAGGGCTCAGACGAGTTGGACATGGGGGCCTCCAGCGGGCGCATAGGCGACTAAGGGGGAGGTAGCGCAAGCGCAGGGGAGAGCTTAGCGCACGGCGACGCGGCGAGCACGCGCAGAGCGAAGCGGCGCGCCTGGAGGGGCGCGCCGCATGAGGGCAGACACCGCAGCGGCGGCGGAGGTCAGCCGACGCGCAGGTAGCTGTTGCGGATCAGATAGAGCAGGTGTTGCATCGTCTCCACGTCGCTGATCTCGCTCTTGTTCAAGACCTGCGAGGTGCGCCCATGGTTGAAGGCGAGCTGGAACACGGCGAGCTGCTCGGGCTTGAGGACGCTGAGATCAGGGTTGAGGGGCTTGGGGATGATGAGGTGGCTCTGGGTGTCAGGGACATCATCACCGAGGGCGTGGACCTCATCCAGGATGCGCATCCCCTCCATCATGAGGCCCTCGACGGACTCATTCATCTCGTTCTGGAAGCTCTCCCCGGTGGGGTGCTCCAGCGAGAAGTGGCCGCTCTTCCAGCCCATGAGGCGATAGAAGACCTTGTAGGGATCGATGGTGGGGTCATCGTTGATGGTGGCGAAGTAGACGCGCCCCTCGCGCAAGAAGACCTTACCGGTGTCATCCGCGTGGATGATGAGCACGCCAGACTTCTTGCTGGTGGAGAACAGCTGCAGCAGGTCGGGCAGGGGCACCTCATCAATGAGGCCGGAGATGGTGCCCATGACGGTGGGGCCACCGCGTACGGTGCCTTGGCCGCGAGGCGGAGGCAAGGTGTTCGCGTTGGGGTTGGTGGCCTGCATGGAGCCGGGGTTGTTACCTCCGAGCTGAGGGGAGCCGGGGGGCAAGCTGACGTCGCGCTCGCGCTCACGATCAAGCGTGTCGCGGTGGACGAGCTTGATGATGTTGGTGCCCACCAAGATACGATCGCCCTCTTTGAGCCGCGCCTTGTTGACGCGCTCGCCATTGACGAAGGTGCCATTGGTGCTGTTGAAGTCTTCGATGCCGATCTCCCCGTTATACGAGGTGATCCTGGCATGACGACGTGACACCATGTCCTCCACAAGCACCATGTCAAGATCGCTGGAGCGACCGATGACAATCTCGGAGTCCATCTCCAGCGGGAACTCACCGCCCTGGTACTTCCCAGAGATGAATTTGAGTACGTATCCGCCGCGCGAACTCAATTTCTCTCACCTTTGCGATGCTTGTTCGAGGTAGCTGGCCTTCACGAGCGCGCCATGCGCTACGCGCGCCTTCTCCCGGCGTCATGACCGCCACGCGACCCCACATGAGGGTGAGCGAGGGTGATGCAAGCTTGTGGGGGAGGAGGCACGTGAGGGGTGCTTGGGCTAGGCGCCATGCGCTCGCCTGTCATGTTGTAACCGCCCCTCGTAGTGAAGTCCAGAAGAAAGCCTTACAGAAACATGGAGGCTCGCCGCGTGCACGCGGCGAGCCTCCGAGCGGCTGATGAGGCCAAACCTAGCGCGCACTAGAAGTAGAGCTTCAGGCCGACGCTCACCGTCTCTGTGTTGGAGCGTAACATGCCATCTTGGTAGATGGCCTCATTACCGAGCAGCCCATCTGAGGTGTAGAGGTACTGCAAGGTCAGCGCGAGCTGGTCAAAGCGCAGATCCACGCCCGCGCCGATGCGCCCTTGGCCGCCGACCGCCGACTCATTGATGACATAGTCGCTGAAGACCTGCCCGCCCACGCCGACCATGAGGAACGGCTCGATGAAGCTGAGCGAGGGTTGCAGCTTCAGATCCACGGCCAGCCCGATCATGGTCATGTCGCTGGCCGACGCGGCCGGGTCCAGGCGATAGCCGTTCATGTTGAAGCCGACCTCACCGCCAACCCAGCCTGACTTAGCGCCGATGCCCAGGTTAAAGCCGTAGCCAGGCAGCGCATCCGAGGCCACCTGTGATGAGGCGAAGCCGCTCAAGCCGAAGCCACCCGTGACGTAGCCCTCAGGCCCTGAGTCACCGCGCGCAGCCGAGCTCTGCGAGGTCGAGGTCACCGTCGAGCCGCCGCTCGTGTCGCTGCCATAGTAGGGCTCATCCACGGGCGCCGTGTTGTGATAGTGGACCTCGGTGCGGCTGTGCAGGGGCAAAGGCGTGGTGCGCGTCACGGTGGTGCGGGTGCTGCGGTAGGTGTGGTGATGCGCGGGCGGCGGCGTGCGATCGTAGATCGTCACGCGTGATGGCGAGCTGTAGACCCGGTGGCCTGAGCGGCGCGTGCGCGTGCGGCGCGTCGTGGTGCGATGGCCTGGGGCGTCGTAGCGCTCCTCATACACGACGCCACCGCCGCCGCGCGGATACACGGTCGTGCGCGAGGGCGTGCGGGTGGTGTGGCTGGGGGTGCGGGTGGTCACCGTGGTGCGACCACCGCGCGTGCGCGTCGTCGTGTGAACTGGCGTGCGCGTGGTCGAGTGGACTGGCGTGCGCGTGGTCGAGTGGACTGGCGTGCGGGTCACCGTCGGGCGGCTCGGCTGGCTGTAGGTCGGCGAGGTGTGACTCGGCCTAGGCGCCACCGCGCTGCTGCGGCTTGACGAGCTGCTCTTGGACTTGCTCTTGGACTTGCTGCTCGACTTGCTTGACGCGTGGGAGCGCTTGCCACCGCTGCGCGAGCGCGACAGCGCGCCGAACGCCTCCGCGTCAGGCAGCTCCACCAGCTGCACCGCAGGCATGAAGAGGGCGGCCGCGAAGGTCGTCACGATCAGCTTGGTCAGGTGCGTGGTCATGGGGGGTCTCTCAGTCAAAGGCAGCGCAGGAGCGTCTTGATGCAGACGCGTGTTTCATCAATCTCACACATGTCAGACGCGGGCTTGAGCGATCTATTCACGACACATCAATGAAAAAACCACACAAAAAGAGAAGATTTATCACACGAGCGACGTCAAACCCGCGCGGGCTCGGGTCGCGCACAAGAACCTCGCCACGCGCTCAAGTTCTTGTCACACTCGTCCTCATCCGCGCGCTCGCGCGCCGCCCCCTTGCCCCGAGGAACCTGCATGACGCGTCGCATGGCCAACGCCCTCATCGCCGCCCCTGCGCTGCTCGCGCTGCTCGGCTGCCTCATCCCCCTTGATGAGGGGGGCGACCCTGATGAGGATGGCTACACCCCCCCGCCTCCCTATGAGTATGAGCCGCGCCCGCCAGAGACATCGCCCGATAACCCGCCTGTCATGCGCCCCCCACCCACCCTCCCCGAGTATGATCCTGACACGCATGACGCGCGCGACAACCCTAACCACCCCAACTATCGCGGCAGCTTCAGCGTGAGCTTTGAGGCGGACGATCGCTTCACGCTTGACGCCCTGCGCCTAGGCTACGCCACCTTCAGCCCTGTGGACGCCGCCGAGGAGCCCGCGCACTGCCTCATCACCCTCGCCGATCTGCGCCCTGACGCGCTCGGCAGGTTGGGCTATCTGGTCTTCCAGAGCTTCGACAGCCCCCAGTGTGACTTCGCAGATGAGGTGCAAGCGCCGCTGCGCGACGCCACCCGCGCGCTCGCGCGTGAGGGGCAGGGCGTCGCGCTCAAGAGCGCCCGGGTTGAGCAGGAGAGGACCGATCTCTTTGTGGAGACCGCTTATGGCGAGCCACAGGGCTGGATCGCGCTGAGCAGCGCGCGCGACCAACGCGCCACAGGCACGATGCGCTTCACCTTGCGCGCTCAGCAGGTTGACGGCGGCCCCTGGGCGCCCGCTGAGATCGTCGTGGAGGGCGCGTTTGAGCTGATCGGCGAGTGAGCGAGCGCTGCGACTGGGCGCCAAGACGAGGAGGCGGCCACGCGCGATGCGGCGGCGCGCC
>CAYXWB010000172.1:0-11367 GCA_964468515.1 uncultured Bradymonadales bacterium | reverse complement strand
TGCCCGACCGCGCCCGCGCCGACGAACAAGATAGACAGAGGAGAGGAGGGGGGGGCCATGAACACTCCCTAAACCACAAGGCCTTCAATCAATCATCGCGCGCTCCACTTTGACGCGCATGCGCCGTGTTGTCTAGCCAGCTCAGCGCCTCATCGCCAGCCCGGCTCCCAGCGCGCGCGATCGCGCAGCTCGCGCCAGGACACCTCCAGCTCCTCGCTGCCCTCAAGCGCCGCGCGCTGCGTCACGGCGGCGCGCGTCGGGCTTTAGCCCTCCATCTCCCAGTGGCGCCGCTCACATGGCGCCTCGACGCGGCTCCACTTGGTGCGCATCAGCTGGCGCGGGTGGCGCGGAGACAGCGGCGGGGGGCTGCCATGAGCTTTTCTCTGGGAAGTCAGGCCCGCTGGCCCTACATAAAGAGCATGACGCGCCTTGGAGGTGCTGGCGAGGTTGTGTAGCGAGCGAGGGCGCGAGCATGAGTGAGATGAGAGGTTTCTTGTTTGAGGTGCCATCGCTGCTGATGCAGTCCTGCCTCTATCTGCCCCTGACGCAGCAGCTCGTCATGCCCGGCGGCGCCGCCATCTGGACCACGCGCGATCCGATGATCGCCGCCGTCTTCCAAGAAATCCACCAGAGCCGCGAGCTGGTCGTGCTCGCCCAGCTGCGCCCCGAGCAAGAAACCGATGCTACCACCTTGGCCCTGCACGCCATCGCCTGCTTGGCCCTGGTCGCGGATCATCGCCAAGATCCTTCAGGCCTCTATCAGATCACCTTCGCGGGCATCGGCCGCGTGCGCTTAGGTGAGCGCCACGTCGCCCCAGGCCAAGCCTTCGCCCGCGTCGACGTGTCCCCTGTCGCCTCGAACTATCCCCCCGAGCCTGAGGCGCGCGAGCGCTTGGACCGCTTCAGCCAGATGATCGCGAGCCTCGGGGCCGCGCACCCTGACGCCGCCACAGCGCTGCAGCGCTACGCCCAGAGCGACGCTGATGTGGGCCTCATCAGCGACCGCCTCGCCGGGCTCGTGTCGCTGCATGACTCCGATTTCTTGCGCCGCGCGCTCGACGCGCTCGACGTGACCGATCGCATGGCCATGATGGAGGAGCAGTCGCTGCGCTTTATCGCCGCCTTGCAAGCCGCCGTGAGGACGGGGCCGCTCGACTGAGCGTCGCGCGCTGGAGCAGGCGTGAGCGCCGCCTGCCATGCGTGTGATAGCCGCGTGGCTGCTGAGGTTGTCAGCGCGCTGCGTCGCACGCCGCTTGTCGCGCCCGATCGCCTCCGGTAGCGTCGCCGCGTGGGCTGGCTCCAACGCGCTGTGCGCGCGCGAGGTGATGATGCGAGGTTTTGGTGAGCTGCGCGAGGCGCTCCAGGGCGGCGGTGAGGAGGCGCTGCTGTGGGCCAGAGCGCTCGACGCGCTCGATGGGTTCGACGCTCAGGCGCTCAGCGAGCAGGCGCTGCCCTATGCCCGTGATGTGATCCTCGCCAGCCCCCGCTGGCAAAACGCCGCGCGCCCCGCGCCCGTCGCTTGGACGCGCGCCGCCATGGGCGGCGCGCTGGATGCCGCGCTGCGCTTGAGCCTGTGCGCTACCCTTGAGCTGAGCGACGTGCGCTTGACCCAAGAACAGGCCGCGCGCTTGGCCGTGAGCGCCCACGCGCAGGCTCGCGCGCTGGTGTTGCAGGGTTGCCCCCTCGCCTCAAGCGTGGTGCGTGAGCTGCTGGGCTACGCCTGCTGGCCGCGCCTGGCGTCACTCACGCTGCGCGCCTGTCAGCTCCAAGATGAGGATCTGGGCGCGCTCGTGGCGGTGGCTCAGCTGCCAGCGCTGCGCACCCTGTGCTTGGGCGCCAACCCCCTGGGCGCGCCGGGTCTGGAGGCGCTGGTGGAGGCCCCCTTCACCTCGCAGCTCACCGCGCTTGAGCTTGGCCACGCGCGCTTGAGCGCGCGCGCCTTGCAGGTGCTCGGGCAAGCGCCCACGCTCGCCAGCTTGCGTCAGCTCACGCTGGTGCGCTGCGCTCTTGACTGGGCGGGCGCCGCCGCGCTGGCCTGGAGCGAGCCGCTGCGCCAGCTGGAGGGGCTGGAGCTTGGCGGCTGCGACCTCGACGCCGACGCGATCGACGCGCTGCTCGTCAGCGCCACCGCGTGGCCGCGCCTGCGCGCGCTGGGGTTGCGCGGCATGGGGCTCGCGCGCCGCTTGGAGCAGCTGCGCGGCGTGCTCGATGGCCGCACCCTCACCGCGCTCGATCTGAGCCAAAATCAGCTCCAGGCGGCGCATGTGGGCGAGCTGATGTGGCTTGGGCAGGCCCACGCGTTGAGCGAGCTCAACCTGTCGCGAAACCCTATCGGGGATCAAGGCCTGGAGCTGCTGGCCGCCACCGACGCGCTGCGCGCGCTCCAGTCGCTCGATCTGTCAGGCGCGGGCTTGAGCGCGGCGGGCCTGTGGACGCTGGCGCGCGGCCCCTGGCGCGAGGGGCTGCGTCAGCTCGCGATCAACGTCACACCGCTCGGGGAGCAGGGCGCGCGCGCGCTGTGCAAGGGCGTGTGCTGGCCCGCGCTGGAGGTGCTGGAGCTGCAGGTCGCGCAGATCGACGCGGGCGCCCTGCGCTGGCTCCTGTCGCCTGAATCACTGCCCGCGCTGCGCAAGCTCGTGCTCACACACAACCCGCTCGATGAGGCGCAGCTGCGCGCGCTCAGCGCGCGCTTTAGCCTGGCGCCGGGCGCGCCAGGCGTCTGGCTGCGTCACCCCGCTTGATGATCGTGTGAGCATCAAAGCTCCCCCTCACCTGACTTGCACGCTGGGCGCACGCGCGCCAAGATGGCGCCTGAGGGTGAGGAGGTCAGCGCATGACGACGTTAAGCTTTGGTGATGTGCGCGCGCTGCTGCAAGGGGAGGCTGACGCGGCGCGCTGGCAGGCGCTGTGCGCGATGCTTGAGCGATGGCCCGATCCCTATGAGCTGCGCGACACGATCATGCCCTATGTGATCGGCTGCACGCGCCGCTGGCCTGACGCCCTGTGCGAGGCGCCGCCTGCCTGGATGGACGCCATGATGAAGGGCCGCATCGGCCCTCACATGCTCGCCACGCGCAGCCTCTCCTTTGGCGGGCGCTGGCTGGGGCCGCGCTCGATCCGCCCGCTGGAGGCGGTCTTCGGCCAGCTCGATCTGCGCCGCGTGGACCTCACCAACGCTAACATCAATGACGAGGGGATGCGCTCGCTCACACGCGCCTCCTTTATGGGACGCGTCAGCGCGTTGCGCCTTCGCCGCAACGGGCTCGGCGCCGCAGGCGTTGAGGCGATGGTCAGCTCGGGCATGCTCGCCAGGCTGACGCAGCTCGATCTTGGCCACAACACGCTCAACGTGCGCGCCGTGCAGGCGCTCGCGGACGCGAGTGATGGCGCCAGCTTGCGCGATCTGCGCTTGGACGGCTGTGTGATGAGCGTCGGGGCGATCGACGCGCTCACGCGCGCGCCCTGGCTCTCACAGCTCCAGACGCTCACCTTACAAGACGCTCACCTCGACGACGCGCTGCTGCGCCGCTTGCTCTGGCACGCGGACTGGTCCTCGCTGCGACACCTCAACCTCGCCGCCAACCCGCTCACCGGTGAGGGCGCAGCCCAGCTCGCGCGCTTGGCGGGGTTGACGTGGCTGAGCTTGGCGCGCTGTCCCATCGGCGCGACTGGCATCGACGCGCTGTGTGACGCGCCGCTGCCCGCGCTGCGCACGCTCTCACTGGCCCAGGTGGGCGCTGAGGGCGCGTCCGGGGGCGCGTCACTCGCACGCGCGCCGTGGGCCACCACGTTGCATCAGCTCAACCTCGCGGACAACGCGCTCGGCGACGCGGGCGTGGCCTTGATGCTGCGTCATCCTTGGCCCGCGCTCACCTCGCTCGATCTGAGCGCGAACCAGCTCTCCACGGCGAACCCGTCAGGGGCGGCGCTGCCCGCCACGCTTCAGTCGCTCACGCTCGATCGCAACCCGCTCACACAGCTCGCCGAGGTGCTGTCACACGAGGCGCTGCCCGCGCTGCGCGCCCTCTCCCTGAGCCACTGTGCGCTCGATCGCCCTGACCTCGAAGCGCTGCTCGCCGCCGACGGCCTCGCCACGCTCACACACCTCAACTTGAGCGGTAACACGCTCGCTGATGTGTCGCTGCGAAGCTGGCGCGCATGGGTGGCGCCCGCGCTGCGTGAGCTGGATCTGTCGCGCTGCGCCAGCGGCGGCGAGCTGCTCATGGGGCTCGCGCGAGCGCGCCTGCCAGCGCTTGAACGCTTGCGGCTCGACGCGCTCGGCGAGCTCAAGCCTGAGCATCTGCTCGCGCTGGAGCGGGGCAGCTGGCGCCACACGGTGCGCGAGGTGAGCTTGCATGAGCAGCGCATCGACCACGCGATGGTCCGCGCCTTGATCGTCGTCTTTGGGGGCGGCGCGCTAGAGCAGCTGCACCTCTCGGAGGCTTGGAGCACGCGCGAGATCGTGCTCATGTTAGAGGCCGCGCTGCCGATGACGCGCGTGCTGCGCCTCATGACAACCTCGTGAGCGCGCGCGCTGGACGCGCGCCATAGGATGCGCATCTTCAACGTTGAGCGCGCGCTCGCACCGCGTTAAGCTCAACCCTCAGTGCGGCTTTGTGAGCGTCGAGCGCCGCGAAGTCTAAAACCGACCCATGAGTCACCGTGATGGAGCCCCGTCATGTCGCCGCTTGATCCGAGGGGGTGGTTTGGAGAGCTGCGCAGCGCGCTGGCGCGCTCGCCCTCGGAGCGCGCGTGGCGCGCGTTGTGCGAGGTGTTAGAGCGCGCTGACGTTGCGCGCCTTGAGGCCGAGCAGCTGCCCTATGTGCTGTCTTGTTTAGAGCGCTGGCCCGACGCGCTCAAGATCGCGCCCGCGCGCTGGATCGAGGCGCGCTTGAGCGGCGCGCCTGCGCCCTGGCTCGCCATCGCGATGACGCTCGACTTAAGCGAGCAGCGCTTGGATGTGGCCGAGCTTGACGCCCTGGTCAACACCCCCGCCCTGCATCATGTGCGCGGCCTCGTGTTATCGCGCACCCCCTTGAGCGAGGCCCAAGCGCGCGCGCTCGCGCGCGCGCCCTGGCGGCTGCGCCGCCTGGAGCTGACCCACGCTTCAGTCACAGACGCCGCCGCGCTCGCGCTCTCACAGGCCGCCTGGTGGCCTCACCTGCGCGAGGTCGATCTGTCGCATAACCCGCTGGGCAGCCAGGGGCTCTGCGCCATGCTGACGCGCTGCACCGCGCTGCGCGCGCTGGCGCTCTCAGGCGTGACGCTCGACCCGTCAACCGCCAGCGCCCTGGGCCAGACGCCGTGGGCGCTGCGTCGCCTGACGCTGCGCGAGGCGCGCCTTGGCCCTGACGCGCTGCTCGCGCTGCTCGCCCGCGTGGACGCGCTTGACGCCCTGTGCCTGCGCTTGCCCGCTGGCGCGGGCGCGCTGATCGAGGCGCTGTGCGCGCGCCCTGGCGGCGCGCGCGCCCTCGACGCGCGCGCCAGCCGCCTCGACGCTGGCGCTGCCCAAGCGCTGTCACGCGCCCCCTGGCTCGATCAGCTGGCCTCGCTCACGCTCAGTGAGAACCCGCTGTCCGATGCGGGCGCGCGCGTGCTCGCGACCTGGACGCGCGCCGTCAGCTTGCGCGAGGTGTCGCTGTCGCGCTGCGCGCTCAGCGCCTGCGGCGCGCGGGCCTTGGCCCGCGCGCCTTGGCTGCATCAGCTCCACACGCTCGATCTGTCTGGCAATGACCTCGACGGCCCAGGCCTTGAGGCGCTGGCCCAGAGCTTAAGCGGCGCGCCGCTTCGCGCGCTGTGCTTGAACCTCGGGCGCGGCGGCGTGCGCGGCCCACAGGCGCTGGCACATGCCAGCTTGCCTCAGCTTCAGCTCCTCACCGCCACCCTCGGCTGCTGCGAAGATGAGGCCGTCGCCGCGCTGGCGCGTGCGCCTTGGATCGCTCAGCTTGAGTCGCTGCGCCTGTCGGGACGCGGCCTGAGCGCCGCAGGCGCTCAGGCCTTAGCCTGCGCGCCCGCAGGCGCGCTGCGCCAGCTCTGGGTGCACGGCGGCGCCCTCGGTGACGAGGGCGTCGAGGCGCTCGTACACGCCCCCTGGATCGGCGCACTTGACGTGCTCGGCTTGGAGCGCGCCCAGATCGGCTCGCGCGGTGCCGCCGCTTTGGCAGGCTGCCAAGCGCTGTCGCGTCTGCGCGAGCTGCACCTGGGCGGCAATCAGATCGGCCCTCAAGGCGCCGTCGCGCTGCGCGACGGCGCCCGCTGGACTCGCCTCCAAGCGCTCGATCTGTCACACAACGCGCTCGGTGATGAGGGCGTCAGCGCCCTCACTGACGCCCCCTGGGTCGCCACCTTGCAGAAGCTGCGGCTGCGCTTTAACCAGATCAGCTCCGAGGGCATCATCGCGCTCGCGCGCGGCGCGCTTGATGAGCTGGAGGAGCTGCTCTTGGAGGGCAACCAGATCGACGATCGCGGCGGTGAGGCGCTCGCCAGCGCCTCGCGCTTGAGCAGGCTGCGCTGGCTTGAGCTTGGCGATAACGTCCTGCGCGCGCGCGGCATGATCGCGCTGCTGCGACCCCCAGGGCTGCCCTGGCTGGAGCAGCTCAACCTCGTGCGCAATCGCCTCACCCCCCACGACGCCCCCGAGCTGGCCTCGCTCATGTGGGCCACCAGCCTGCGACGCGTCATGCTGTGGTGGAACAGCTTGGGCGCCGAGGGGCGCGCCATCTTGGAGCACACCCGCCACAGCGCCAATCGCCGCAAGCTCGTCCTCGCCCTCACCAGCTAGCTCAAGCGATGCAGCGCAACCTCCCCAGCGCTCGCTCACACACAACCTCCCCAGCGCTGCGTCGGCGCCCCGCATCCCAAGCGGCGATCGTCCAAGCGAGCCGGTCACTTGCGCCCGCGCGCTCGTGCCAAGCGCGCTGATCAATCGCGCGCGAGGTGTGGCGCTCGCTGAGTGGTGTAAGTTGTTGTTTTTGAACCCTAATGGGCCAAAAGCGCGCCAGCCTCACGCGCGCATCGGCGCGTTGCTCTGTGGGCCAGAGTCCGCTAAAAGGTTAGGCTAGCCCCAAGGAACCGGTCCACGCCGAGGAGCCGATGATGACCTTGAAGACCCTCTCTCGCTTGGCGCTCTGCGGCGCGCTGCTGCTCATGGCGCCTACCTGCTTTGACGTCCCCGACGCCTCGCCACCCGCCAAGACCTCCGAGGTCGCAGACTGGCGCGATGAGGTCATCTATCAGATCCTCGTCGATCGCTTTGATAACGGCGATCGTAACAACGACTACAACCTCAACCTCAAGGCCCCCACCGGCTGGCACGGCGGCGACTGGCAGGGCATCATCAACAAGCTCGACTACCTCGACGAGCTGGGCGTCACCACCTTGTGGATCTCCCCCGTCGTCAAGAACGTCGAAGAAGACGCCGGCATCGCGGGCTATCACGGCTACTGGGCGCAAGACTTCTTGTCCACCAACCCGCACTTTGGCGACATGGCCAAGCTGCGCGAGCTGGTCGCTCAGGCGCACCAGCGCGGCATGAAGGTCATCCTCGACGTCGTCACCAATCACATCGGTCAGCTGTTCTACTACGACATCAACCTCAACGGCGCCCCCGACATCAACACCCAAGGCTCCGGCTACTGCTACGGCCCCGAGCTTGGCTCCGACACCAGCGGTAACACCTGCAACGGCACCGAATCTCGCCTCATCCGCGTCACCGAGTGGGACCCCGACTACGATCCGCGCGGCGTGCAGTCCTACACCAGCCTCGGTGAGGCAGGCCCCGCGCCCATCGTCTGGGTGTATATGCCCGAGGTCAACCGCGTGCCGCCTATGCCCGTCGAGTTCCAAAACCCCGAGTGGTACAACCGCAAGGGCCGCGTCGTCACCCCCTGGGGCTGGAACTACCCCGAGCAGGTCGAGCGCGCCGACTTCCCCGGCGGCCTCAAAGACATCGACACCACGCGCCCCGACGTGCGCCAGAAGATGATCGACGTCTTCGCCTTCTGGGTCGAGCAGACCAACCTCGACGGCTTCCGCATCGACACCGTCAAGCACGTCGATCATGAGTTCTGGCAGGTCTTCACCAAGGGCATCCGCGAGCGCACCGCCGCCATGGGCAAGAACAACTTCCTCATGTTCGGTGAGGTCTTCGACGGCGATGACGCCCTGCTCGGCAGCTACACCCGCGATCAAGAGCTGGACAGCGTCTTCTACTTCTCCCACAAGTTCCAAGTCTTCGATGACGTCTTCGGGCGCAACGCCCCCACCGAGAAGATCGAGCAGCTGTTCAACAGCCGCGCCCAGAACTACGGCACCCAAGGCCACCCCGGCGGCATCACCACCGCCGATGGCCAGCCCCTGGCCCCGACCCAAGCGCTCGTCAACTTCATCGACAACCACGACGTCGCCCGCTGGATGTTCAACTTCCCAAGCGTCGAGGCCCTGCGCGTCGCCCTGTTCTACCTGCTCACCATGGACGGCATCCCCTGCATCTACTACGGCACCGAGCAGGGCTACAACGGCGGCAACGACCCCGCCAACCGCGAGGACATGTGGCGCGAGCCCGAGAACCCCAACTACCGTGAGCTTTACGGCGATCGCCCGTTCGTGCCCTTTGATCGCGAGCACCCGATGTACGTCCACATCAAGGCACTCAACACCCTGCGCAAAGAGCTCGCACCCTTGCGTCGTGGCGACTTCCAGATCCGCTGGTCGAGCGCGCGCACTGGCCAAGAGCAAGACGCGGGCATCTTCGCCTTCGAGCGCAGCTACAACGGTGAGACGGTCCTCGTGGTCCTCAACGTCAACCCCGCCAAGGCCAGCGAGACCAGCGCCACAAGCCTCGGCGGCGGCGGCATGCAGGTCAGCTTCCCCGCAGGCACCACCCTCACCAACGTCTGGCGCGAGGGCTCCGGTGAGCAGATCACCGTGGGCAGCGACCAGCAGGTCACCATCTCCGTGCCCCCGCGCACCGGCAAGATCTTCGTGCGCCGCTGATGGCGCGTGACTGATCCCTCCTCGCGCGCCGCGCCTGCTCTCACCTAGCACGCGCGGCGCGCCTGTCTCTGACCCACCCCGAGGCCCCATGTCCCCCGAGCCCACACCACCTGATGGTTTTACGCTGGCCTGTCTCACCAGCGAGGTCCCCGTGGTCATGCCTCGCAAGGTCATGATCGCAGGCCGCGCCTTGCTCATCTGCCGCGATCAGGAGCGCTTCTTCGCCGTCGATGAGCTGTGCCCGCACAAGAATGAGTCGATGGCCTACGGCGTCGTCATGGACGGCAAGCTCATCTGCCCCCACCACCAGTACGCCTTCAACCTAGAGACAGGCCGCTGCCAGGTGCGCCGCTGCGCCCCCGTGCAGACCTATGAGACGCTTGAGCTCGACGGCGCGATCTACGTCAAGCTCGCCACGCTGTGAGCTGACTGTCGTTTTCAAGCACGATCGGCGCGCGCGCGTCCGAAAACCATCACGGACCCTGTCGTGATGGAGGACTCGACGATGCGATATGTGAGCTTGATCCTAGCGTTACCCCTGTTTTTGAGCGCCTGTGGTGGCTGTGAGGAGGTCGAAGACGAGGAGCCCATTGAGGAGGCGCCCGTCGAGCTCCCCCCCGCGCCGCGCGCAGCCCTTGACGGCTGCGAGGCGGCCGTGCGCACCACCGACGGCGCGCTGCTACGCTGCGAGGGCCTCACCCTCACCGTCAGCGATCCTCGGCCTGGCGCCGACGCCGCCGACATGATGGTCGGCATTGATGAGGCGCTGCGCGCGCGCCACGGCGACAGCTACAACGGCGCGATGGACCCGTGGCGCCGCCGCGACGCGATGGTCCCCGGCTTAAGCTACAAGATCGGCGGCAGCGGCATGGGCGCGGCCACCGCGCGCGGGCGCTACTTGGCCGTCACCGCCACGCGCGGTGGGGCGGGCGTGCGATTGATCCACTGCCTCTACGGCGACGCGCCCGACGCGGCCCAGCGCTGCGAGCAAGACGCCGACGAGCTGGCCGCAGGCGGCATCCCCGCCCACCTGGCACCACCCCCCGAGGCCGAGGCCCCTCAGACGGCCATGTCGCTCATCCCGCGCATGGTCGGCAAGAAGCTCGTCATGCCGCCTGGCTGCACCTTGCAAGCGGCCGGGCGCGTGTCATGCGACAAGGTGGAGCTGATCTGGCAAGAGGTGGCCGCCCACGAGCCGCGCGACTACGAGGACGCCTTCGTCCAGAGCGCGCGCTCCTCGCTCAAGCAGCGCATGGAGATCACGGGCACCCGCGCAGGCAAGTGCACGTTGTGGGGCGAGCCTGCGACGTGTGAGCGCGTGGACACCAAGTCAGAGCAGCTGGGCCGCAGCGTGGTGTGGCTCGCGCACGGGCGCGTCGCGGGCCAGCGCCTCGTCCTCATGTGCGCCTACCAAGGCCAAGGCGCCACCCCCGAGGTCTGCACCCAAGCCCTCAAGACCCGCTGACCCTCTCCCCCACGCGCTGGTGCAATCCTTCGCATCAAGCGGCTTCGCCGCGCATCCTAGCCCTCCAACGCAGGGAGTAAGTGGTTGCAATTAAGATGGTAAAGCGCTTGTCAAAGAAATGTTTCCTGGGTGTTACATTCACCCCTTGACTCGCCCATCACATCTCCCTAACCTCCTCTTTAACAAACAGGTGCTAAACCCAGGTGGGGGGTGGAACATGGTGTTCTCTCTCCCAGGGAGCACCAGACGCGGAGCCGCATCATGAACGCTCGCCCTCTCGCCCTCTCGCCCTCTCGCCCTCTCGCCCTCTCGCCATGATGGCCCTGCTCGCCTCCTTCATTGTGGGGTGCGGTGAAGAGCCAAGCGATCTCAGAGCGACGCAGCAAGGTCTCACGTATGAGGAGACGCCTTGCGAAGATAAGAATCATGATGAGTGCGGCATCCTCTACGGTGAGCTGGCTGATGCATTGGATGATCCTTCGAGCTGGATTGAAATTGATTACGGTTATGGTAATCAAGCTATTATCACAATTGATGCTGAGGGTCTGAACAAAGGTCTGACGCCAATTAATGCTTATAATGGTGTTTATCAGAACGCCAAAGAGGTTCAACAATATTTAATGGAATTGCTTGATGTGAAAGATGTGTCAAGGTTTGAAGGTGCTACTTTGATTCAAGTGGGTGTCTCTACTCAAGTGAACCACAGCATGGAAATTGATCCAAACAAACATGGTCAACAGGATCTTTTGTTGAATTTGTTAACAAACGATAAGGGAGAGATTCGCCTCATTGAAGAAGGGATTCTCATCGAAACGGCTCCAGAGGCTGTGAAGGATAATGATGGGGAGTTCAGGGGGGTCTGTCCCGAGTATCTGCAGCAGGGGCCTAAACAGTTGAGAAGAATAAGA
>CAYXWB010000171.1:0-11396 GCA_964468515.1 uncultured Bradymonadales bacterium | reverse complement strand
GGTCGTCAGCGAGCGTCTTGGTGGTGAACTCGATGGCCTTGTCCCAGTTGCCCAGGCGGCCATAGCAGATGGCGGTGTTGTAGAGGAACTTGGGGTCTTTATCGCGCGCGTAGCCGCGCTGAAAGTGGATGACGGCAGCGGCGTAGTCGCCCGCGATGACGGCCTTGACGCCCTCATTGTAGAGCAGATCAGCGGCGGCGCGATCCTCAGGGGATTGCGCCATCGCGCTCATCGCGGGGAGTGTGCAGGCGCAGGTTGCGGTGAGGATCACGAGCGCATGTGAGGATCGCATGGTCATGGGTCATGTGCTCCTGGCGAGGATCATCAGAGGTCATCAATGTTGATGCGCTCTGGGGGCTTCTTAGGCGTCAGGGGCGCGTCAAGCGTCGCGGGAGAGGGCAGCTTGGTGGGCTCAGGTTTTGGATCTTTCTTGCTCACGTTGACGCGCGGCTCGCGCGTCGTTGGCGTGCGCTTGACGACAGGCTCAGGCGTAGGTGCGGGGGTGGGTACAGGCTGGGGAGGGGATGCAGGCAGCGTGATCTGGAGGTCACGCGGGCCAGAGAGCGTCGCGTGCGCGCTGCGCGCGCCGAGCTGCGCGGTGACGCGCGCAGGGAAGGCGATCTCGGGCTCGGACAGGGAGACAGGGGCGACCCCGACAGGCTTATCATTGATCACGATGGTGGCGCCTGAGGGGCTAGAGTCGACGAGGAACTGCTTGGGCGCGGGGGGCGCCGCGGGGGGTGTCTCGGGCGGCGGTGTAGGGGCGCTGAGGGTGGGCTGCTGCGGGGCGCCCGCGTCAGCGATCGCGATGGGAGGTTCTTCGCCAGCGAGGATGAGCAAGGCGCCGATGACGAGGCCGATGAGCAAGATGGCGCTGCCGGCGACGATCAAGACGCGCTTGTTGTTGTTGGGGGGGCTGGCCAGCTTGGCGCTGCCCGTGTACGCGGTGAGGTCGCGTTCTTGGGTCGTGGTGCGCTGATGGGGGTGAGGGGTAGTGACGAGGGGGCGCGCGCCTGCGGTGAGCGCGGGCTCCTCGCTGAGCGCTTCGAGTGAGACGACGTCGATCAGGTCGGCAGGCAGCGCGCGAGGGGAGGCTTGGGCTGTCTCCATGGCGCGGATGTCTTGCAAGATGGCCTCGCAGGTGGCGTAGCGATGGCGCAGCTCCTTGTGGAGCATCTTGTCGATGATGGCGCGAAAGGGTGCGGAGACGGGGATGTGCTGGGGCAAGAAGAAGGATTGGGGCTCGAGCTGGCGGCCGATGATCTGAATGGAGCTATCAGCGGTGACGGCCTGGGCGCCGACGAGCAGCTCATAGACGACCAAGCCGAGCGAGTAGATGTCGCTGGCTGGGCCGACGTCGTGGCCACGGATGTACTCAGGGGACATGTAGCGCGGGGTGCCGATGAGGGTGCCATCATCGGTGAGGTCGCGGGTGTCAGCCTTGCTTTCTTGGTCGATGAGCTTGACGATCCCGAAGTCGAGCAGCTTGACCTGATCGGGCTCCCCGAGGTGCTCGAAGGTCATGATGTTCTGGGGCTTAATGTCGCGATGTAGCATCCCCAAGGTGTGGGCTTCGTGGAGGCTGATGAGGACTTGGCGCAGGATCTTGAAGACGCGCTCTGGCGCGATGGCGCCTTCGGCGCGGATCAGGTTGGTGAGGTCCTGGCCGTCGACATATTCGATGACCATAAACAGCATGCCGCTGTCATCTCGCCCGTAGTCGAACATGGTGATGGTGTGGGCGCTGCGAAGGCGCGACACCATCTTGGCCTCGCGGATGAAGCGCTGGGAGAGGCTCTCAAGCTTGCGCTGGCGCTCAGCGTCGGTCTGGAGCTCGCTGACCGGAGGGCGCAGGATCTTGAGGGCGACGTGGCGCTCCAGATCGGTCTGCGTGGCGCGATAGACGCGTGAGAAGCCGCCGCTGCCGAGCAGCTTATCGATGCGGTAGCGCTGCGCGAAGAGCTCGCCGGGTTCGGGGAATCGCATGGTCGGTGCCGTCGCGGGGTGCCATCAAGGGGGCGCCTCTCATCGGGGAGCGGGCGCGTCGAGGCGAGTGTTAGTCAGCGGCATGGGATGGTGCTTTACCGTTACCGATGCGATGATTCTACATGGTCTTGCCTGCTTTCCAACAACGATGCACAAACCAGCCCGTCGGGAGGTCTGCGCATCGCGAGAATTTAGGTGCGGTGGCGACTGTTCTGTGACCGAGCTGAGGTCTGCGTGCTCTTTACAAGGAGCGCGGCGTGTGCGCGGTGCTGTAGCCTCAGTCGTGCGTCATAAAGAGGCGTGGTCAGGTGGATGAGGTCAGTTAAGCTTGGAGAGGTAGTGATGAGCGAGCATGACGCGAAGGGTGGGAGCACGGGGGCGGCGCCGCAAGCTGAGCCACATGTCGCTGATCAGATCGCGCAGGAGGAGCCAGAGGACATCGACGCCTTCTTGGCCGAGCTAGAGCAGGGCGCGGCCGCGAAGGCCGCCTCAGCGGCCCCCGCGCCGAAGGCAGCGCCTGATCCTTTCGCTGACGCGTTCGCGTCGTTAGAGGGAGAGCACGGCGCAGCGGTTGAGCGTGAGCTCGCGACGCGCGCGCCAGCGCCTGTCCCCAAAGCGCCTGTCTCCAAAGCGCAGGTGAAGCCCGCCCCTGAGGCAGAGGTGGCGGTGGTGCACATGGAGACGCCTGTGGCCGCCGAGCCGCCTGAGTCCAGCAAGAAAGACAAGAAGAGCAAGAAGGCGAAGGACGATGTGCGGGCCGTGGAGACGGTGCGCTCGCCAGGCTTTCGGTTCGCGGTGAGCGCGGCGAAGGCGGCGCTGTGGCTGACGCCTACGCTGCTGTGGGTGTGGCTTGTGGGCGCCTACTTGAGCGGCTGGTTCACGGCAGGGTGGCTGGTGAGCGTGCTGGCGCTGACGTTGGCGCTGGTTGTGCCAGCGGCGCTGCGTCTGAGCACTAAGCGCGGGCGCTACGCGTGGTGGCTCGGCGGCCTCTCCTTGGTGGGCGTGGTCGCGCTGGCGGGCGCGATGCCGCTGCGAAGCGGCGAGGCGCTGGCGAGCTACGGGCACTGGCCGATGTCCACGGTGGGGCAGCTCGCGGGGTGGCCGGCAGATCATGGCGTGGTCACGGCGCCCGCGCGCGCGTCGCGCTGGATGGGCCACAAGCTAGAGCGGGTGAAGCATCCGCAGCACCAGCCAACCTCTAAGCCGCTGGCGCTTGGCACGGAGCGCTCGCTGACGGTCTTCGCCGCAGAGCAGGCGGCGGCGGCAGCCGCTGGCGAGGCGGCCGCCGCGAAGGAGGCGGCGCCTACGGCGCCTAGCGAGACGGCGCCTGTGCCGCCCGCTGAGGCGCCCGCGCCTTGAGGGTTAGGGCAGGAGCGCGTCGAAGCTGTCGTAGGTGGGCGCGGGCGCGAGCTCAGGCAGCGCCGCGTTGCCTGGGCGGGTCATGAGCGCGGCTTGCATCCCTGCTGCGACCGCCGCCTCAGCCTCCAGCGGATGATCCGTGGCGAACAAGACGCGCTCGGGCGCACACCCGATGGCTTGAGCGATGGCGCGATAGCTGTCGGCCTCACGCTTGGGGCCTGTGGTGGTGTCAAAGTAGCCTGCCAGGAGCGGGCGAAGATCGCCGTGGACGCTGTGACCAAACAGCAGCTGCTGCGCCTCCACGCTGCCTGAGGAGTAGATGTAGGCGGGGATCTTAGCGTCTTGCCAAGCGCGCAGAGCGGGTAAGACATCCTCAAAGAGGGCGCCTCGGAGCTGACCCTGAGCGTAGCCCTCGCGCCAGATGAGGCCTTGCAAGGTCTTGAGCGCGGTGGTCTTGCGATCGTGCTGCATCTGCCAGCGCAGGTTGGCGAGCACCTGCGCAGGGGAGGGTGTGTCGTCGAACTGGGGGGCGTCGAGGCCTTGGGCGGCGTCTTCGCGGGCTTGGCTGGCGAGCGACTCCAGCAGCGGCTCGACCTGGGCCCACTGGGCTTGGATGAAACCTTCGAGGGCGCGCGCGGCGTAAGGGAACAGGGCGTCATAGACGAACGTGATGGGGGTGGTGGTGCCCTCAATGTCGAGGACGACGGCGTCATAGGGCAGGGGGGCGTTGGACATGGGTGCCTCAAAAGGGCGCCACTTGAGGCGCGGTGATGACATCAAGATCAGGGTTGAGGGCAGGGCGCATCATGCGCTTTGGGGGGCGCTGTAGCGTCGCGTCGTGTGAGGAGCTGAGCTGCGGCTTGGGCGTCGCCGCGCGCGCAGGCTTGCTGGATGGCGCGCTCCAGGGCCGCATCCGAGAGCTGGGCTGGGGCGCCGTGGCGAGGAAAGCAGCCCGTGAGGAGCGCGCCCAGCGTGAGCAGGGGGAGCCCCGCTAAAAGATGGCATTTTAATTGCATTAGATTTGTTCCAGATCGTGAATCCCGAGCAGGGAGCCACCCACAAGCGACCTCTGGGCGCGACGATACCACGCAGCGGCGCCCCCGCGCAGCATCGGCACACGATGTGGCGTGAGCGCCAACACCAGAGGCCGCTTCAGCCGCGACGAGGTGAGAGATGACACAGCTCATCGGATTTCTCAGCAACGATGATCAGCTGACGGGCTTGGCGCTCGCGCAGGCGGCGGCGGCGTTGGCGGGGCTTGGCGCGCAGGGCTGGGGAGCGGGTTGGTTGCAAGAGGGGCGCGCGCTGCTGCGCAAGGTGCCAGGCCCGAGCGCGCGCGAGATCGGGCTAGGCTACGCGCTCGGCGAGCTGCCCGCGCGGGCGCTGCTGGCGCAGGTGTATGGGGCGCGCGCTGAGGCGGGCCCGTGGCAGCCTGAGGCGGTGGGGCCGTGGCGGCATCAGCAGTGGCTGTATGCGCAGCGCGGCGCGGCGCTCGGCGAGCAGCGGGAGGTCTGGTCGCGAGGGCTGCCCTCCTTCTTGAGCCATGACGTGATCGAGGAGCGCGATGACGCGGTGATGTGTCGCGCGCTGTTGCATAGCCTGCACGCGCATGATGTCTACCACGGCGCAGGGCGCGGCGCGCAGCGCGCGCAGGCGCTGGCGCGGCTCTTGGCGCGGGTGAGCGCGCAGCGCGGCGAGGAGGCGCTCGCACGCTTCGGCTGTGTCGCGCTGAGCGAGCGGTTTGTGATGGCTACAGATCGGCGCGGTCAGCTCCAGTATCGCGTGTGGCGAGGCATCGAGGAGCCCGCTGAGGAGGCGCTGTTCCCTGGCCAGCGCGTGCGCCCCACGATGCACCCTTACTTCAAGGCGCTCCTGCTGGTGAGCGCGCCCGCGCCGCTTGGGGAGGGCTGGACGCCTGTGGCGCCAGGGACGATCGTGTGGGCCTCGGGTGACTGCCAGCCGCAGCTGCTCGTGGGGTGAGCGCGGTGTGGGCTGAGGCGTGTTGGGCCTCAGCCGCCGTGATCGCTGATGTCCACATGCTCGGGACGCGCTAAGTGGCCGCGAAAGAAGGTGGAGGCGACGCGCAAGAAGCCCGAGGGCTCATCGGTGACTAAGAAGGAGAGCGCGCCGGGCGACTCACTGTCCCGGGCGAGCTGGTCGCGCTCAAGCACCTGCTCCAGCGCGCGCGTGGTCGCTTGGGCGCTGTCGAGCAGGGTCACATGGCGCGGCATCATGGCGTCGAGCACGCTGGCGAGCGTGGCGCGCAAGATAGGGTAGTGGGTGCACCCCAAGATCATGGTGTCGACCGGGATGGGGTGCTCGCGAAGCGGCGCGAAGTAAGCGCGCGCGACCTCCTCGACGACGCTGCCGCGCACCCAGCCCTCCTCAGCGAGCGGGACAAACAAGGGGCAGGGCAGCTGCACCACGCGCGCCTGAGGCGCGAGCGTGGTGAGCGCGCTGGGGTAGCTGTCGCTCTGGATGGTGCCGCGCGTGCCGATGACGGCGATCCCGCCGGTCTGCGTGCGCGCGGCTGCGGCGGCCGCGACGGGCTCAATGACGCCGAGCACGGGCACGCGTGAGGCCTCACGCAGCGCGTCGAGCCCATAAGCGCTGGCGGTGTTACAGGCGATGACCAGCGCCTTGATGCCGCGCGCTTCGAGCATGCGCCCGGCGTTGAGCGCGTAGCGGCGCACCGTGTGCGCGCCCTTGTTGCCATAAGGCACGCGCGCGGTGTCGCCCAGATAGATGATGTGCTCGTTGGGCAAGCGATCGCGGATCGCCTGGACCACGGTCAGGCCGCCGACGCCGCTGTCAAAGACGCCGATCGGCAGATCGCGCAGAGGGTGAGACATGAGCGACGCTCCCAGCGGCACAAGAGGAGGGTGATCCGCGCGCGTGAGCGCGCGTGTTTACATAGGCGCTGGCGCGCGCGGCTGTCAATCCTGGGTCGCTGGCGCTGGCGCACGGGGGTGCGATGGCAGGAGCGCGGCCAAGCGCTTCATGATCACTCAGTTGTCCCTCGCTGCAGGTGCGCGATTTCTGTTGTTTAGTCTTTGTGTATCAATGAGATAGCATCTGCGAGAGGGGGCTTGAATGTGCGGTCTTTGGGCGATATTGCTTGACCGTCCCCCCTCGCGTTCTATCGCGGCGAGCCGATCTCGCCAGCGCGTTGCCCCGTCATGGTCACGCAGCGCTTGCCGCTGTTGATGGACACGGTGCAAGAGGCGCTGGCGCAGCATCTGCCCGATCGCGCCTCGCTCACGCCCACGCAGCAGCGCGACTATCTGGCCGCCTACCTCAGCGGCTTAGGCCTCGACGCGCTCGTCAACGCGCTCGCCAGCGAGGCGCTCGCCTTAGATGGCGTGCTCAGGCGGCTGCTGGCGCTGGCGCAAGGGCTGCTAGCCGATCCGGCGTTGCTGTGCGTCGATGAGCCCACCAGCGAGCTGGATGACGCGGATGCGGCGCCCATCTTGACGCTGCTCCAGGCGCAAGGCGAGCAGCGGGCGATCCTGTTCGTGACGCATCATCAGCGCCACGCGCGTCAGATCGCGCAGCGGGCCGCGCTGCTGGCAGGCGGTCGCCTCTTGGAGGAGGGCGCGGTGCCTGAGTTCTTCGAGGCGCCGCGCCATGAGGCCACCCGCTCCTACGTCACCCCGGGCGGCTGCGACGTGCTCTCGCCCGGGCTGCGCCCCAGCGAGGAGGAGGCGCGCGCGCAGGGCGCGCTCGTGATGGGCGCTCACGATGAGCCGCCCCAGGTGCAGGAGGCGCCGATCGTGGCAGCCTGCCTCCCAGCAGCTGCGCCCGAGGAGGGGCCGCTCGCGACGACCTTGTCGTCGAGCGGGCGGCTGCCTGAGGTCTTGGCCGAGCGCTTCCCGAGCGCGCCGCGCTTTCACGCGAGCGCGTCGGTCGGGCCGCGCGGCTTTCACCAAACTGGCGTGTGGAAGCCCCGGACTTGAGGCCGGGGAGCAAACCCTTGAGACCGCGCGCTGATGTTGTGCGAGCCGTGAGGCGCGCTCGCGCGACCGAGCAGGCGCGGGCCTTGTGAGCGCTCGTGCAAGTGTGCTATGACCTGAGACATCGCCTCACCACAGGGCGCCTCCTCTTGGGAGAGGGCGCTGGCGTCGCCCCGGGCATGGTGAGGGCTGGTCACTCGATGTTTCAAGCGAGCGCGGCATGCTGATCGGCTTTAACAACGACGTCCAATATCGCGGCAAGACCTTTCACGTGCAGACTGAGGACCGCGGCCTGCAAGCGTGTCAGATTGAGACGCAGATCTTCCATGCAGGGGCCATCTTCGACACGCGCATCGTGTCATACACGGAGCTGGCTGGCGAGGCAGACGTCGACGCGCGCAACGCGCGCATCCGCAAGCTCATGCAGACCACCCACCGCGAGCTGTATCGTAACCTGCTTGAAGGCAAGTACGACGCGATGGCGGGGCTTGAGCCGCGTGATGGCGACGCCAGCGAGGCGGTCATCGCGCCCGAGGAGTTCACCCCCAGCCAAGAGCGCGTGCCGGACAGCGCCCGGCAGCTGGAGGAGGGCCACGCGATGGAGATCGAGGAGGCGCCAAGCGGTGTCAGCCATGTCGACCTCAACACCTTGCGCGCGAAGCTCGCGAAGCTCGACATCACCGCGCCCTCGCCAGAGGCTGATGAGGAAGAAGAGGCGCCAACGCAAGTGACCAGCCTTGACGCGATCCCTGACCTGCTCCAAAGTGATCGTGTCAAGAAGGTTGAAGCCCCAGCTTCGCCCTCCCCTCGCGCCACGCTCCCCCCGCTCCAAGTGCCGCGCCGCGCGGCGACCGCGGAGCTGTCCTACCCGCTGGGCACGGGCGTGAGCGCGTGGGATGGTTGCACCCCTGGCGGCCAAGATCTCTCCTTGATCAGCCTCATTGAGGCTCATCTCGCCAGCACCTGAGCGCGCCTTGACGCGCGCCAGGGGCTGCTGCTCATGCGAGGCACGGACGCCTCGCCGGGTCTTATGCAAGGACGCGTCCGATGATGATCGCCTGCTATCAACTCAGCGTGGCGCATCCCCGCCACCAGGGGATGCTCTTTGATGAGATCACCCTGGAGCTGCCTCGGGGCGCCTGGGTCGAGCTCACAGGCCCGTCCGGGTGTGGCAAGAGCGTGCTGTTCTCACTGCTGGCCCTGCGCGCGCTGCCCATGCGCGGCAAGCTCGTGGTGGGCGGGCGCAACCTCGATCGCGTCGGCTCAGGCGGCCTCGCTGAGCTGCGTCGTCGCATCGGCGCTTGCGCCCAGATCCCCGCGCTGCTCCCCCAACGCACCACCTTGGAGAACCTCCTGCTGCCTTGCCTCGCGCGTGGCGAGCATGATCAGGCCGCCAAGCAGGCCGCCGCGCTGCTGGAGCAGGTCGGCTTGGGGGGCGTGGAGGATGTCCTGGCGGGCGCCCTCACGCCGCGCGAGCAGAGCACCGTGTGCGCCCTGCGCGCGATGATGGGTCAGCCTGAGCTGATCCTCATCGACGCCGCGCTCGAAGCCCTCGATGAGCCCGCGCAGCGCGGCGCCATCGCTGCGCTGCGTCAGGCCCACGGTCGCGGCGCGACCGTCGTGCTGTTCGGACGCGAGGCCATCTTGCCGCGCGGGATCAAGACCTTGGAGCTGCGCTTGGAGGAGGGGGTGCTTGAGCCCATCACGCGCCACAGCCCCACGCCAAGCCCTGAGCATGGAGCGCGCCGCCGATGATCTGCACCCCCGCTCAGGCGCTACGCCAGCGCTCAGTCGAGTCGCTCGCCATGATCTGCTTGCTCGCGCTCGCCTTCGCGCTGCCGGGCTTGGTCGCCACTGCCAGCTGGAGCGCGCGCGACGCCGCCGCGCGCTGGCTTAATGATTATCGTCCCATCGTCTACCTGCGCGCTGACGCCGACGCCACACAGCGCGACGCGTTGACCCGCGAGCTGGAGGCCACCTCCGGCGTCGGCAGCGTGCAGGCGCGCACCCCCGCGCAGGCGCTGGCGCAGCTTGGCGAGCGCCTGGGTGATGAGCAGGTGCGTCACTTGGGCCTCAACGCCTCCATGCTGCCGCACAGCCTCATCGTGGAGCCGCTGGTCCCGGTGCATGGTCACCTCCAGCTCGCCAGCGCGCTTGGCAGCTTAGAGGCGCGCGCCCATGTCGAGGCGGTTGATCTGCCCGCCCCTGCTGCCTTGCAGACGCTGGAGCTCGCCCGCAGGCTCATGACGCTCGCGCTCCTCACCATGCTCGGGCTGCTCAGCGTGAGCTTCACGCTGCTCATCGCGCTGCTGCGTCGCTTGCAGCAAGACGAGCGCCAAGAACACGCGCTGTTGGAGGTCTTCGGCGCGAGCGCCACGTCGCTCGCGCGCCCCACGCTCACGCGCGGCGCGCTCATCGGCTGCTGGGCTGGCGGCGCAGCCGCCCTCATGTCGCTGCTCGCGCAGTGGTCCTTACAAGGCGCCGCGCAGGGCATGGGCTATGTCTCGATCTTTGGCCCGGTGAGCTGGCTCGTGGTGGCCGCGCCGCTGGCGCTCGCGCCGCTGTGTGGCGCGCTGGCTGGGCTGTTCGCGCTGCGCGTGCGCGCCCGCAAGCGCCCGGCGCTCGCGCAGACGCGCGCCGCGCTGCGCTACGCCATCTGAGGTTCATGTGGTGTCATCCCTGCTCGCCACAGCTCATGCGCGCCGCGCGCTCGCGCTCAGCGTCCTCCTCATGATGGGCGTCGGCGCCATCGCGCACGCGCGCCCCGAGGCGCGCCCGCTCACCGCGTTCGCGCGCGTGCATGAGGCCGTGTCGCGCGGCCTTGACGCCCAGGCCGCCGCGCGCGGCGCGCGCGCCGCCTTAGAGGAGAACGCGCGCCAGATCGACGCGGCGCTGCAAGAGGTCGCCGTGACCGAGCGCGCCAGCGCGCGCGTGCAACAAGCCAGCATTGAGCAGCAGGTGTCATGGGAGCGCGTGTGGCGCAGGAGCTCACGCGAGACGCTCGCCAGCACCGCAGGCAAGCGTCGCGACACCGCGCGCTTGCTCGCCGCAGCCGAACCTCACGCCCACGCCGCGCGTCTGGATGAGCACGCGGTGCTGCGCGCTCACGGCCAAGGCCGTGAGCGCGCCTTGGCGTTGATCTTCGCGCAGAGCGCGCTCGGCGTCTCGCTGGCACAGCATGAGGCGCGCGCTCAGACGGCTGCCCGCGAGCGCGAGGGCGCCGAGCAGCGCGCGCGTCAGGCCACCGCCACTCAGATCGACGCCGACCTGCGCCGCACCGAGCAAGCCTTGGCGCGTGAGCTGAGCCTGCTGCTGCGCAATGAGGACCCCCATGACTTTCATCGTCACAAGGGCACCTTCATTCACCCCGTGAAGGCCAAGCCCACCCACGGCTTTGGACCGCGCAAGCAGGGCAAGAGCGCCAGCTACGTGCGCCACACGGGCTACACCTACGCCGTCCCTGTGGGCACGCAGGTGCGCGCGGTCGCGCCTGGCCTGGTGGTCTATGCTGGCCGCTTTGAAGGCTTCGGTCAGGTCGTGATCCTCGATCATGGCAGCGGCTATCACACCCTCTACGCGCACCTGAGCGTGGCGAGCGTCGCGCCATCAAGCCGCGTGGAGCGCGGCGCGACGATCGGCGCGTCGGGTGAGTCGGGCAGCTTCGAGGGGCCGCAGCTCTACTTTGAGCTGCGCAAAGATGGCCTGCCTGTGAACCCTGACTCCTGGTTAATGAACCTGCGCTGAGCGGACCACGCCCATGCTCCACACGCATCGCATCGCCGTCGTCGTCCCCGCCTACCAAGAGGCGCGCTTGCTGCCTCGCATGCTGGGGCGCGTGCCCGACTTTGTGGATCTCATCGTCGTGGTCGATGATGGCTCCGATGATGCGACTTATGCCGCCGCTCAGGAGGTCGCGCGCCTCGACGCGCGCGTCGAGGTCGTGCGCTTAGGCTTCAACTATGGCGTCGGGCGCGCCATCGCGTGCGGCTACGCGCGCGCGATGGCGCGCGGCGTGGACGCGATCGCGGTGATGGCCGCCGATGATCAGATGGACCCTGCGGAGCTTGAGCAGGTCTTGGCGCCTGTGCTGCGCGGTGA
>CAYXWB010000170.1:0-11401 GCA_964468515.1 uncultured Bradymonadales bacterium | reverse complement strand
TGGGCGCGGGGGCGGCGCCCGCGCGCCCTCCGCTCGCGTCGCGTCTGGCGTGCCAGACGCGCCCAGCGCCGTGGCGCTGGCCGCGCACAGCGCGAGCGCGTCTTGCGCGCAGGTGATGACGCGCACGTCCGCGCGGCGAAGCAGCGCGAGGCTGCCGAGCGCGCCCGCGTCGATGACCTCATAAGGTGCGGCGCCCAGCGGGCGCCCGAGCGACAGCGCCGCCTCGGCGGTGAGCAGCGTGCCGCCGCGCGCGCCCGCGCGCAGCACCACCACGCCCTGTGACAGCGCCGCGATCAGCAGGTTGCGTCGGGCGAAGTGGTAGGTCCGCGCGGCGACCTCGCAAGGATACTCGGAGATCAGCGCCCCACCCTGCTGTGACACGCGCTCAAGCAGCGCCGCGTTAGCGCGCGGCGTGATGCGATGGAGGCCGCCCGGGAGGACGGCCACGGTGACACCGTGGCCGTCCAGGGCGCCCTCATGGGCGGCGGCGTCCATGCCGAGCGCGCCGCCGCTGATCACCGCGCCTTGACGCGCGACGATCTGGCGAGCCAGCCGCCGCGCCCAGATCAGATGATCGGGACGCGCGCTGCGCGAGCCCACGAGCGCCACGCGCGTCGGCGCGTGGAGCGCGCCGAGCGCGCCGCTCACTTGGATGAACTCGGGCGGCTGCGCCAGCGCCGCCAGCGCGGGGGGGAAGGCCTCATCGGCGCGATGCAACAAGGTGGTGTGCGCTCCAAGCACCTCAACCTCACGCGCCAAGACCTCCTCAGGATCACACCCGAGGCGCGCGCGCACCGTGACCGCTTGCGCGTCGGAGAGGCGCAGCGCGGCGAGCTGGTGGTTGGCGAGCGTGGCGTCCTCCCACAGGGCGGCGAGGGCGCCGTCGCAGCCTGTGATGAGGCGCGCCATGCGCTTGGGGCCGACGCCCTCAATGGACCACAGCGCCCAGCGCGCGGCGCGCTCGCGCGTCGTGAGCGCGCCATGGTGTGGCGGTTGCGTTGTCTCCCAGAAGCTGCCTTGCTGTCCCATCATCCCCTCCTAGCGCGTGTGAAGCGCGCGATCTTCGCGTTGAACCTGCGCGACGCAGTGATTATCGGCGCGTGTGGGGAGGATGTGACGTGCAGACGCAAGAAAAGACGCCGCCCGACGCTTGCAGCGTCGGGCGGCGTCTTGAGCGCGCGGGCGCACGATGGCGCGCTCAGTCCTCAATCATGGCGAGGACGACGGTGATGTTATCGGCGCCACCGTTGGAGTTGGCGCGCTCGACGAGGGCGCGGCACATGGTGTCGAGGGTCTTGTGCTCGCTCATGATCTCGCGGATCTCGACATCGGGGACCATGTCGGAGAGGCCATCGGAGCAGAACATGTAGATGTCGCCCGGCTCAAGCTCCTCATAATGGCAGTCGACCTCGACCTCTTCGGTGAGGCCACAGGCGCGTGTGATGACGTTCTTGTAGGGGAAGTACTCGACATCCTCGGGGGAGAGGATGCCGAGGCGGACATACTCATTGGCGAGGGAGTGGTCATCGGTGCGACGCTCAAGCTTCTGCTCGCGCAGGCGATAGACGCGCGAGTCACCGATGTGGGCGAGGTAGACGCCACGCTCGGTGAAGAAACCTGAGACGATGGTGGTGCCCATGCCCCGGTAGCTCTCATTGGCGCTGGCGGCGGCGAATACGGCGCCATTAGCCATCTTGACGGCGCGCATGAGGCGATACTGCTCGGGGGTCATGGCGTCGGGCTCCACGGCCTCGTCGTCACGCACGCTGGTCTCGCGGTAGTACTCCACGATGGCCTTGATCGCCAAGGCGCTGGCGACCTCACCGGAGCGGTGGCCGCCCATACCATCAGCGACGATGCACAGGGCCTCATCGCCATCGGAGAGGTAGAAATCATCCTCGTTGTGCTCGCGGGATCTCCCCACGTCGGTCATGCCAGCACAGACCAGCTTCATAAGGCTCCTCGTAGGCTTCGCGGCGCCCTGATGAGCCAGGGACGACCGGCGCCGTCTTCACGAGCGCGCGCCCAGAATACTGGTAACGCCGCGCCCGGTCTATAAACAGTGGAGAAGAAAGTCAGGGAGGCGCGCTGCGCGGGCCATCGCGCTCAGAGGTCTTGCACCTTCAAGCGCCATAGCCCGCGCGAGGCTCAAGGCAAGGAGGCGTGGCCGCCCGCGGGGACCTTGATGGCGCTCCAGGTGGCGCTCACGGGCGAGGCGTTCTGCTGCCCTGGCTGATGACCGCTGTTGGTCATGAAGCCGGTGAAGGTGCCGCGCTCGATCTCATCCACGAAGCCGTCCGAGTCCAGCTCCAGCAGCTTGCCTGCGCCGCCCACGGTCAAGCCGATGTCGAACTCCATGTTACGCACGAGCGTGTCGGCGAAGCCAAAGACCGTGCCAACCGCCGCGCTACAAACGTTCGAGATCTGATCGGCGCGCACGCACACGTTAATCACGCTAACACACTTCTCAGGCTCACCCAAAATAGCGAGGCCGATGCCGGGGCAATTGAGCCAATAAGAGAACGCCTCCGACATGGAGGTCGCACCACCGGCGATGCGCGGCAAGATGACATGGTTGAGGATGTAGATGATCAGGCGCCCATAGCGCAGCGTGATCGGGTGTTGATCAATCTGGAGCTGGTCATAGGCGACGACGCGACCGGTCCACTGGGTGCTCAAGATGCCGAGGTCAGCGAACGCCGTGTCTTGCGCGCCCAGATGAATCGCGCCGCAGTCAGGGTCGGTGCTCCCCTCGCAATCCCAGCGCCAATACAGCGTCACCCCGAGCCAGTTGTCGGTGCCCGTCACCTCGTAGCTTGAGGAGAGCTTGCCGATGATGAGCTCGCTGTGGACCTCAAGGTTCGCGATCACCTCACGCAGATCCCGCCCAGCGTCGCGTATCTTGCGTAAAGCTTGGTTATTTTCAATGACATTATTGATCATGTTTTTGAAGTTATCATCTAGCCCAGTAGCGCTCAAAAAAGTATCGAGCGCCCCCGCGGCGAGCCCACCCACGGCGGCGCGCACACCAGAGATGATGGTGTTGTAGATCTCCTCGCCGGGGTTCTGGAAGATGTTGAGCACGCGCACGATCGTGCTGCCCACGGAGCCGGAGTCAGCGACCGCCTGGCTAAAGTCCCAGTTGTGGGTGGCATCGTAGCGACCCACGGGGTTGATGGCGATGAGCTGCAGGGGCAGCTCCATGCGGCGCGTGCTGTCTGCCTCCAAGCGCACGTCATCTTGACAGCCGCCCGCGGCGATCTGACCGCGCGGCCCCTTGCCGATGGCGCTGACCACATAGCGCTCCGACGCCTCAAGGTTCGGGAAGATGGCCAGATCGCTGATGGTCGGCGCGACGAAGAGGCGCGACGGCTCGGGCTGCTGACGCAGCGGGAAGAAGTCCGAGCAGCTGTAGCGGCCGCTGGGGCCGCTCTGGGGGTGGACCCTGACCTGAATGTCCGACAGCGCCAGCACGCTCGGCGCGGAGTGGAGCAGCGCCACCTCCAGATCGCCGGAGGGGCGCGCCACGATGTCGATCGTGAAGGTGACCTCATTGGCCGAGGGGTGGCGCGCGACCACGCTGATGGCGCCGAGCGTGTTGCCCGCGAACAGGTCAACCTTGGCCTCGCCATCAAGCCCTGTGCTCGCGCGCAGCGACGACAGCCCCGCCTCGGTCTCACCCGCCTCAATGACGAAGTCGATCGTCTGCTCTGCGACGGGCGCGTTGGTGAGCTTGTCATAGAGGAAGACGCGCAGCGGCATCGCCGCCCCGAGGCCCGCCTCAAGCTGGGCGGGGCCATTGATGGCCATGAAGTAGCGCCCGCTCACGTCGGGGGTGCCGTCTGGGTTGGTGTCATCACGCGTGTTCAGGCGCGTGTTGGAGTTCACCGCAGATTCACCGCAGCTGGCGAGGCCAAACGCAGCGCATAAGAGCAGCGCTAGGGTATAGCGAGACAAGTGGGGAGCCCTGTGCATGGCGTTGTTCCCTCAGGCGGAGCTGACTGTAGTCATAAAAACATCGTGCAAGTCATAACCTAACAAGCTCACGCGCGCAACGCAAGAGCGGGTCAGATGCAAGCATCTGACCCGCTCTCTCGCTCACAGCGACGACACGCCGCGCGCGGCGATGCTCCCTATCAGTTGCTGAAGCCCGAGCCCTCAGGCGCCAAGAGGCTGATCGCCACGAACGCGCCCACGGTCGCGACCGTCACGCCCGCGACCGTCGCGACGGTCTTCCAGGTGCTGAACTGCTTGACCTCCGCGCCCTCCACCTCGTTGAGCGACAGCAGCAGGTCATACTCGGGCGACACGATCTGCGTCTCGCTCATGATGAAGTTGAACGGCGTCACGCGATCGCGGCCGCCATCCAAGCGCACCAGCGACAACGCGTTGGCCGTCGACACGGGCACCGTCACGCAGCTGTCTGAGCTGACCGTCACATCGGTCTGGGCGGTCGCTGGCGAGGCGTCATTCGCCACCGGGGGGGCCTCAGCGGGCACCTCAGCGGGCGCCTCAGCGTCGTTCTGCGCCAGCATGATGGCGCGCTCGCGGGTGGGGCCATCATACTGGGCGCGGGCGCCTGCGCAGTCTGCGAACACCTCCACGACCTCGCGCTGCTCCACATTGCTCTCGAGCTTGCGCAGCTCGTCCTTGTCCACAAAGTAGGTGTTGTAACAGGCGAGCTGCGTCACGCTCGCCAGGATCATCAACGCGCCAGTCTTCCAGTGTATGAGCTTCATGCGGCGTTCTTCCTGCGATTACGGGCAGCTAGCGTGCGCTCAGAGCGCGCGCTAGCGCGAGTGGCTGTCGGCCTTATCATCGTGGCGGTTGGCGTGCTATCATGCGGTCTTGCCGCACGATTGACGCACCAGAGCGCGCTTGTTATACGCAAGACGGTTCGACATTGCAACCGGCTCGCGCCCCACGAAAAGACTGACCATGCCCCCTCGCCACCTGCTCGCCGCCTCAACATGCGCCGCGCTGTCTCTGCTGAGCCTAAGCGCCAGCGCCGAGGGCGCGTTCGATGATGGCTGGGTCGCCCCCGCTGACACGCTCGCCTACGGCGACGCCTTCAACGGCACCTTCACCGATCTGAGCGCGCGCTACGGCTTCACCACCATCGCTCAGAACGACTACTCAGGGTACGCCATCGACCTCGGCGCCCGCATGTCGTTCCCCATGCTCTTAGGCGACGTCCGCTTGGCTTATCGCTACGACGCGCTCACCAGCGACGCTGGCGCGCGAGCCCCCCAAGCACCCGAGCTTAGCCCCTTGCAGAGCCACCACGCGGGCGCCTCGCTCGCGCTGCACCCGCTCTACCTCGTGCTGCTCGGCGCCGACTGGCTCAGCTACACCATCGCCTCGCTCTACCTCGATCTTGGCCTCGGCGTGCAGTACGCCACGCGCGATGCCGATGATCACCTCAAGCGCAGCGACCTCGGCTTCACCTACCACTTTGGCGTGGGCATCGACTCCCCGCTGTGGAACCCCGATGTCGGCTACGCGCTGTGGCTCAACGTCCTGTATCGCAACCAACGCGCTGACTTTGATCTCGATGACAGCCGCGAGATCGGCCTGTCCGCGCACACCCTGTTCGTCGGCTTGAGCTGGCGCTGGAACAGCCTGCTGTGGTGAGACGCCCCCACCTCTTGCTCGTGAGCGGCGCGCTGACGCTGCTGCCAAGCGGCGCGCTCTCGCAGCCCGCCCCTCTGCCCACCACCACGCTCGCCGCTGAGCCTGTCGCGTGGATCGCCACCGCGCGCGTCGCACAGACGCTCGAACACCTCGACCTGCGCGCGCCCGCCAGCGCCACGTGGCGTCTAGCGAGCCAGCTCGCGCCCTCCCCCGCGCTCGCCAACATGCTGCTGCTCCAGAGCGCCGCCCAGGCCATCCTGAGCGACACCCCCACCCTCGCGCTCTCCGGCCTCGACGCCGCACACCCCGCGTGGCGCGCGCCCATCGAAGGCGCGGGCCTGCTCCAAGCGCAGGCGCTGGCGGCGCTCTCGCCCGAGCGCCCCATCGACGCGCAGGCCACCCAGCGCGCGCTTGAGCTTGGCCCGCGCCAGGACAGCTGTGATTGGCTCATCGACCACCTCCAGCTCGCCGCCCTCACCGCCAGCACACCCGCGCTACAACCGCACCTCGCGCTGATGCATCGCCACTGCGAGGGCGCCTCCCAGCGCTCCGAGGCCGATCGCCTGGGCGCCCCCGTGTCAGCGCAAGATCAGCTCGCGCGCGCCGAGTTCTTGCGCGGGCGCGTCAGGTTCTTCGCCGCCATCGACGCCTGGGAGCGCGTCCCGCTCGACAAGCTCTCCCCCTCCGAGCGCTGCGACGCGCATTACATCGCCGCGCGCATCCTCATGCGGATCAAGAAGCGGCGCGATGAGGCCGACACCCACGACGCGCGCGTCATCGCTCAGTGCGCCACCATCGCCCCGCACGCCCATCGCAGCAGCCTCTACAACCTCGGCAAGCGCAGCTTTGATCGCGGCCGCTTCAGCGACGCCGCTCGTCACTTTCAAGCGCTGCTCGATCGCCACGCTGACAGCCGCTACGCCGATGACGCGCTCTTGTTCTTGGGACGCGTCGCCATCCAGCAAGGCAAGCCCGAGGACGCGCTTGACGCTGCGCGCCGCGCGCTCACGCTGGCACCCGACGGCGACACCACCCACGAGCTTGTCTGGGACGCGCTTGAGCCGCTGCTGCGCGCAGGCAAAGATCGCGCCTTCTTAGACGCGCTCAAGACGCTGCCGCTGCCCGAGCACGATGACGAGTACTTCAGCCAAGGTCGCCTCGACTACTTCGCCGCCCGCGCGCTCACGCGCCTGGGCGACCCCAAAGCCGCGCGCTGGCGCTGGCAGCAGGTTTGGGCGCGCTACCCCTTGAGCTTCTACGGCTACCTGTCTTGGCTCGCGCTCGATGACGTGGGCGCGCGCCCCGCCCCCTTGGCGCGACCTCAAGCGCAGGCTTGGCCTGACTGGCTGTGGCCCGCGCCGCACGATGGCGGCGAGGTCGCGCTGCTGGCGCGCGCGGGGTTATTCTCACTGGCCGCCTCACTTGAGCACCAGCGACAGCGCGGGCGCGACGTCGCCATCGACGACCTCGATCGCTGGCGGCTCGCCTGGCTCTACGATCGCGCGGGCCGCTATGAGGTGAGCCACAACCTCGCGCGCCGTCAGATCAAGGGCTCCCCGTGGGCCGCCCCCGAGCTTGGGCGACTGACCCGCTGGCAGCTCGCGTGGCCCGACCCCTTTGGCGCTCTGGTCGATGCATCCACCGCCCAAGAACTGGCGCAGCATGAGGGCGCGCACCTGCTCAGCGCGCTGCCGCGCGCGATCATGCGCGAGGAGTCGAGCTTCATCCCCGAGATCGAGTCTTACGCGGGCGCGCTCGGCCTGATGCAGCTCATGCCGCGCACAGCGCTTGGTCATGACGATGACGTTGAGGGCGACGCCACCCCTGACAAGCTCAAGCTGCCTGAGCTCAACATCCGCGTGGGCGTCGATCACTTGGTCTACTTGGCGCGCCGCTTTGAGGGTCACCCGGTCGTGATCGCCGCCTCCTACAACGCGGGCGGCGGCGCGGCGCGCAAGTGGCTTCGCGCCAACCCGCAAGCGGACATCGCGCTGTGGGTCGAGGACATCCCCTACTTGCAGACGCGCGACTACACCAAGCGCGTGATCGGCAGCTACTTGGCCTACCAGTGGCTCACCGGCAGCGACAGCTTTGACACGCGCGTGGGGCGCGCCTCACCGAAGCCTTAGGTCGGGCCACTCCCCCTTCTGCAAAGCACCACCTCGCTTGGACGATCGCCGCATAAGAGGCGAGCCTGCGGGGGTTCGAGCGCGAGGTTGTGTGCGCAGAGGGGAGGGTCAGAAGAACTGCTGCGCGCCAAAGTTGAACGCCGCAGGCCCGTTATTGACGAACGGGAAGGCGTAATCAAAGCGCATCACGAGGCGGTAGATCTTCGGCGAGATGAGGCGCAAGCCGACGCCAGCGCTCGCGGCCTCGACGGCGGCGAGTCCGCTGACGCCGTCGGCGGTGGCAGCCGCGTCGATGAAGCCGACGGGCTGCACCACGATCCAGCGTGACGCGAAGGCCGCCCAGCGCAGCTCGCCATTGGCCGACCAGTAAGCGCGCCCGCGAAAGCGCGAGTCTTGAAAGCCGCGCACGCGATCCAGGCCGCCCAAGAAGAACTGAAACTGCGCTTGGCGCACGTCGCTGATGCCGAGCCCCACGCGGCCGGCGAGGTTGAGGCGTCCGGGCAGCTTCTTGTAGGCGTTGAGCTGCGTCTCAAGCTGCGTGAAGCGGTAGGTCGCGCCCCAGAGCGTGTCGGAGTGTGCGAGGGTCTGGGTGAGCTGGACGCCGTCGACGTTATAGTCATCTTGATCGATGCGCCCAGCGCGCACCACCGCGCGTAGGATGAAGGCGCGCCCCGCGTCAGGCAGGCCGCCTGCCGCTTGCTGGGCTGCGCGCGCCTCCTCGCGGATGAAGTCGTAGGAGAGCGTGTCTGACATCAGCTCCACGTTGGCGCCCGCGCGAAGCCACCACGCCAGCTCATAATCAGCGCGCAGCACCAGCAGCTGACGCGCCACGGAGAAGCCGCCATCCAGCTCGCCATCCTCGCCGTAGGTCAGGCGCTGGCGCTGCGTGGACCACAGATCGACGCCCACGCGCCAGAACGTGTCAAAGAAGCGAGGATCGCGCATCCAGAGCGCGTAGGAGTTGGCCGCTTGGCCGCCCTCAAAGAAGCGATCGCGCTCCCCGATGCGATCATACTGCGCGCCAAGCTCCAGGTAGCGACCGGCGACGTTGATGTCGTAGAAGCCGACGGAGAGCGCGGTCAAGCCGCCGCCCTGCGCGAAGCGAAAGGCGGGCAGCAGCGTCCAGCGCTCATCGACCGTGATCTGGAGCAGGCGCCCTGGATAGCGCGTGGGGCGCGCGACGTTTGGCACGCCGGGCACAGGCTGTGTGGTGAGGCGATAGGAGACCTCGCGGAACAGGCCGAGGTTGCGCAGCCGCGTCATGCTCTCCTCGATCTGACGCCGCGACGCGTGGCCACCTTCCTTGAACAGCAGCTCCCGCGTGACCACGAAGCGGCGCGTGCGGAACATCCCCTCAATGAGGATCGCGTCCACGCGCACGGTCTTGCAGCCAGGCGCGAGCGCGTCGCGCAAGCAGACCTCAGGCTCATCAATGCCCTCAGCGTCGCGCAGCGTGTCAGCGGTGACGGGCTGCGGCGCGGGCTCCACGAGCTGCGCCCACGCCAGCTGCGATGACAGCGCGACGACACACCACCCCCACACGAGCACACAGATAAGCACGAGCCGATGCACCGACACCTCTCTCACAGGGAGCACACCACCAGGCGTACGCAGCGACACCTTGCACGCAGCGCAGCGCCAGTTCAAGGCAAAGCCGCGCGCGCTGATGGCACCTCAGGCCTCGGTCTGTGGCGACGCGGTGTCATCACCCTCTAAGCCGAGCTGCACCACCTTGCGGATCAGGTTGCGTCGGCTCACGCCTAAGACCTTGGCTGCGCGGGTCTTGTTCCAGCCGGTCTGCTGGAGGGCGGCGAGGATCATCTGACGCTCCACGGCGTCCACGGCGGCGGGCATGGTGAGGGTCATGAGGCGCCCGAGCGAGACGGGCGTGTCCGCGCTTCGCGCGATGCGCGCGGAGAGATGGTGGGGCGCGACGACGGTCGCGTCCGCGCTCAGGAGCGCGAGGCGCTCCAGCTCATTCTCCAGCTCGCGCACGTTGCCGGGCCACGCATAAGCGCGCAGCGCGTCGAGCGTCTCAGGCGCGAGCGTCTTCGCGCCGAGGCCGTGGGTGCGCGACGCCTTGCTCAAGAAGTGCGCGATGAGCAGCATCATATCGCCGGGCCGATCGCGCAGCGGCGGCGCCTCCAGCGCGATCACGTTGATGCGATAATAGAGGTCGCGGCGAAACTCACCGCGCGCCACCATCTCGCCAAGATCGCGGTTGGTGGCGCACACCACGCGCACGTCAACCTTGCGGTAGGTGGAGTCACCGACGGGCAAGAAGCTGCCCTCTTGGAGCACGCGCAAGAGCTTGCCTTGCAGGGGCAGCTCCAGCTCCCCGATCTCATCCAAGAAGAAGGTGCCATGGTGAGCGAGCGCGAACAGCCCCTCGCGATCACGGTGCGCGCCGGAGAACGCGCCGCGCTTGTGACCGAACAGCTCGCTCTCCATCAGCTCGCCAGGGATGGCCGCGCAGTTGACGGCGATGAAGGGCCGATCCGCGCGATGACTTCGCGCGTGGACCGCGCGCGCGATCAGCTCCTTGCCCGTGCCATTCTCACCCAAGATGAGCGCCGTGGAGATGCCGCGTGAGACGCGCTCGATCATGTCAAACAGGCGCAGCATGGGCGGGCTCGCGCCGATCATGCTCTCATATTCGCGCGCCGTCGCGGGCAGCGCTTGAGGATCGACGCGATGCGTCGTCAAGGCTTGGCGCGCCAGCTCATGGGCGATCGTCTCAAGCAAGCGCGCCAGCGCCTGCTCATCCGCGCTGGAGAGGCGCGGCAGACCGTCGAGGTCGGCCTCGGGGGGCGACTCACCGCTGATCGCGCGCCACGACGCGCGCACCTGCATGAGCGCTTGCCCCTCATCGCGCTGGCGCACAAAACCTGAGGCGTAGACGTGGCCTAAGATCGTCTCTTGCGCGTCGCGCACTGGCACGACCACCGCCGCTAAGCCCACATGACAGCACGGTGACGCGCCCGTAGCCCCCTGCGCGCCCCAGCCAGCCAGCGTGCGCGCGCAGGAGGCGACGCGGCGCTCGCCAGACTCATGCTGAGGCACGGCGTTCACCATGAAGCGCTCGCACAGCGGCACCTCCAGCGGCGCGCGCGACGCGCCGAGCGTGATCGTGCGCCCTTGCGGCGTGGCGATCCCTACCCAGACCCCCCACTCTCTCCGGATCATCGCGCCAAGCGCGACCAGCGCTGGTGAGATGGCCAGCGCGTCCCAATCAATAAACATACGCGCTCCCAAACATTGTGCGCTGCGGCGCGCGGGCTTGAGCCCTCGCCAGAGGTTGCCGCGCGCGCAGCGTCCATGCTACCACAAACCTCGCGAGGCTCGCCATCGCGCGGCGCGCACAAGCGGCGCACATCAGCCAGAGAGGCCCCTTGATGACCGCTCATATCCCCACGCCTCACGCCGCACAGCGCGGCGGATGCAGCGTGATCGCGACCCTGCTCATCGCCGCGATCACCGCCCTCATCGGCCTCGTCGCCGGCTTGGGCGCCTTGTACGGCTACCTCAAGTTTGAGCCCGACAGCTTAGCGCGCTTGGGGCTCAGTGGCGAGCGTGAGGTCATCGCGAGCGCGACCTCGACCACAACACCCGCGCCGTCCCTATGCCCCACATGCAGC
>CAYXWB010000169.1:0-11455 GCA_964468515.1 uncultured Bradymonadales bacterium | reverse complement strand
AGTCAGCGGGCCGCGTCCGCTTCGCGCAAAGGCTGTCGCGAGGTTCACATGGCGGGGTCGTCATGGCCGATGAACATGTCGCCGATGCGCACGCCGCGATCAATGACGGTGAGGTAGAGGAGCTCCTCCTCGGGGCCAGCGGCGATGTGGTGGGCGGTGTCGGGGGGCATGATGGCGAGGGCGCCGGGGCGCAGCGTCCCTTGCTCGCTGTCGATGAGGGTGCCGCGCATCAGCAGCACGCGCTCCTCGCCGACGTGCTCATGCTCGGGGAAGGGGGTGCCCGCCTCAATGCGGACGAAGCCGGTGATGGACTGGGCGACGCGCGGGCCGCCAGTGATGTGGAACAGCTGAACGCCGGGCGCGGGGCCGGGCTCCCAGACCTGCGGGTCGTCGAGCTTGCGCAGGTAGTCGAGGGCGGGGTCCCAAGGCAGATCGAGCAGGCGCGCGATGCGGCTGGTGAAGTGTGCGTAGGGAGGCTCGTCATCGAGCGCGGCGAACAGGCGCGCGCGCCCATCACGGGGCGCGGTGGCAGGCTCAGGTGTGGCGAGCGCGCTGAAGATCTGACCTAGGCCTTCGTGCTGAAGGCGCAGGGTGGGATCATTTGTGAGGGCGTCTTCAAGCTGTTGAGCTTGATCGGGGGAGAGGTGGCCGTTGAGCCAGTCTAGCAAGAGATCATCGCGTTCGTCGCTCATGCGTCTTCATGCTCGGCGTCGCCGACCAACAGCGCGTGCAGGGCGCGACGTGCTGCGGCGAGGCGGCTCTTGACGGTCCCCGCTGGCAGCGCCAGCCGTTGGGCGACGCTGCTGGAGGGCAGGCCGTGAAAATAAGTGAGGATGACGACCTCACGCAAGGGCTCCGGGAGCGACTCGATGGCTTGACGCACGTGCGTGTGCTCAAGCAGGGTATCGGGTGACAGCGCCAGCGCTGGGGTGAGCGTCTCTTGGTGAAGCCCGAGGAGGGCGCTGCGACGTTGACGACGGCGCAACCTGTCAATCAGGCGACAGCGCATCTTCATCACGATCCACGTACGCGCGGAGCCGCGCTTCGGATCAAAATCACCCGCGCCGCGCCAGATCTCGATGAAGACATCATGGATGATGTCCTCCACCTCTTGCGCCTCGTTGAGCAGCTGGCGGCCGATGGCCTTGAGCAGCGACTGATACCGATCATAGAGCGAGGCCAGCGCGTCGCGCTGGCCGAGCGCGACCCCCGCGAGCAAGCTCTCATCTGTGGTGTCTGGTGTCACAGGCCTGGCCGTGGCGAGGGTTTTGGAGGGCCTCACTATCAAGCAAGCGCTTCACGACTTCAAGTCACCTGCGCTGAGCCGCGCTGTGCGGCGAGGAGGTCACGATCGGCTTTCTTGAGCCCAGACGCGACGAGCGTGTAGGAGTGGTCGATCCAGTCGCGCATGGTGGAGGCGGGGACGCTGCCGTCTAACGTCACCGTGTTCCAGTGCTTCTTGCTCATGTGGTAGCCGGGCTGAACCGCAGGATGCTGCTCGCGCAGCGTGATGGCCAGCGTCGGATCACATTTGAGGTTGATGCGTGAGGGGTACGCCTCCAGGTTGGTGAGCAAGAAGATCTTGCCCATGACGCGAAACACCAGCGTGTGCTCATCGAAGGGGAAGTCCTCGCTGACACCCGGCAGCTGCAAACAGTAGGCGTGGATCTCGTCTAGCTCCATGGATGGGATGCTCGCTTTAAGGTCAGAGGTTCGCGCGCGTGGCGAGCGCTCGCCACGCGCGCGCCCATCTTATCGGGAGCGCGGTCCACAGGCGCGCTGCACTTGGCAGTCGGCGGTGCAGATCCACAGGCCATCCTCGCCACAGCCGCATGACGAGGGACGGCAGACGTTGGGGACGACCTGACAGGTGTCTGTGCGGTTGGCGCAGTCGGCGTTGGTCTCACAGCCGAGCGTGCTGGGATCCTCGCCGGGGCACTGTGGTGGCGCTGGCGCGCAGACATTGTACGTGCCGCAGTCCTTGGTGCAAGCCCACGCGCCGGTGTCAGCGTCGCAGAAGCAGGAGGAGGGGCGACAGCCCGCGCCCTCATCGACCACGCACGCCTCGCCAGCGGCGCAGTCGCGGTTGCTGTCGCAGCCGTTGACGCTGGGGTCTTCACCGGGACAAGCGGGCTTGGGCGCGCACACGTTGTAGGTGTTGCAGTCGCGGGTGCAGCCCCAGCTGCCCGTGCTCTCGTCGCAGAAGCAGGAGGAGGGGCGACAGACCTGGCTCTCGTCGATCACGCAGGACTCATCCGCATCACAGTCACGATCGCTGTCACAGCCATTGACGCTGGGATCAGGCTCATCGCACGCGCTTACCGGGGCGGCTTGGCAGCTGTTATAGACGCCGCAATCATCGGTGCAGATCCAGAAGCCAGTGTCCTCATCGCAGCCGCAGGAGGAGGGGCGACAAGCGCGGATGCCGGAGGGCGCGCAGACCTCACCCACGCCGCAGTCCGCTGCGCTGTCGCAGCCGTCGATGCTGGGGTCAGGCCCCTCGCACGCGGTGGGTGGTGAGGGGTCGATGGGCGCACAAGCGCGCGCCTCGCCACAGTCAGCGGTGCACTGCCACAAGCCTGTGCTCACATCACAGCTGCACGCGGAGGGCTGGCAGGCGCCCGCGACGACCTGACACGATTGACCTGCAGCACACTCGCTGTCGCTGTCGCAGCCTGCGGTGCTCGGATCGGTGCCTGGGCAGCCACGGTCAATGGCCAGCTGGGGGCTGGGGCGCGTGCGGTTGGCGTCTTCTTCCATGAGGCAGCCGCTCATGGCGAGGATCAATCCGGCGCTTAGCGCGCCCAAGCTCAAGCGTTGCAAAGTCTTCATCATCTCACTCCATGCGGGGGAGCGCGCTGTCAAAGCCAAGCGCGCTCGGTCCATTCCAGTTGATTGTGTGTGAGACTAACATAACGTCTCACATCTTACCACAGCGCGACCGCAGGAGCGCGTGGCGCGCTAGCGCGAGGGGCGCGCGCATGATAAGTGAAGGCGCGCAGGCGCCGCGCGCCCAAGCCTACCGCCCGATGGAGTTCGCACATGGCCGCTCGACACGAGTTCTTCGCCACCGCCCCGCGTCATCTGGAGCCGCTGCTGGCGGATGAGCTGAGCATGCTCGGCCTCAAGAAGGTCAAGCCCTCAGGCGGTGGCGTCTCCTTTTATGGGACGCTAGAGGACGCGTATCACGCGGTCTTGTGGTCGCGCGTGGCCAGCAGCGTGCTCGCGCCGCTGCATCGCTTCCACGCGCCCGACCCCGAGGCGCTCTATGAGGGCATCCGAGGGGTGCGCTGGTGGGAGCATCTGCGCGTGGATGACACCTTCATGGTGGACTACACCGCGACCGCCTCGCAGGTGAATCACACCCACTTTGGCGCGCTCAAGGTCAAGGACGCCATCGTGGATCAGTTCCGCGACAGGAAAGATCGGCGCCCCTCGGTGGATCGCGAGGCGCCAGGCTTGCGCGTGAACGTGCATGTGCGCCGTGATGAGGCCGTGGTGAGCGTCGATCTGAGCGGGCGCAAGCTGCATCAGCGCGGCTGGCGTGTGGCGCAGGTCGAGGCCCCGCTCAAGGAGAACGTCGCCGCCGCGATCCTCATGCGCGCGGGCTGGCCGCAGGTCGCCAAGCAAGGCGGCGCGCTCATCGACCCGATGATGGGCGGCGGCACCTTCCTCATCGAGGGCGCGATGATGGCCCTGGACCTCGCCCCTGGCCTGCTTCGCGCCGAGCGCGGCTCACCGCGCTGGCGCCCGCACGACGATGACGCGTGGTATCGCGCCATGCGTCACGCCTCGCTGCGCGCTCAGGCCAGCCACGACCGCCCCATGCCGCTGGTGTTCGGCAGTGATATCGATCAGCGCGCCGTCAACGCCGCCTTGGAGAACATCGAGGAGGCCGGCTTGAGCGACGTGATCAAGGTCCAGCGCAACCCCGTCACCGCGCTGCGTCCGCCCGTGGGCGCCACGCGCAAGGGCCTCATCATCGCCAATCCGCCGTATGGGGAGCGCTTGGGCGAGCGTGAGGAGGCGATGCAGGTGCACCGCGAGCTGGGTGAGGTGTTGATTGAGCGGTTTATGGGCTGGCACGCCAGCGTGCTGACCGGCGATCGTGAGCTGGGCTTTGCCATTGGGCTTCGCGCGCTCAAGCATCACGCCATTGATAATGGCAAGCTCGCGTGTACATTGTTGCACTTCGACGTGGATGAGAGGCGCGTCTGGCGCGGTCGTGACGGCGCTGATGAGGCGTCCTCGTAGAGGTTTGATTCATGCGCTTTATCAGCGGCATCTACCTGCTCATCATGGGCTTCGTCTGGACCTCGACGCTGAGCCCGGGCGGCTGGGCGCTCAAGCTGTTCCCCTCGATGCTCTGGGCGGAGGTGTTTGGTTATGCGCTGTTCTTGCTGGGGCTGGTGTGCATGTCGCCGCGCTTCTTCGCGTGGGCTGATGAGCAGGCTTATCCCGCGATGGCGCTGCCCAATCAGCTCATGCGTGGCAGCTGGGGCGTCGCGGGCGGCCTCATCGCGCTGCTGGGGGTAGCGGGCATGGTCGGTGGCGTGTTCGCGATCAAGCCCGTGGGCGCGCTGGTCGCCTTCTTGAGCGTGCTGACGGGGCTGGTGATGACGCTCGGCGGCGTGTCGATGCTGCTCAGCTTGGTCAAGCACTTGGAGCAGCGGCGCGAGGTCGTGCGCGCGGGCGATCCTACCCCGCTCGTGCTGCGCATCGCCCGCGCGCAGCGCGGGCGCGTCAGCGCCGCTGAGGTGGCCGCCTCGTCGCGCTTTGATCTCAATGAGTCGCGCGGCGTCCTCGCCAAGCTCGCGCGTGAGGGTCACTGTGAGGAGCGCGTTAACAGCATGGGCGCGTCGTTCTATCTGTTCCCCGAGTTCGCGGGCGATGATGCCAAGCGTGACATCCTCGACGATGACGCGGTCACGTTTGGTCTCGGGGATGAGGATGAGCGCGACGCCTCGTCAGCGCAGCGCGAACAGCGCGAGCAGGGCGCCGCGAAGCGGCGCTAGGGCCAAGCGTGATCAGCGCAGCGCGCGTAGCGCGCGAGCAGGCGCCGCGTGAGCGGCGCCAGGGCCACGTCTAATCTTCACATGTGAAATTATGGCGAGGGCCCGCAGACCTCACCCCCCCGTCCCCCTCTCCATAAATGGAGATGGGGTGACTCTTTTGTGGGATATGTTTGATTCGAGAGCTCGTGTCTTCGGCAGTTGAAGTGAGCTGTTGATTTTGAATGACATCAATTGGGAGCGGTCCCTCCTCTCCATTCATGGAGAGGGGGCTAGGGGGTGAGGTCTTCATGAACAGGCAGGTGCGTTCCTACAACAGGTGATCGCCCTCATTTGCCGATCACACGCTCCCATGACAGCTCGGTGGCGCCGCCCAAGCGGACGCGTCGAAACAGCAGATCCAAGAGCAGCAGCACGAGCGCGGCCATTAAAAAGAACGGCCACAATTCACGGCGATACTTCACCTCCTCGCCGCGCGCGTCGAACAGCTGCGCGGGCGTGGGGTCGGTGGTGCCGCCGCCGATGTCTGCGGCGCGGCGCATGAGCTCGCGGTCAGGCTCGGTGAACATCAGCTCTTGGGGGTAGGGATAGGCCAGGCTGCCGAGGCTGACGGCGATGGTCTCTGCGCCTTGGTTGTGCTGGGCTTTGAGGCTGTAGGCGCCGTAGCTCTTGAGCGGGATGTTGGCCTCGTAGCGCCCAGGGGCGGTCTGCTCCAGCTTGACCGTGGACTTCTTGCCCTTGGGGTCGGTGAGCGCGATCTGGCTTTGCAGGCCGTTGATGAAGCGGTCGTCATCGTCGATGGCGTCGACGACGATGTGGGCGACGCCGCGCTCGACGCTGGTGCGCATGGCGAGGGTGTCGCGGTCGTCGCTGCGCATGGTGTCGCGGATGAGCTGCGCCCAAAACTTGGCGTAGCCGGGCCAGCGCACCCACTCGACGGCCCAGCGGTTCTTCAGATCGGAGGTGAACGCGACGGACTTGCCCATGCCATAACGCCAGCGCGCCAGCAGCGGCTCGCCAGTGTCGGTGGTCAGGATGACCTCGGCGCTGGGCTTGGCTTGGGTGGCGACGTAGCCCAGCAGATACGGCGCGCTCTCCCAGGGGATGCCGCTGATGGCCTGCGCGCGCTTGCTGACCTTGGCGCGAAAGGGCTCCTCCATGAGCGAGGAGCGCGACACGGTGGAGGTCTCCTTCATGAAGATGCGCGGCACGTTGTAAGGATCGTTGGTGTAGTAGTAGCGACCGCCGCCGCCTTCTGCGATGCGTCGCAGCATGGTCGAGTCCGTCTCCGCGCCCACGGCCACTGAGGACACGGTGATGTTCTCAATGCGCATGGCGGGCAACACCTCGGAGAAGATGTTGGCCTGGTTAGAGTGTCCATCGGACAATAAGATGATGTGCTTGAGGCGCGCTGGCGTGAGCGCGAGCTGCTCGTAACCTTGGGCCAAGCCTGCGGCGATGTTGGTGCCGCCGCTGGCTTGAATGCGGCCGATGTCGCTCATGATGCGGACGCGGTTGGTGGCCGATTGCATGCGGACCACGGGCATCACACCATCATCGAAGGCGATGACGCCGGCCTTGTCGTTGCGGCCCAGCAGCTCGATCGCGGCTTTGGCCGCGTCCTTGGCCAGCTCCATGCGATCGCCGCTCATGGAGCCGGACTTGTCGATGACGAGCATCAGGGCGAGGCTGGGGGTCTCGCGCTTTTTCTTGGGCTCGAACTTGACGGGCATCATGCGCTCAATGGAGGCGCCAAAGTAGCCGCCCGGCCCGAACGATTCTTGGCCGCCCGCCATGATGAAGCCGCCGCCCAGCTCGCGCACGTACTGGTCGATGAGGCCCATCTGGTTGTTGGACATGTAGTGCGCGGCGACGTCGCTCAACAGCAGCAGGTCATAACCCTCCAGCTCTTTGAGGCTGGTGGGGATGCCTGTGGGACCGCGCGTCTCGACCTCAAAGTTCTCACCGCGCAGCGCGCGCTCCAGATAATGTCGCGCGCGCAGCTCGCCCTCGACATACAAGACGCGCGGCTTGCCGCGCACGTTGGCGCTGTAGATGAAGGTGTTGTTGTCTTTGAAGTGATCCTGGCCGTGGACGCTCAGCTCGACCTTGAACTCGCGAAAGCCCGGCTCGAAGACCTGCGAGCGGAAGCTGACCTCGTTAAGCCCAGGCTTCAAGGCGACGCGCTGCGTGCCGTCCTTGAAGTCGTTCTGCCACAATGACAGCGTGGCCTCGACCTCTTGATTGGAGAACACGCGCGCCACGAGGTTGAACGGCTCACCGATCTTGATCTCCTCGGGCGCGTCGACGCCACGGATCAGGACCTCGGGGCGGATCTCAATGGGCAGCTCGCGGTTGTAGAGGCGGATGCCAAAGGCCTCGGCGCGGTAGGCCTCCGCGATGAAATCACCGCGCGTGAAGTTGCCATCGGACATGAGCACGACGCGCTTGAGGTGATCTTGGGGGAACAGGCCATAGGCGACGCGCAGTGCGCTGGCGAGGTCTGTCTCCAGGCGCGCCTCGGGGGACTCGGGGCGCGGGATGGCGGCCAAGGTGTTGTCCTCGGCCAGCGTCAGCTCATAAGGAGACTGCGCGAAGGCGATGACCTTGACCTGATCGCGCTCACCGCGCGCGCCGATGGCAGCGTTGATCTGCTCGCGGGCGACCTCCAGGGTGGCGTCGGGGATGCTGTCGGAGGTGTCGACGATGAAGATGGTGGCGACGCGCGACTCAAAGCTGGTGAGCACGACCTGCACGAGCGCGCCGGTGAGGGCGCAGACGAGCAGGGCGCGCAGCAGCACGTTGAGCCAGCGCTGCCAGCGCGGCAGATCCGACAAGGTGAAGCGCTGGATGATCCACAGCAGCGGCAGGCCCAAGAGCACGGCGAACAGCTTCGGCGCGAGGATCTCACCGCTGCGCCCCTGCAGCTCAAAGGCGATGATGTCGCCAGGCGCGCCGAGGATCTGCGTCGTATAGGCCCACACCAGCGCGGCGCTCACCAGCGCCAGGAGCACCCAGAAGAGCGCCTCAGGGGCATGTTTCTTGAAGCTCAACATAAGCGGCGGCTCCTCAGACGGTCAGGCGACGATTGTAGGTCCACCACTCAAGCGCGAGCAGGCCGAGCGCGATGAGCACGGCCCAGATCCACAGCTCTCTGCGGTCGAAGAACAGGCCGCTGGTGTCGCGCGTGATCTCGGCGCTGGCCGAGGTGAGCTCGCGCGGCATGATCTGTGATTCGCGCGTGCTGGAGAGGTTCGCGGCCACGCGCGCCAAAGCCTCTCCTGAGCGCACCTCGTAGAAGCCAGCCTGCTCCCCGTAGACCATCGCGCGGCCCTCATAGATGGGCACCTCGCGCGCGGCGGTGGCGCCTGGGGCTAAGACCTGGGCGGTGCCCTCCTTGACGGGCAGCTGCACGCTCCAGGTCTGGCCCGTGGTGAAGTTCTGGATGAGGCTGTCATCATCGAGCTGTGCGGCGTCGATGAGGTTGATCATGAGCACGGGGAACGCCACGCGCAGCGGCAGGTCGCTGTCGCGCACGTCGAACGCGACGGCCACGAGGCTGCGCTCACCGTCGCGGCGCGCGATGATCATCGGCGCGCCAAACGAGGAGGCGACGACCTCGTCGTCCTTGGCGAGCTTGAGGCGGCTGGCGGTGCCGATGTTCACATCGCGCATCCCCAGCCAGCGCATCAGCGGGTGGCTCTTCTTGTAGGTGTTGATGATCGGAGCTTTGAGCGAGCCGGTGATCTCCCATGGACCATCGGGCGGCGGCGCGAAGTAGACGAAGTGACCTCGCTCCGGCAGCGCAGGCGGCGCCACACGGTCGAAGAACACGACATCGTAAGGTTTGGCAGGATCATAGGCGTCAGGGGCCACGACCTCCAGCGCGACGTTCGCGTTCAGCAGCAGGGTCCCCTCTAAATAGAGGTTGCCCGCGCTCACCAGCAGGACGCGCGATTGCTTCACGGGCGGCAAGAGCGCGAACGCGCGATCATCGCGCGGCATGACATCGCGCGCGTCGGCGGTGGTGACGCGCACGCGCGCCTCCAGCCGCTCCCCGGCGATGGCTTGGGCGGGGAAGAACTGTTGGGCCGTGCCCATCGCCTCAAGCTGCAGAGGTTTGGTGTCGACCAAGCGACCATCGGCCCAGATCTCTAGCGCGACGGCCACGGGCCTGTCGAAGTGGCTCTGGACCTGGGCGAACAGCTCATAGTCGAGGCGATTGGCCAGATAACGCCGCACGCTAAACGCGGTCACCGCCACGTTGCCGCCGCTCTCACCGACCTTGATATGACGCACGGTGGTCTGCGCGCCGAAGTCTAACCCCTCCATCTGCTCAGGCTCAAAGCCCGCGCCGTCGCTCAAGATGATCAGCTCCGCGCGCTCCTTGTCGCGCAGCGAAGCTGCGGCAAAGGCGAGCGCTGTGTCAAACGAGGTCGCGGTGTCGGTGACCTGGATGTCTTGTAGAGGTTGCTCCAAGAGCTTGACCTCCTCGACGAACGGGCTCAGCGGCTGGAGCTGCTGGTTGAAGTTCACCAGCATCACGCGATCCTCGGGGCCGACCGTCTCTAAGATCTCGCGCGCTTTCTTGCGCGCGATGTCCATACGATCGATGCCACCGCTGACATCCGTGGCGGCCATGCTCGCCGAGCTGTCGAGCAAGATCATCATGTGGCGCCCCTCGATGATCTGGCCCTCGGGGTGAGGATCAGCGAGCGCGAAGATGAGCGCGAGGATGAGCAGGATCTGGAGCAGCCAAGACAACAAACGCCGCAGGCGCTTCCACCAGTCGGACTGCTGGCGATACTCCGCCAGCACCTTGCCCCACAGCGGTGAGAACGGGACCTGAACGCGGCGCTTGCGCAGCTTGAGCAGGTACAACAACGTGACGATGAGCGCCGCGCCGCCTGCCATCCAGGCGAGTGTCTCCAGCGGCAAGCCGCTGAGCTTCAGTCCAAACATGGGCGCTCCGCTCAGAACAGAAATCCACCAGCGCGAAAGATTCGCAACACGAGGTCATCAAACGGGGTCTGAATGGGGGTGCGCACATAGAGGATGTCGCGGCCCGAGCAGTAGGTCTCGACCTCAGCGCACATCTGCTCCCAGACCTGCCGGTAGCGCTTGAGGATGGCGGGTGTGACGGTGACCTCGCGCACCTCACCGCTCTCACAGTCGACGAGCTGAAGCTCACCGTGCATCGACGGCGACAGCTCGCGCTCATCGAACAGGTGAATGACGATGGGCTCAAAGCGGTGATAGCGCAGGAAGTTGAGGCCCTTCTCAAAGCCGGTGGGGTCATAGAAGTCGCTGATGACGCAGGCGATGCCGCGGCGCTTGTTCTGGGCGACGAAGGCCTTAAACGCGTCACCGAGGCTGGTCTGCGCGCCGACCTCCATGTTGCTCAAGAAGTCGAAGACCTTGAAGATCTGGGCCTTGCCGCGCGAGGGCGGCATGCGGCCATCGAGCTTGCCTGAGAAGGGGATGATGCTGACGCGATCAAGCCCGCTCAGCCCCACGTAGCTCAACGCCGCGCAGACGAGCTTGGCGTAGGCGAGCTTGTTGGGGGAGCCCAGCGTCATGGAGGGGCTGACGTCGAGCAGGAAGTAGATGTAGAGGTCCTCCTCCTCTTCGAACAGCTTGAGGAACAGCTTGTCGCTGCGCCCGAAGACCTTCCAGTCCATGTTGCGCATGTCATCGCCTGGCGAGTACTGGCGATGGTCAGCGAACTCCAGGCCGCTGCCCACGATGCGGGTCTTGCGCTGCGCGCGCGCTTGGCCGGCCATGATCTTGCGAGACATGATGTAGAGGTAGTCGAGCTTGCGCAGGAACTTCTCATCGAACTGGGGGTCGCGGCGAGCCATGGCACCTCAGCGTGTGAATCAGCGGGGGAGCGCAGGGTGGATCACTTCACCTGCTCAGGCGTCTTCTTGATGATCTCGGCCAAGATGTCGTCGGTCCTGACGCCCTCGGCCTCACCCTCAAAGCTCATGATGGTGCGGTGGCGCAGGGCGGGCAGGGCGGACTGGCGCACGTCCTCGCAGGAGACGTTGAAGCGCCCATCGAACAGGGCGCGCACCTTGGCGGTGAGCAGGATGGTCTGGGCGCCGCGCGGGCTGGAGCCAAAGCGCACGTAGCGCTTGGTGATGTCGGGCGCCTGCGGATGCTCGGGGTGGGTGCCGTAGAGCAGGCGCAGGGCGTAGTCTTGCACGTGGCGCGCGATGGGCACCTCGCGCACGAACTCGCGCATGGCGAGCAGGCGATCGCGGGTGAGGACCTCCTGAAGATCGGGCGTGTCGAGCTGCGTGGTGCGATCCATGATCGTGTGCAGGTCCTCCAGCTTGGGGAAGGGGACCTGGATCTTGTACATGAAGCGGTCGAGCTGGGCCTCGGGCAGCGGGTAGGTGCCCTCCATCTCCAGCGGGTTCTGGGTGGCGAGCACGAAG
>CAYXWB010000168.1:0-11492 GCA_964468515.1 uncultured Bradymonadales bacterium | reverse complement strand
CCCCCCCCCGCCCCCCCCCCCCCCCCCCCCCCCCCCCCCCCCCCCCCCCCCCCCGTATGAGCGAGGCATCGGATGGGGCGCGCTTTGCGGGCTTCGCCCTGCACCCACCAGGGACTCTCGTCCCTGGACCCTATTTATGGGGTGGCCACGCGCGCGCTTGGGCTCATGTTGACCCTGCGTACGCTTTGGGCATAAAACGACTTCGCGACAGGTCCTCCCCGACCTGCCCTTTCTCTCAAGCGAGGTGAGCGATCATGGATCATGACGAGCTGCAGAGCATGCTGAACGAGGCCGTGCGACAGATTGACCCCGAGGTCGCCGCCCTCATCCAAGCCGAAGAGGTGCGCGAGCGCGACACCGTGCGCCTGATCGCCAGTGAGAACTACGCCTCACAAGCCGTCATGATGGCCACAGGCTCCATCTTCACCAACAAATACTGCGAGGGCTACGCGGGCAAGCGCTACTACCTCGGCCAAGAGCTGACCGACGCCCTGGAGCGCCTCACCATCGCGCGCGCCCAAGCGCTGTTCAACGCCGAGCACGTCAACGTCCAGCCCTACTCCGGCTCGCCCGCCAACTTCGCAGCCTTCTTGGCGGTCGCACCGCCCGGCTCGCGCATCCTCGGCATGGACCTGCCCCACGGCGGCCACCTGACGCACGGCTGGAACGTGAACTTCTCCGGCAAGCTCTACGAGGCGCATCACTACCAAGTGGACCGCGACACCGAGCTGCTCGACTACGATCGCGTGCGCGCCCAAGCCATGGAGGTGCGCCCCGCCATCCTCATCTGCGGCGCCAGCGCCTACACCCGCACCATCGACTTTGAGGCCTTCGGCCAGATCGCCAAAGCGTGCGGCGCCGTGATGCTCGCCGACATGGCCCACATCTCCGGCCTCGTCGCGGGCGGCGTGCACCCCTCGCCAGTGCCCCACGCCGACATCGTCACGACCACCACCCACAAGACCTTGCGCGGTCCACGCGGCGGCATGATCCTGTGCAAGACCGCGCACGGTCAGGCCATTGATAAGGCGGTGTTCCCCGGCATGCAGGGCGGCCCGCACATGAACACCGTGGCCGCGCTGGCCGTGGCGCTCAAGGAGGCGCTGCGCCCCGAGTTCAAGGACTACGCGACGCAGATCGTGCGCAACGCCCGCGCGCTCGGCGCGCGCTTGCAAGAGCTTGGCTTACGCTTGGTGTCCGGCGGCACGGACAATCACATCGTGCTCGTGGACCTGACCTCGCGCGAGATCGGCGGCAAGCAGGCGGCGATCGCGATGGAGAAGGCGGGCATCGTCTGTAATTACAACACGATCCCCTTTGACACCCGCAAGCCGTTCAACCCAAGCGGCGTGCGCCTGGGCACCGCCGCCATGACCACGCGCGGCATGGTCGAGGCCGACATGGTGCAGATCGCTGACTGGATCGACGCCGCGCTGCGCCACGCCGATGATGACGCCGCGCTCAGCGCGCAGCGCCACCAGGTGGCCGAGCACTGCCGCAAGTTCCCGATGCCGTGACCTCCGCGCGCCTTCAAGACAAGGCGCGCTCAACCTGATGGGAGATGACCCGAATGTATAACTTGCTGATCGCCATCGCCGCGTCGCTGGTGGGGTTTGTGCTGTTCAGCTTCATCCTCGGCGTGGGCCAGTTCAAGCCGCTCTATGGCATCGCGCCCGGGCTCTTTGTGGGCATCGGCGTCTACATTTATCTGGCGCGCCGGGTCATGAAGCAGATCGAGCAGGTCGCCAACCAGGTCCAGCAGACGCTGATGGCGGTCCAAGAAAGCCCGAACCCCACGCCGTCGATGGTCGAGCGCGCGCTGGCGCAGGCGATCGCGCAATTAGAGGGCGCGCTGCCGCTGACCAAGTGGCAGTTCCTGATCGAGGATCAGCTCAAGGGCCAGATCGGTCAGCTCCACTTCATGGGCAAGCAGTACGATCAGGCCACCCCCTACCTAGAGGCCGCCAACAAGCGCAACTGGGTCGGTCGCGCCATGCTCGCCGTGCTGCTCTACAAGCGCAAGAGCTACGATGAGATGCAAGCGAGCTTCGAGGCCAACGTCACGGACAACCCGAAGGAGAGCCTGCTGTGGAACCTCTACGCGTATTGTCTGTGGAAGGCGAACAAGCGCGATGAGGCCTTGGGTGTGTTGAGCCGCGCCACCGCCCATGTGGGCAGCGATGACAAGACCCAGGCGAACATCCAAGCGCTGCAGCAGAGCAAGCAAATGAAAATGCGCGGCTGGAATCAGATGTGGTACCAGTTTCACCTCGACGCGCCGCCCCAGCAGCGCGCCCCGCAGCAGATCCAGATGCGTCGCCGCTGACGCGCTGCTCAACCTCACGTTAAGCCGCTAGACCTCGCGTAAGGAGCCCCACGCTATGACCGAGACGCTCGTCATCCCCAAGGACATCGGCCGCAATGACCCCTGCCCCTGCGGCTCGGGCAAGAAGTATAAGAAGTGTCACTTTCGCGAGCAGCAGATGCAGGCCGAGGCCGCGCGTCAGACCCGCTCCGTGGAGACGCTCATCCTGCCTGAGACGATCCCCTGGGAGGTCTTCAAACTGCTCGGTGAGGCGAGCCAGACCAACCTGTTCGGGTTCTTCCATGACATGACGCATGAGCTTGGGCCGCTGCGTCAGCGCTTCCCTGAGCGCACAGCGTTCCTCATCGCCGCTGACGGTGGTGAGTTCACGCTACCCGCTGGCGCGGGCTACGAGCTTGTGCGCCTTCGCGTCGACGCGCCTGATGTCGTGCTGCTGCTCGTCAAGGGCGCTCAAGATCAGCGCGTGAGCGAGATCACCTATGAGCTCGTGACGCTGCGCCCCAACCAGAGCGACGACGCTGGCGAGGATCGCGAGGTCGCGCACGCGGGCTGGCGCGTGTGGGATGTGCAGCGGATGAGCCGCGCTAAGTCCGAGGTCAGCGCGCCTGATGGCGATCTGGACCTCGACACGCTAGGCTTAGCGTGGCACCCGCGCACCTTCGTGCGCCCCACACCGCAGCCCGAAGCAGCTGACGCGCCCCAGGCCGAGCAAGAAGTCGCCAGCGACGACGCCGACGCGACCTGAGCGCGCGTGATCGGAGCGAGAGACGATGCCCTGGTTAAGCCTGCTGCTCTCCTGGATCGCGCTAGCCACAGGGCCGCTCAGCTATAACCTGCTGACGCGCCGACGCGACACCGCCGCCATCGTGGACGGCTTCGTCTGCGCCTCCATCACCGCCCTGATCTTGCTCCATGTGCTGCCCGAGGCTTACGGCCAAGCGGGCGCCGCCGCGCTCGGCGCGGCGGCGCTCGGCTTGGCCTTGCCGCTGGTGCTGGAGCGCTTGCACAGCGCCAGCACCAGCCGCCTCATCATGTCACTGGCGCTGGGCGGCCTGCTGTTGCACACCGCCTTCGATGGCGCGGGGTTGGCCACAGGCGACGGTGGGCATCATCACATGGCGCTGGTCGCGGCGATCTTGCTGCATCGGCTGCCTGCGAGCTTGGGGCTTTGGTGGCTGGTGCGCCCCAGGCGCGGACGACGCGCGGCGTGGGGGCTCTTGGGGCTGATGGGCGTGTGCACCACCTTGGGCTTCTGGATGGGGCCTGCGCTGATGGCGCGCGCGGGCGATGGCGCCTCACTGCTGCAAGCGTTCGTGTCAGGATCGCTGCTGCATGTGCTCGTGCATCACGCGCCGCACGGCAAGGCGAAGGTCGGCCGCGAGGCCATCGGCGCGCTCTTTGGCGTGCTCACCGTCGTGGGCGCCCTCTCACTGGGTCATCACAGCGACATCGCGCACCATCACACCCACGCGCTCACGGGCTACGCGCAGCGCTTCTGGCACTTGGCCTTAGAGAGCGCGCCCGCGCTGCTGTTAGGGTTTGGCTTGGCGGGGATCGTCACCACCGCCCTGCCCCAAGCGTCGCGCCGATGGTTGCGTGGCAGCACCTCGCTCACGCAAGCCGCGCGCGGCGTGCTGTTTGGTCTGCCCATCCCGATCTGTTCTTGTGGCGTGGTGCCGCTGTATCAGAGCTTGGTGCGTCAGGGCGCGCCGCCTGCGGCGGCCATCGCGTTCCTCATCGCCACGCCGGAGCTTAGCGTCGAGGCGCTGCTGTTGTCGGGGGTGCTGCTCGGCGGCAAGCTCACCGCCGCGCGCCTCATCGCCGCAGGCGCGGTCGCGCTGATCGTCGGCATGATCATGGCGCGGCTCATCCCCGATGTGCGCGCTGATCTGCAAGAGGCGCCGCCGCGCGATGTGCGTCCTTGGGCGCTGCGGCTGCGCGCCGCAGCACATCAGGGCTTCGTCACCATCGTCGATGACACCGCGCCTTGGATCGTCGCGGGGCTGGCCATCGCCGCCGTGATCGAGCCCGAGGCGCTCGCAGGCCTAGTCAACGCGCTGCCTTGGGGCATCGACGTGGTGGTGTTCGCCGCCGTGGGCTTGCCGCTGTATGTGTGCGCCTCAGGCGCGACGCCGCTGGCGGCGGCGCTCTTGTTGGCGGGCGTCTCGCCAGGGGCGGCGGTCGCCTTCTTGCTCGCTGGCCCCGCCACCAACGTGACGACCTTCGGCGTGCTATCACAGCTGCACGGGCGACGCATGGCGGCGGTGTTTGGCGCGGCGGTCGTGGGCGTGGCGATCTTATCGGGCCTGCTCATCAACCTCGTCCTGGGCCGCGATCCCGCGCAGCTGGTCGAGCACGCGCACCGCGCCGAAGACTTTGGCTGGTTTCACTGGCTCACGACCGCCTTGATGGCGGCTTTTTTCGCCGCGTCGCTGTGGCGACGCGGCCCACGCGCGTGGCTGCGCGACGTCGCCACGCTCGGCTCGCACAGCCACGCTCACGAGCACGTCCACGGCCCCGACTGCGGCCTCGACCACGCCCACACCGCCGCGTGCGGCCACGAGCCCCACGTCCACGGCCTGGGCTGCGGCCACGATCACGCGCTGGCGCAGGTCACAGCGCCCAAACATATCCCCAAGATCAGCCGCGTCGTCGGCGCGGTGAAGCCCACCAAGCTCAGCTCGCCAGCACAAGACGACACCCAAGCCTGAGCCTGGGCCGACGCCCTGCGTCGGCCCCGCTCGCTTGGACGATCTTCGCCAATCATCAGCACATGCGAGGCACCGCTCGCGAGGTCGCGTGTGAACGATGCGGCTTAGAGGATGCGCTGCATCGCTTAAATTAGACCTCCCCCTAGCGGACTTGGTGGCCTGACTGGGGCTTGCCTGCGCGCTAGCGCGACAGCGGCCTGACGCGAAACCAGCCCGTGACGCTCAGGCGCGGAGCGTGGGTGGGCAGCACCTCATGGTAGATCTGCTCGCTCAAGAAGCACGCGAGCGTGCCACCGCGTGGGGGCACGTCCTCGAACGTCTCCGTAGACTCGCCATCCAGGTACAGCCGCAGCGCGCCGCCGTCGCGCTGCTGCCACGCGTCGTTGAGGTAGAGCACGGTCGAGATCTGGCGCTCGCGCGCGTGCGCGAACACGTCGAGGTGGCGTTGGTAGAAGGTGCCCTCAGGGTAGACCGCGAGATGCCCCTCCCAGCTGAACAACCCCATGAACGTCTCGGCGTTGATCGCCAGACGCAACGCCACCAAGCGGTCGGTGTAAGCGCGCTGCGCGTCGGTGAGCGCGCTGTCGTCAAGCCAGCGGATCTGATCGCCGCGCACCTCCAGGTTGAGCTGGCTCGTGGCGCCTTGGCCGATGCGGGCCGCGCGCAGCGCGCCCTCCTCCCACATCGCGCGCGCCTCGGCGCGCAGCGTCAAAAGCGACGCTACCGCGCGCGCAGCAGCTCCAGCAGCGCCTCGCGCGCCTCCTCATCCAGCGCCACATACCGCTCACGCGCGCCACGCGCCTCAGCGTCGCGCCACAAGATGGCCTCCTGCAGCGAGGTCGCGCGCCCATCGTGCCAAAAGCGCGCGTCAAGGCGCGCGTCTGTCATGGCTCGTCCCCTCACAAAGGTGGGCGCCGACCTCAGGTCGGCGCGGACAGCCTCCCAAGAAAACGATGATCACTTTCAATATCACTACTACATCACCACCATGAGCCCCCGCCCAGCCTGCGTGCGAGGCCATGACCGTGGCGAGCCCCGCTCCCTATCAGCACGCGCGAGGGGTCGCTCAGGAGGTCTTCGCGCGAAGGGTTGAGCTTGCGAGACAGACAGAGACGAGCCAGGGCCAGGCGCGCAAGCGCCTGGCCCAGGCTCGTCTCGACCTCGCGCGCGGGCGCCGGCGGCGCCCGCGCTCACACGTGTCACTTCTTGCCAGCGCTGAGCTTAGCGAACTCGCCAGACAGGTTGGTGGGCACGCCCCAGGTGGTCTTGTCCCACTGCTTGCGGTTGGCGCGGAAGGTGGACATGGCGTCAAGCAGCCAGCGGGTGGCGAGAGGGTTCTGCACCTCAGCGCCGCTCAGCTCCAGCGGATCCGTGCGCCGGTCATGCAGCGTATACTCGCCCTTGCGCAAATACAGCTTCCAGTGCTGGGCTTGCATCGTGTAGTGGCCGAGGTAGCGCGTGGCGATGGCGGGCTCGGGGTAGCCGCCGTGCTGGCCGAGCATGAGCGGCAGGAGGCTCTTGCCTTGCAGGTCGTCAGGGCGCGGCTTGCCGATGATGTCCATGATGGTGGGGTAGACGTCGAGCACGTCGACGCCCGCATCCACCACGGTGTTAGCCTTGATGAGCGGGGGATAGCTGATCAAGAGCGGCACATGCACCAGCTCCTGATGGATGTTGTGACCGTGGCCCACGCTGCCGTGCTCCCAGAACTCATCGCCGTGATCGGAGGTGATGATGACCATGGTGTCCTCCCACAGCCCCTCGGCCTCCAGGCCCTGACGCAGCGTGGCGAAGGCCTGGTCATTGAACGTGATCTCGTTCTTATAGAGGTTGATGATGCGCTCCTTATCGCGCTCATTAACCTTGAGGCTGCCGCCCTTGATCTTGCCCAAGTCCTCGCCAGAGCAGTACTTATCGTAGCGGCCGCTGTAAGGTTTGGTGTCATACCTGCCGATGATGTCATCATGGCGGCGGTAGGTGACGTGGGGGTCGATGGTGCCCACATACAAGAAGAAGTCGGAATCCTTGGACTTCTTGGCCCAGTCAAGCGCGTGGCCCGCCATGGCCGCGCCATCGATGCGCCAACCATCACGCAGGTTGTTCACGAAGTGGTCCCAGCCCTGAACGAAACCCCAAGGCTGCGAGATGTAGCCGTTGGAGATGTGGGCGCCGGTGCGATAGCCAGCGGCCTTGATAGCCTCCGGCATGATGGTCATCTCAGGCTTGAGGGTGCCCTTCTCCGCGACGCCGTGGCGGCTGGGATACATGCCCGAGAACAGCGACGCGTGGCTGACCTTGGACTCGTTGCCTTGGACAAAGGCGAGCTTGAAGAGGGCGCCCTCGCTGGCGAGCTTGGCGAGCGCGGGGGTTTCGACGTTGGTCTCAGGATTATAAAAGGGCAGATAATCGGCGCGCAGCGTGTCGATCATCCAGAACAGGATGCGCTTAGGCGGCTTGACCTGCGCGCGCGTGGGCCGCTCACCGGGGACCGTGAGCTGGGCGCGCTCGACGCGCACAGGCGCGCCGCAGTCTTGCGCGGCGATCACCTCCACGCGCGCGACCTGACCGCCCTCCCCAGCGACCGGGTCCAAGTCGACGCGCAAGGTCGCGTCACCGCCCGAGGAGGCTTGACGCAGCGCGCTCGCAGGCGCCGCGCCCCCCTCTTGCGTGAACGCCTCGACGCTCACCCCACACCCTGCGGGGGCCTTCACCTCAAGCTCCAGCGCCCCCTTGGGCAGCGCCCACATGAACCACGCGGCGCCCTCACCCGCGTCGAGCACCAGCGCGTCTTGCGCGAGGGGCGCGCCGGGCAGCGCGACCGTGACAGGCCCCGCCTCACCCTCAGCCACAGCCAGCGCCTCGGCCGCGCCGAGGCGCAGCCAAGCGAGCCCGCCGCCGGAGAGCTTGCCCTCGACGCGGCCCATGTCGCTGAACTCAAAGTCGATAGTGTTCTCAGCCCGCAGCGCGCCCTCGGGCACCTTGAGGGTGACGCTCTGCCAGCCCGGCGCCAAGCGCGCGACCTCCAAGGCCTTACCATTGACCTGGAGCTTGAGCATGTTGGGGTTCTTCGAGGGGTTGAACACGCGCGCCTGGAGCGCTTGCGCGCCTTGAGGCCTCAGCGCGGGCGTCCACAGCTTGGCGGTGCGCCCGTTGCGCAGCGCCGCGCCCGTGGCACCCTCAAGCGACAGGTTGAGCGCCCAATCCTCCGGATAGTTCCCATTGATATAGCGCAAGAAATCAACCGCGCCCGCGTCGATCACGAGCACAGGCTGGCCCTTCACATGAGCGATGCGGTGGCTGGTGGGGCGGTTATGGAGCAGGTCCAACGCCACAAAGCGCGGGCCAGCTTGAGGCGGCGCCGCGACCGCCGCAGGGGCGGCCTTGGCAGCGGGCGCCTCGGGGGTCGTCGCCTCAGGCGCAGCGGCAGCTGAGGCTTGCGCCTCGGCAGGCAAAGGTGCGCGCTCGCTGCCGCCTTGACATGCGGCCAAGCAGCAGGTCAGGGCCGCGATCAAGGCCAAGCGCGCGCGCGCGCTATCACGGTGTGGGATCATCACTGGTCGCATCACGCCCTCGTCTTCCTTGCGTATCATTGGCGCCGCCTCATGCAGCGCGCCATCGGCTCATTGTGACAAAAGGCGCGCCCTGCGCGGGCGCGCCTCCTGTGTGTTTTCCCTACAACACCGCGAGCCAGCGCGGCAATCTGTTTCGCGCGTCTGGCGCGCTCAGGGGCGAACTACGGTGCGATTAAAGCCCGTGGACACGAGCGTCACGTCATGCAGGTAGATGCCCGTCGGCTCAAGCAAGCTGTCCAGCTGCACCTGCGTGCGGATGGCGTCAAACAGCACCTTGGTGTTGTTGAACAGATCCGTGCGGTTGTTGGGCACCTGAGGCACGGTGATGGTGTGGTTGAACTGCCCCATGGTGCCGGCAGGCCCCATGCTCCAGACATCCCAGCTGCGATCCACGCCCACAAACCGCGCGCGATACAGCGGTCCCGCCTTAGCGTCGACGCTCAAGCGACGCGCGGCCGCGTTGAGCGTGACGGTGGAGGCGCTGGGGAAGGTGCCAAGCTGGATGCTGTGAGGCAAGCTCTGCCCGTTCCACAGCGCGACGCCGAGCTCCTCAGGCAGCTCAAGCTGGCCGCCAGGGCCGACGTTGAGGCCGTCGGTGCGAAATGAGATCGCAAGCAGCGCGAAGCGACCGCCGACCATGGGGCCATGCGGCGGCGCGAGGGTGAGCAGGCGCACATCGGGGCGGCCATCGCCGTCTTGATCCGTGGTCGCGGTCAGCCCCATCGGCACAAAGCCTGGCGACTGCAACAGCGTGCCGCCCACGATGATGGCGATCTCGCCAGGGCCGCTGGTGAGCGTGGGGAAGTTGGACACGTCGATGGCGGTGATGAGCTGCTGACGCACGCTCGGGCGCAGCGCGAGCTCGGGGAACGCCGCGTAGTTCGGCAGCAGCTCCATGCGATCGCCGTCGCGGTCGAAGTCCATGGCGTCGACCACGCGCGGGCGCTCTTGCACGATGATCGGCTGCACGGTGTGATCAAATCGGCTGAACAGCGGCAAGAGCAGCCCCAACACTTGGCCAAAGTCGCCGCTGACGCCGCCATTTTGGAACAGCGCGATCAGCTCTTGTGACGGGACGCGGCCCGCCAAACCCCACGCCAAGCGCGGGCCACCCGCGCCGATCGCAAAATAATCCACCTTGAGGCTCACCGCGAACCCGAACACGCGCCCATACGCCACAAGCCCCGCAGGCAGCGGGATGTCAAAGCTGCCCTGCGTGGGGATCGCGATCGAGGACACGAACGGCTCGCCGAGCAAGCCAGCGAGGCTGAAGTTGATGAGGCCACCCGCGATGCTGCTGCCCGCGAGCCCGATGTTCACGTCACCCTGGCTGGTGAGCGCGCCCAGATCAAAGCGCCCCTTGAAGCCGCCCACGGGGCCAGTGCCCGTGCGCGGGTTCAGCGGGATGCGGATGTCTCGGCTGCTGGCGCCTTGCACCGTCACATAGTTATGGTCCTGGCTGAAGACTGAGACCTCATAGCGACCTTGAGGCACCTGGAGCGTGGCCACGCCGTTGCCAAGCGTCGTCACGGACTGCGCGCCCACGACCACCTGAGCGCCGGTCACGGGCTGGCTCGTCTCAGCGTTGATCACCAGCACGCGCAGCGCGCCGCTCATGGGGTTGGGCGCTGGCCCCAGGTTCGTGAAGGTCACCACGCCCTCACACGCGATCGGCGCGCCAGCGCCAGCGAGCGCGGCGCTCACGAACGACTGACCCTCGCGCTGCTGCGCCACGGCCTCAGGCACGGAGGCGTTGATCGTGATCACGCTCGTGTCGCTGGACTGCCACGAGAAGTTCGCGGCGATGCCGCGCCCAGCGGCGTCATAAGCGAAGGCTTCGAGCACCACGCGCTGCCCAGGGGAGACGGTGCGGTTGGGCGTCGCGACGATGCAGCGATCGATCGTCTGCGGCTGCTCAATGCAGCGGCCCGCGTCGCACAGCTGGCCGTCCTCACAGTCCTCAGGGCCACGACACAGCGCCTCAAAGCAGCGATCGCCGATGCACTCGAAGCCTTCGCGACAGTCCGCATCGGCGGTGCACTCTGGCGAGAAGGTGCAGCGCCCGTTGAGGCAGATCTCCTGCGCGGCGCAGTTACGGTCCAAGACGCACTGGGGGCGCGTCACACACTGCCCCGCGTCGCCACAGCGCTGATCAGCGGCGCAGTCGTCATCACCACCGCAGGGACGACACACGCCAGCGTCGCACACCAAGCCGCCACACTCAGCGCTGGTGGAGCAAGGGCCGCAGACGCCATCAATACAGGCGAGCCCGTCGCACTGCGCCGCGCCCTGACAGGCGCGCGGGGCGCAGCCACAGCCGCTCTGATCGGAGCCCGCAGGACAGCTGACAGCCTGCGCCTCGCCAGGCAAGCACAGGCCCGCGTCGGAGCATTGATACGGGGCGCAGCTGGCGCCGATGCCGATAGGCTGACCGCCGCCGGGGCAGTCCGCCTCGCTGGTGCAGCTGATGGGCGGCTCCATGTCCATGTCGGTCATGTCGAGGGGGGTATCCGTATCAGGGGGCACATCCGGCGGCGGATCGCTCGGATCAACGCAGCGTGAGGCGACGCAGACGAAGCCGGGCGCGCACTGCGCGTCGAGCTCGCAGGGGCGCTCCAGCGCATCTCGCCCGCACGCGCTCAACATCAATAGCAGCACCGCAGCGCACGAGGCGCGCCACCCAGAGGTCAGGCTCATCATGGTCACCTTTTATGGAGCGAGGGATCGCCCTCGCGCGTCTGTGCTGGCGCGTGCGCCAGCGCATCATCTTCAAGCTCAAAGCTCACGCTGCAAGTCCTACCGCGCCAGTGTATACTGATCCAAAGGCTTTGCGAAGCGCGAGCCCCACGAGCGCGAGGCGCGCTGACCCGTTCAAGGGTCAGC
>CAYXWB010000167.1:0-11511 GCA_964468515.1 uncultured Bradymonadales bacterium | reverse complement strand
CGGCATTGAGCGCGATCAGCTCACCGTCGGCCTCGACATCAGCGCGGGCCAAGCCACCCCTGTCCCCTCGCCATGACGCCCCTTCAAACGACAAATCACACCTCTTTCATCTGAGGTTCACATCGGGCTGCGACTCTGCGCTGGTGAGGCTCGCGACGCTGCTGGCGTGTGTCACGCTCCTGATCATCGGCCTCATCGCCAACACGCACACGGTCAGCTGCAAGTGCAGCTTGCATGAGCCACAGGTGGTGTATACGGCGCCCATCCTCATCAGCCCCTGAGCGCCTACGACGCGCAACCTCTCCCGCGAGGCCCCGCACCCCTAGCGATGATGCGCTGATGCGGCATGCCAGCGCGCGCGATGCATGCTCCCTCACGCGCGCTTCACACACAGCTCGCGCGCGTTTCACCTGAGGTTCACTTCAAGGTGCGATGCTGCGCTTGTCGATGCTCACGCAGCAGCCACACCGCAAGCAGGACGCCATGATACAACATCTTGCCCGCCACGCTGGCCACGCTCATCCTCTTGAGCGCGCTCTACGCCTTCAAGAGCTTCGTGGTTGAGCCTATCGCTACCAAGCTCAGCGAGTCAGGTTGTAGCGGCTAGGGGGCGCTTGAGCGCGAAGCTCCGGCTGAGCGCTTGGCGGCCCTCAGCGCTGCATCCACGCGTCGAGCCGCTCACGCATCAGCTTGAGCCGCTCGGGATCTTGGCGCGTGAGGTTCTGCTTCTCCAGCGGATCGGCCTTGAGGTCGTAGAGCTGCTCGGTGCCCGCTGTGATGATCCGGATGAGCTTGCTGTCGCCTTGGATGATCGCCTTGTGATGCTCCTTCCAGTTGGTGTACGGCAGCAGCTCCGAGAACACGGGCCGATCCGGCACAGGCGCGCGCCCTTGCACCACGTCAAGCAAGCTCACCCCCTCAAACTCAGCTGGGATCGTGATCCCTTGCAGATCGAGCAGCGTGGGGGCGATGTCCACCAGCGACACCTGCCCGCGCACGACCTGCGGCTTGAGGCCCGGCACGCGGATCACCAGCGGCACGCGGATGATCTCATTGAACAGGTTCTGGCCGTGGAAGAACACGCCATGATCGTTGAACGCCTCGCCATGATCGCTGGTGAGGATGATGATCGTGTCGTCGTACAGCTCCAGCGCCTTGAGCTTCTTGATGATCTTGCCCACGTAGGTGTCCACGAAGGCGATCTCAGAGTCATAATTATTGATGTGGCGCTGCTGCGGCGAGTCTGCCGGGCCGAAGTCATGCGCCTTGTGCCCGATCCAGCGCGCGTGCGGCTCGAACAAGTGGACGAACAAGCTAAAGGGCTGCGTCTGGCGCCGCGCCGCCGCCTGCTCCAGCGCGGGCTCAAAGCGCGCCCAGATGCGCGGCGCGGCGATGTCGTCGTTGGACTCCGCGATAGTCCCCGCCCCTGTGTTGTCCCACGACGCGAACCCCTGATCCATGCCCCGCTTGGGCTCGAAGTAGAAGTGGCTGGAGTAGCCCTCATTGTGCCAGCCGCGCTCTTGCAGAACCTCAAACACGCTCAAGTTCTCAGGCAGCGCCGAGGGGTAGTTATACTGCGCCCCCTTCCACTTCATGTGGCTGGCGTAGCGGCTGAAGAACAGCGACGGGATCGAGCGCGGCGTGTGCGGCGCGGTCGCGTAGGCGTCCAGGAACACGGTCGACTCGCCAGCCAGCGCGTCCATGTTCGGGCTCGTCGCGCGCTCGTAGCCTGCAAAGCCCAGGTGATCCACGCGCAGCGTGTCGACCAAGATCACGAGCACGTTCTTGGGCGTGGCGATCGCGGGCGCTTGCTCCGCCTGCTTGGCGGCCGCACGACGCGCCGCATCCAGCGCCAAGCGGATCACCTTGCGCGACAGGTGCGACTCGCCGCTAGGCAGCGGCCGATCCTGGCCATCACAGTCCTCATCAATGCCGTTACCTGGCAGGTCAATGGCGCCGGGGAAGATCTCAGGGTTGTTGTCATCGCAGTCGAAGCCGCCCATGCCTGAGGCGTAGCCGTCCTTGTCATCATCGGCGAAGCGCTGCAGCTGCTTGGCGACGACGGCCAACAGCGCGCTCTCATCATTGACGGCGCGGCGCATCTCCGCGTTAGCGCTGGCCCAACCCCAAGCGCCGATAAAGCAGACGAGCGCGGCGAGCAGGCCCGCCACGGGCAGCCCCCAACGCCAGGCGAGTCGGCGCAGGGGGAGCTTGGCCATGACGACCATCAGCGCCGGCACCATCAGCGCGCTCGCCAGGCCCATGTGCAAGGTAGGCGAAGACCAGACGTTGAGGCGGCTGGCATAGATGTAAGCGCCGAGCGTCGCGACGAGCGCGAGCGTGGCGAGCGCTGCGAGCGCGCCGGTGAGCGCGCGCGGGCGCGCGCCCACCGGCGCGTCATCGCGAAACACCAGCGACATCGCGCGATCCATCACAAGCAACAGCGCGGGCGCGAGCAGCAGCGCGACGAGGCCTGCGCCGCCGGCCACGAGCCCCACGCCGATGGCTTGGAAGCTCGCGCGCATAAACTTTGAGGTCACGGCCAAGTGCGCGGTAGCGGTCGTGGCGCTGAGCGCCACCAGCACCAGCGGCGCGCACAGCAAGCCGCTGGCGAGGCGCCGATCCAGCGCGGGCTTGGCCAAGCGCGTGGCCCAAGAGGAGCCTCCCCAGCGCCTCAGCAGCAGCTGCCACAGCGCGAGCGTCGCCCCCAAGCTCAGCCCATAGAGCAGCTGCATGGTGGCGAGCACGCCAAACGCCGTGAGCACATACATCAGGCCGCTGGCCTCGCTGGCCTCACCCAGCGGCCCCCACACCCCAATCAAGCTCCAGAGCGTGAGCAGCGACCCTGCGACGAGGCCTGCGCGCGCGCCATCTAAAACGCGGTCCATGCGACATCTTCCTGTCATCAAGCGCGCGCTCACGTGATGAGCGCGCTGCGAGGGAGGTGAGCGAAGCTGCCTGAGCGCGCTCAGGCGGCCCACACCATGCCAGCGTCACAGCGCAAAGCAAACAACCTTCTTGGGCGGCGCGCTGAGACGCAAGAAGTGAGAGGGCGCCGCGTGTTTAACACTCGGCGCCCTCTCTCAATAAGCCGCCCAAGGGACAATAACGTAGCCATAAGGCATGCATCTGGCTAACGACCTGGGGGGATTGCATGTCGACCGTCCCCTGAGCGACCTCTTACTCATGCCACAACCACACACCGCTCACAAGCATTTTTTTCAGCCCCCCCCCAAAAAACCCCTCACCTCGGCGGCTCAGCGCGTGCGCGCGGCGCTCGCCTCAGGCGCGCAGCAGGCGTCATGCGCGCGCAGTCGCATCCGACGCGCGCTGTAGACATGCGCTAGGCCGACGCACACCGCACCCCCGATCACCAGCGCGCGGCCCCACCACACCTCCTCGCCAGCGATCAGCCCCGACACCAGCAGCCCCAGCGCCAGCGCGAACGCGCTCACCACCTGAAGATCGCGCCCGCGACGCCAGCTCCACGCCGCGCTCCACAGCGCGAACGCGACGCCAAAGCCCAGCGCCATCTGCTCCACCCGCTCGTCGCCAAACAGCCCGAGCGCTGGCAATGTGGCCACCACCAGCGGCATCAGCGCGCAGTGCACCGCGCACAAGAAGCTCACCGTCGCCCCGATCCTGTCCAGCCACACCGCTCGCTCTGTCATCCGCCTCATCTCCGCCAAAGGCTGCGCGCCATCGCGGCCACGCTCGCGCTCGCACATACCATCACGGCGCTCGCTCGACAATGCCCGCACCTCAACACCAAAACAAATGCGAATCAATCGCGACAATCACCAGCCCCGATCCCACGCCTCCGCACGCGACGCGCTCGGCGCGCTCAGCTGTCCCTCGCGCGCCTTGCGCCGCGTCGCTTCATCGCGCACATGCCCCGCCGCCAGGTCGCGCCTCATCCGCCACGCCTGCGGCGCGCCCGCGCGCCCATCCGTCGCCTCGATCGGCCGCTCCAACCCCGCCCCACGGTAGCCCACCTTAAAGAGAGGATCACGATCGCCCTGATTCAGATGGCACTTCCAATCACCCACGCGCAAGCCGCGCAAGAAATCCCCATGGTACGACGCCGCCACGCTCGGATGGCGCGCGCGCTCATCCAGCATGTCCCCCACCCAGCTCTCGCCATGGGCGCTGTCTGGCGCGCGCCCACCGCCTCAAGCAAGGTCGGCAGCAGGTCCACCAGCTCCACCGCCCGCGTGATGCGCAGCCCCTGACGCGTCCACGGCCCATAGCCGATGATCAGAGGCACATCCACCAGCTCCTCGTTGACGCTGATCCCCCACCCAAAGCGACCATACTCGCCAAACTCCTCGCCATGATCGGAGCTGACCTCCACGTCGAAGCCACGCGCGAACCCCCACCCCTTCGAGACATACCCGTTCGATGAGAACAACCCCGTGCGAAACCCGGCTGCCTTGAACGCCTCACCGAGCAGCGTCACGTCCTCCTTGAGCTTGCCCTTCTCCGTGAAGCTCAGCGACATGCGCGCTACCACGCGCTAAGGTGAAGCGGTCACCTGTCACGGTGACCGCTTCACCTGCCGAGGTCTCCTCATGCCCCCCTGGCTCAAGCGCGCGCTCAAGCTCCTCACCGCGCTCCTGCTCATCCTCACCCTCGGCGTCGTGGGCCTCGCTTGTGCGTTGCATCGCCCTCGCCCCCAAGCCTCACCCTCCCCCGAGGCCGACGCCCTCGCCATGCGCATGCTCGCCACCGTCAACCACGACGCGTGGCTGCGCACCGGCGCCGTGCGCTGGCGCTTCCCTGGCGGGCATCAGCACCTGTGGGATCGCACCCGCGGCTTGGCGCGCGTGCGCTGGGATGATCACGAGGTCTTGATCCACCTGGGCACACAGCGCGGCCTCGCCTCGACTGATGGCCAGCGCGTCACAGCAGAGGACGCCGACAAGCTCGTCGCCAAGGCCTGGGCCTTGTGGTGCAACGACGCCTTCTGGCTCAACCCCCTCGCCAAGAGCTTCGATCCTGGCACCTCGCGCGCTATCGTCACGCTCGATGATGGCGCACAAGCCCTGCTCGTGTCCTATGACTCGGGCGGTGTGACCCCGGGCGACGCCTACCTCTGGGAGTTTGACCCCCAAGGCCGCCCCAAGGCCTGGTCCATGTGGGTGTCGATCCTCCCCATCGGCGGCGTCGTGTTCACTTGGGAGGGCTGGCGACAGCTGCCCACGGGCGCGTGGCTCGCGACGCAACATCGCGGCGTGTTCGGCCTGCCGCTCAACCTCGAACAGGTCGAGGCCGCCGCCACCCTCGCCGAGCTTGAGCCCGGCCCCGACCCCTTCGCCCCGCTCATCAAGGCGCGCTGAACTCGAGGCGCGCGCCAAACCTCACGCGGCGTCCTCATCGGGCTGCACGTCCACGCTGAACGCGCAGCCGCCAAACGCTTCGGCGTCACCGCCCTCCAGCGCGTCCAGCCTGTCAAAGTAGTCATGCGCGATCGCCAGCGCCTCATCCGGCTGCGGCGCGCGACACACCAAGCGACGCAGCGCGGCCCCGTGCGGCAGCGGCTCCGCGAGCTGGCGCACCACCATCTTCAGGCGGTTGAGCGCGGCCCGATCCGTGCCAAACGCCTCGCGGATCTTCTCATAATACAAACACAACACGCGCTCGCGCTCGCGCGCCAGCACCACCGGCTGCGGCTCGCCGCGCAACCAGCAGCTCAGCCGCAGCGCGAGCCACGGATCGCGCACCGCGCCGCGCCCGATCATCACCCCCGCGCACCCTGTCTCACTGAACATCGCGTGCGCCGACGCCACGTCGATGATGTCGCCGTTGCCAAGCACCGGGATGTTCACCGCCGCCACGACCTGGGCGATGGTCGTCACATCCCGCTCGCCAGCGTAGCCGTCCGCGCGCGTGCGCCAGTGCACCGTCAGCGCGTCCACGCCCTCCTGCTCAAACCGGCGCGCGAGCTGCGGCGCGTTGCGGTTCGCATGATCAAAGCCCGCGCGCATCTTCACCGTCAGCGGCACCTCGATCGCGCGGCGCACCTGACGCACGATCTCCACCGCGAGCGCCGGATCGCGCATCAGCGCTGAGCCGCCCGAGTTGGCGCACACCTTCTTGGACGGGCAGCCCATGTTGATGTCCACGATGGTCGCGCCCATGTCTTGTACCACCCGCGCGGCCTGCGCCATCACCTGCGGATCTCGCCCGAAGATCTGCACCGCGATCGGCCGCTCATCGGGATCAAAGTGCGCCGCGCCCAGCACCTTGCCGCCGCTGTCTCGCACCGCCCGCGACTGGAAGAACTCCGTGTAGGTCAGCCCAGGGCCGCCAAGCGCCCGGATCATCCGGCGAAACACCAGATCGGTGACGCCCTCCATCGGCGCCAGCACCACCGGCGGCGATAACACCACGCCGCCCACCGCGTAGCTCGATCGATCAGGAGGGGGTGGCAGCGGCGGCGTGCTCAAATGTGGTAGCATCACGATCACTCTGGCGTGGGAGGCGGCGAAGACGCGCCCGGTCATGACCGCGCGTGAGCGTGCGTCTACGTTGTCGGTTGAAAAGAAGCAAGCGATCGCGCTGGTCTACGTTTGACTTCCGACACATCGCGTCATAATTCATCAGGATACGATCAGCGTCGGCCTTGACGCCACCCCCAAGCTCTGAAACCGCACCGCGAACGACACGCCCCTTGAGGCGCGCGCTTTGACCCGAATGAGGATGATGATGGAGTCCACACGACCCGCCACCTTGAACAAGCTCCAACAGCTCCAACAACAGCTCGAAGCGCGCGCGGATGCCGCCGCACAGCAGCTGCGCGAGCGCCGCGATGCCACCATCCAGCGCGTCCAAGGCCGCGCACAGCATCTGCGCGATGAGGCCCAGTGCCGCGCCCTTGACCTCGTCGAGGGCGCCCAAGGCCGCGTCCTCGACGTCGGCCGCGACGCGCTTGATCGCGCCGCCCGCGCCGCCTCGCGCGTTGAGCAGATCGGCCCCGTCCACCTCGCCCCCATCAGCCATGCACGCGAGGTCGTCGAGCAAGGCGTCGAGTCGCTGAGCGCGCGACGCGCTAAGCTCGACGCCCCCGAGCTGCCTGACTACGACGAGCTCAACGTCCAGCAGGTCAACGCCCAGCTCGACGGCCTCTCACTTCACGCCCTGCGCAAGCTGCGCGCTTATGAGCTCGCCCATAAGAACCGCGTCACCGTCCTGCGTGAGGTTGAGCGCCTGCTCCAGATCGACTGATCCTCACACACATCCGCTTGAGGAGGCCGGTCGCGCGAGCGCGACCGGCCTCCTCATCTTTCTTGCGGCGCGCCCGACGCGACGCGTGTTACATCTGGCGGCGTTCACACACCATGGCCGCGATGGGCGACGTCTCAGCGCCTCAGGCGGCTCATCTTCAAGGCTACCCGATGCGACTCTGCCTCACCGCGCTCGCCACATGCTGCTGCTTGCTCTCACTCACCGCCTGCCCCAGCAAAGGCAACCAGCCCGACCCCATCCAGACGCCCAAGGCCCCCGAGGTCACGCGCCGCCCCGATGAGCCCGCGCTCATGCAGCTGGAGCCGCGAGGCTCCCACTTCAAGACCTTGCCCCAGCCCCAAGCCCGCGTCAGCGCCATCGCCCGTGACGCCGATTACACCTACCTGCTCGTGCCCGATCGCCTCTGGGATGAGGTCGGTGGTCAGTCCTTTGCCCCTGGCTTCGCCCCTGAACACGCCATTGTCACAGGCTTGCCCGCAGGGCGACATGCCGTCGTCATGCCTGCGCTCGACGTCCTGCCTCCAGCTCATGGCGACGCCAACGCCCTAAAAGCACACCAGCTCATCTTGCGCATCACAGGCGCCGACCCGCTCGACGCGCCGCTGCAGCTCACGCTCGCCGCGCGCACCATCTCGGTGCTGCTGCCGCTGCGCTACCACCACGCACAGTCCACAAGCCCTGACGCGCTCGCTATCACACAAGACCTCTTGCTCGACGCAGACGTCCCTGTCACCCCCACCCTCATCCCCAAGTTCTACCAAGGCGCGGCGCGCTGGTTTAAGTCGCGCGACTCCTTGCCCTTTTACAGCTACGCTGCCTCGCGCCTACAGCAGCGCATCGCGCCTTCAGCTGAGGCCCCCAACAACCTCATCGTGCAGCGCCCAGGTCTCCAAGGCGACCTCTTGCCGCTGATGGACCTCTACTCCGGCGCCACCTCCACCCGCGAGGCCTTGCAGACCGACCGCGCCCTGCTCACCCGCGACGCACCCCAAGAACGCACCATCCCCTTGACCGAGCTGACCCCGCCCGCGCTGGCCTCACACCCCTGGGATGCCATGATCGCCAAGCTCAAGCGCACCCCGCGCGTGGAGCCCACCGCGTCGGTCATCCCCCACGACATGATCTACCTCTACTTCCAAGACCTGCGCGAGCTGGTCGCCCTGGCTGCTGACCTCGACAACCTCCTCTCCCCCGCCCTGCGCGCTCTGGAGGGCAGCGGCGCCGACGCCTTCATGGTCGCGCGCTATGAGCGCCAGCTCATCATTGAGCGCACCGTCCTGTCCAAGACCTTGGGCCACGTCGCCGCCAAGGGCGTCGCGCTCGTCAGCTCCGACCCCTTCTTGCGCGAGGGCAACGACGTCTCGCTCGTCTTCCACGTCAACAACCGCGCCACCCTCACCAGCGCGCTCGACGCCTTCATCCTCAAAGCCAAGTCAGCTCACCCCGACCTCACACAGTCCGATGTCACCATCGGCGGCGTCACCGCGCGCCTGGCGCGCACCCCCGACGGGCGCTTGCAGCGCTATCAGCTGGAGCTTGGCGAGCACCTGATCCTCACCAACAGCGCCGACGCCGCCGCCCGCTTTGTCAGCGCGCACCAAGGCACCACCCCCTCGCTCGCCAGGAGCGGTGATTTTCGCATGATGCGCGCCATCTACCCCTATGACGCGCCCAAGGCCACCGGCTTCCTGTTCCTCGGCGACGCGCTCGTCGCTCGCATCATCAGCCCCAAGCTCAAGATCGCACAGGCCCGTCGCATGGCCGCCCAAGCCGACCTCGCCGCCGTCGCCCACGCCGCCATGTTGTTCCGCATCATGGAGGGCCGCGCCCCGCAAGACACGGCCTCGCTCATCGAGCGCGGCTGGCTGCCACCCCACGGCGACAAGCACGCTGACGGCACGCCCATCACCTATGCGCCGATGCTTGGACCGCGCAGCGACGCATGGGGCGGCCTCGATCACCTCACCCCGCTCATCGGCGTCGAGGTGGACTCCGTCACTGAGCAAGAGCGCGACGCCTACACCCGCTTTGAGCGAGGCTATCGGGACAATTGGACGCAGCTCATCGACCCCATCGGCGTTCAGCTCACCCGCGAGGCCAACGGCGCCCACCTGAGCCTGGATGGGCGCATGCTCCCGCTCATTGAGGGCTCTGAGTACAACAGCCTCATCCAGCTCGTCGGCCAGCGCGTCATGCGACCCGGCGCGCCCACTGGCGGCCTGGAGTGGACCTTCGCCATCGGCGATGACGCCTCGCTGCGCCGTGAGGTCGCGCGCGCGATGCAGAAGTCCTTTGGCGAGGCGACGCTCAACCTGAGCTGGCTCGGTGATTTTATCACGGTCGGCGCGCGTGATAAGAGCGCGCTATGGGATCTCGCCCTCCTCGCTCATCGCTCCCTCCGCATGGGCAGCACTTACGATAACGAAGACCCTCGCCTTGAGCCGCTCGCCCTGCTCACGCGCGCGCCTGTTTATGTCATGATCCACATCACCAACCCGGTGGTGCTCGCCGCCACCATCGCGCGCATCAAGCAGCGCAGCGATGAGTTCGCCTCAGGGCTGGTGCGCTGGGCGCCCGGTGAGCTTTATCGCGAGATCGCCACCGTCACCCTCAGCGAGGAGGTCGCACAGTCAGGCCGTCAGGGTCAGCCGCCCTTCACCTTGCACTACGCCATCGCTAACCAGCGCCTGATCTTCGCGCTTCGACGCGATGTGCTCGAAGATCAGCTCGACGCGCTGCTCGATGGGCGCGCCGCCGAACCCGCCCCACAAGACGATCAAACGCGAGGGCCGCTCCCGCTGATTGACAGCGACGACACGCAGACCAGCATCACGCTCGCGCCGTGGCGCACCGACAGCTGGATGCGCAAGACCCTCACCGCTATGCTCGCCACCATCGCCCAACAAGACGCCCTCAACAGCCTCGCCCTCACCGACCTGCTCTGGCGCGCGGGCATCGACGGCTCACTCACCGACGCGCAGCGACGCGACCTCTCACTGCGACACCTCGGCGTTGCCCCCGCTGACCTCACCCCGCACACCCTCAAGCGTGACCCCACCACGGGAGCCCACGTCCACCCCCTCTTTGGCTCGGTCATCGCGCCGCGACAGCCCTACAGCCTCGACACGCTGCCCTTGGGCGCGCTCCTCGACGCCACCCAGCGGCTCGTCATGTCGCTGTCGTTTGAGGGCGAGGGGGAGTTTCGCGGGCTGCACTCGCGCGTGCGCTGGGAGCGCGACCAGTGAGACACGCCAAAGCGCGCACCCTCGCACGGCGCGCCGCGATCCTCTTGCTCATCGCGCTGATGCTCGGCGCGCTCATCGCGCCCGCGCTGTTCACCACCATGCCCGGCACCAGCCACCTAGGCGCGCTCCCGCCGCTGTCCCCACAAGAGGTCGCGCTTGAGCGCGCGCTCCGTGACCACGTCACCAAGCTCGCCGCGCCTCCCATGGCGCCGCGCAGCGCGCGCAACCCTGCCGGCTATCGCCAAGCGGCCGCTTGGCTTGAGGCCGAGCTTCTGGCCATGGGCTACACCGTCACGCGACGCCCCGTCACCGCGCGCGGCGCCACCCACGACAACCTCATCGCCGCACACCTGGGCACCACCCACCCCAGCCAGATCATCGTGATCGGCGCCCACTATGACGCCCACGATGACACCCCCGGCGCCGACGACAACGCCAGCGGCACAGCAGCGCTCCTTGAGATCGCCCGCGCCCTCAAGCCCGCCAAGCTCGCCCGCACCGTCCGCTTTGAGCTGTACGCCAACGAGGAGCCCCCTTACTTCCAATATCCGGATCAGATGGGCAGCCGCGTCCTCGCCAGCGACGCGCGCGCGCGCGGCGATGACATCGCGCTGATGGTGTCCTTGGAGATGCTCGGCTACTACGCCACCGCGCCCAACACGCAGCACTACCCGAGCGCGCTGCGCTTCTTTTATCCTGATCGCGGCGACTTCATCGCGCTGGTGAGCCGCTGGCAGGATCGGGCGCTGGTGCGCGACGCGGTGGGCTGGTGGCGCGACGCGCACCCCTTCCCCGTGGAGGGCTTCGCGGGGCCACGCGCCACCCCCGGCATCGACTACTCGGATCACTGGTCCTACTGGGAGGAGGGTTATCCGGCGCTGATGGTCACCGACACCTCCTTCTTCCGCAACGCGCACTACCACAAGCTCACTGACACCCCCGACACCCTCGACTACCCCCGCTTCGCCCGCGTCACCAGCGGCCTCATCGCCCTCACCACCCGCTGGGCCAACGCGCC
>CAYXWB010000166.1:3835-11536 GCA_964468515.1 uncultured Bradymonadales bacterium | reverse complement strand
GGCCCGCCCGCGCGCGTCCACAGCGGGCAGATCAGGCCTTGAACAAGCGCTCCATCTGCTCGCCATACTTCTCCGTGACCTTGCGCCGCTTGAGGCTCATCTTGGGGGTGAGCATGTCATTCTCAGTGGTCCACTCCTCATCCACGAGGAAGAACTTCTTGGGCTTCTCATACCCCTTGAGGCCCTCACCGACGCGCTCAATCTCGCCCTTGATCAGCTCATGGACGCGATCGTGCTTGAGCAGATCGCCCGTGACGCCGTTGGCCTCAGCCCACTTCTTGACGGAGGCCTTGTCGATGACGACGACGGCGACGTTGTAGGGCTTGTTGGTGCCCTCGATCATGCACTGGAGGATGTAAGGCGACAGGGCGAGCTGCTCCTCAATGGGTGAGGGGACGACGTACTTGCCGTTCTCAAGCTTGTACTGCTCCTTGACGCGGCCCAAGATCCACAAGAAGCCGTCCTCATCGAGGCGACCGAGGTCGCCCGTGTGGAAGGTGCGGTCGTCGTCGAGGACCTCAGCGGTCTTGTCGGGCAGGTTGTGATAGCCCTGCATGACGAGGCCACCGCGCACGCAGATCTCGCCAGTGCCAGCGGGGTACCCCTCGACGTCTTGGATGACGACCTCGACGCCGCGCACGGGTCGCCCGACGCTGCCGATCTTGCGCGCGCCGGGGACGTTGACGGAGACCAGCGGGGAGGTCTCGGTGAGGCCGTAGCCCTCAAAGAGCTGGATGTGGAGGTTGTCGATAAAGCGCGCGACCTCGGGGCTGAGCGCGGCGCCACCGCTGACGGCCAGGCGCAGCCTGCCTCCAAAGCGCTCGCGGACCTTAGAGAAGACGAGCTTATCAAAGCCCTTGTCGAGCATGACGGTGGTGAGGCTGGTGCGGTTCTGATCCTGCTCTTTGCGCAGCTTATCGGAGTTGGCCATGGCGGCCTTGAACAGCTTCTGCTTGAGCGGGGGCTCATCCTCCATCTTCTTGCTGAGGCCGTCATAGATGCGGTTGAAGATGCGCGGCACGGCGAACAGCATGGTGGGCTTCACCTCACCGAGGTTCTCGATGATGGTGGTGACGCTCTCCACCAGCCCCATCGACGCGCCCAAGCCGAACATGACGTGCAGCTCGCAGTTTTGACCGAAGCTGTGAGCCCAGGGTAAGAAGGCGAGGCTGACGTCATCGGGGCGCACGATATCGGCGTTGATGACGGCGTTGACGTTGAAGGTGACGTTGCGATGGCTGAGCAGCACGCCCTTGGGCTTACCGGTGGTGCCCGAGGTGTAGATGAAGCCCGCGAGGTCGTCTGGCGTAGGGTGGACGTTGTCCACGAGGTGCTTGCGACCAAGCGCGAGCTGCGAGGCGTAGGAGTCAGGATGATCGGCGGGGCCGTCGAAGAAGATGACCTTCTCTAGCGTCTCGACATCGTTGAAGAAGTGCTGGACCTTGTCGTAGATGGCCTTGTTGGCGACGACGAGGATCTTGGCGCCGCTGTCACGGCAGATGTACTCCCAGTCCTTGGGCAGCTGGGACTCATACATGGGGCAGAAGGCGGCGCCGCGACCATAGGTGGCATAGGCGGAGACGGCCCACTCGGCGCGGTTGTCGCTGATGCTGGCGACGGTGTCACCCTTGGCTACCCCGAGCTGCGAGAGCGCGCCACGGAAGGCGTCGACCTGCTCAGAGAACTCACGATAGGTGCTCCAGGTGTAGCGACCATCGCGCTTGACGCCGAACAGGGGGTTGTTGGCATACGAGCGGACGCTGTGCTCGTAAAGCTCGACCAGGGTCTTGAACTCTGTCGCCATGAGGACTCTCCAAGGATAGTAAGAGGTAGCGCGAGGCCCGGCAGCACACCGACCGCTCAGTAAGCTATAAACACAGCGGCTGGCGCGCGGTGGCGCAAAAACAATCAGGCGGCGCAAAACCTAGCGCCTCTCCCCCCCACGCGCAAGAGGACAAGCAGCATGCAGACACCAGCGACAGCGGCGCACACGCCGATCGAGGCGCTGCGCTTGAGCGAGCGCGCGCAGCACACGGGGGGGCGACTGCGCCAGGGAGAGCCCGGCCAGTGGTGGCTGTGCAACGCGCAGGCGCAGGTGCGCTTGCGCCTCGAAGACGCGCGCGGCGACGCCCCCGCTGATGGCGCGCTCGCGCGGGTGTGCGGGGTGTTCGAGGGCGACGCGCTGCGCGCGCGCAGCTTAAGCGTGGTGCACACGCCGGGGCGCGCGGTGGCCGCCGATCGGGCGCTTGGCGCGGCGGTGAGCGCGCGCGACAGGCTCAACCGGCGCGCGCGCGCGTTCTTCACGCGTGAGGGCTTCGAGGAGGTGCGCACGCCATGCTTGGTGCCGAGCGCGGGCACGGACGTCTACCTCGACGCGCTGCCTATCACTGTGGGCGCGAACCACAACCCCAGCGGCGCGCTGCATGGCGCGCTGCACACCTCGCCAGAGTTCGCCATGAAGCGCATGCTCACCGCAGGCTTGGAGCGCATCTATCAGCTCGCGCCCGCGTGGCGCGATGGCGAGGCGACCGAGCGCCACGCGCCCGAGTTCACGATCTTGGAGTGGTATCGCGCGTGGGCGCCGATGGAGGCGATCGTCGATGACGTGGAGGCGCTGGTGCGGCTGCTGCTTGATGGCAGCGCGCGCCTGGGGGTCGGCCCGCAGCCGCGCGAGATCATGCTGCCCGCGCGGTTTGAGCGCGTGACGATGCGCGAGCTGGTGTGGCAGACGTGCGGCTTTGATCTGCTCGACGCGCTGAGCTTTGAGCGATTAAGCGCCGCGTGTGAGCGTCAGCTGGGCGGTCTGCCCGCGCGCGTGTCACGCTGGGATGAGCTGTTCTTCGCGCTGCAGGTGTCACGCCTTGATCCTTGGCTGGAGGCGCGCGGCGCGGTGTTCGTGACAGACTGGCCCGCGCCGCTGGCGGTGCTGGCAAAGCGCGACCCGCGCGACCCACGCCTCGCGCGACGCTTTGAGCTGTACATCGGCGGCTTGGAGCTGGCGAACGGCTTTGAGGAGCTGACCGACGCGGCCGAGCAGCGGGCGCGCTTTGAGCAAGACAACCAAGCGCGCGCGGCGCTTGGCCTCGCGCTGGCCCCGATGCCCCACGCCTTCTTGAGCGCGCTTGAGGACGGGCTGCCCCCCTCAAGCGGCGTGGCCCTGGGGCTTGATCGGGTGCTGATGCTCGCCACGGGGGCCACCTCGCTCGCTCAGATCGCGCCCCAGTCGATCACGCATGATACAGCCACGGGGGCGCTGCGCTGGGGCTGACACGCGCGCTTGCCGCTTGAAGATTTGGCCCAGAGGCCCTATGTGCTAGTGCGCGCGCCCTACCCGCGCGCGCACCTGCGCTGTCGCGGATGATCTCGCGACGCGCTGAGGTTGAGCATGTCCCCGACGCCGCGCGCACAGCGCGTGGTGTCTTGATGTTGATGAAGCGCAGTGAGAGGAGCGACGCGTCATGGCGATCGAGCACCGTGCCTGGCCCTACAAGCAAGCCACCCTGATCTTAGAGAAGCACGCGCGCGAGACGACCAAGAAAGACGCGCCCGCCCTGCTGCAGACGGGCTTTGGCCCAAGCGGACTGCCTCACATCGGGACCTTCGGTGAGGTGGCGCGCACGAGCTGGGTGCGCCAAGCGTACACGCTGATGACGGGGCAGCCCGCGGCGCTGTACGCGTTCTCCGATGACATGGACGGCATGCGCGGCATCCCCGACACGGTGCCTGATCCGCAGTCGTTGGTGGAGCATCTGGGCAAGCCGCTGTCGGCGGTGCCTGATCCGTTCGAAGAGCAGGACAGCTTCTCGGGCTACAGCAACGCGATGCTGCGCCACTTCCTCGACTCGTTCGGGTTTGAGTACACGTTCAAGTCGTCGCGCGATCAGTACATGGGCGGCGTGTTCAACCCGGGGCTGCGCCAGATCGTGGCGCACTATGATGAGGTTCACGCCATCTGCGCGGCGGAGCTGCGCGAGGAGACGCGCGCTGAGTGGAGCCCGTTCCAGCCCATCTGTCAGTCGTGCGGTCGCGTGACGACCACGCGCGTGACGGGGCTTGATCGCGACGCGCTGACGGTGAGCTATCAGTGCGATCGCACGATCCAGGCGAAGGTCGCGGACAACGCGCGCGTGGCGCTCGGCCTCAAGGGCAAGACCCTGCCCGTGCGCGGCTGCGGCCACGCTGGTGAGGTGTCAGTGCTGGATGGCCACGTCAAGGTCGGCTGGAAGGTCGACTGGGCGATGCGCTGGTACGTGTTCGGCGTAGACTACGAGATGTACGGCAAGGATCTCATCGACTCGGCGCGCGTCTCCTCGCAGCTGGTGCAGGTGCTCGGCGGCGAGCCCCCGGTGGGCATGGCGTACGAATGGTTTAATGATGAGAGGGGGGAGTCGATCTCGAAGACCAAAGGCAACGGGTTAGAGATCGATGACTGGCTCAAGCACGGGCCGCTGGAGAGCCTGTCGTGGTACATCTATCAGACGCCGACCAAGGCCAAGAAGCTGCACGCGGGGGTGATCCCGCGCAGCGTGGATGACTACCTGGAGGATCGGCGCCGCTTCGGGCGCGAGGATGAGGACGAGCGCGCCAACAACCCGGTGCGCTTTGTGGAGCACGCGCGGGTGGAGGCTGGCGAGGCGGTCGCCTATGAGAGCGAGGTGACGTTTGGGCTCTTGCTCAACCTGGTGGGCGTGCTGGGCACGCGCGATCCGCAGCTCGTGTGGGACTACCTGCTCAAGTACGATCCGAGCGCGCGCCAGCAGGAGCGCTTGGTGAGCGCGATGATCGCGTGCGCGATGCGCTATGATGATGACGTGGTGGCGCCGACGCGGCGCGTGGTGCCCGTGCCGCAAGCGATGTGGCCCGCGCTCGACGCCTTCAAGGGCTACTTGGCCGCGAACCCTGAGGCGGACGCGGATGCGGTGCAGACGGCGTGTTACGAGGCGGGCAAGGCGCATGAGCTGAAGCTGAACAAGTGGTTTGAGGCGCTGTATCAGCTGCTGTTAGGGCAATCGCGCGGGCCACGCATCGGCACGTTCGCGAGCCTGTACGGGGTGCCTCAGACGCTGGCGCTGATTGAGGCTCGTATGGCGCACACGTCGGCGCAATGATCGTGTGAGGATCAGGCCTTGAGGGGGCGTGGTGTTGACAGCGCCGCGTCGGGTGAGTAGGAATAAAAGGCGCTAGACAACCCTTCTCGTGTGGGGCAAGTTCTAAGCTCACACGAGCAGAAAATCGTCATATAACGGGAGATATACCGTGAAAAAGAGCACGCTTTGGATGCTGGTCGGGATCGGCGCAGCGGTCATGTTCGCTATCGTGGGCTGTTGTACGCTCACCAACTTCGGCGCTGACAGCAGCTCAAGCGCGTCGTCGCGCATCGCGGTCAAAGAGAACGTCGATCTGGAGAAGCTGGCCAAGGCATTCGAGGACTATCAGAAGGCTGGCAACCAGGACATCAACGGCTTTGAGAAGGTCGTCAACGACAAGTCCAAGGGCATCTATGATGGCGCGGACTACGTGTCGATGACGATGGAGAAGAGCGGCGAGATCATCGGCTATGTGAACAAGAACACCGAGCCCACGTATGAGGCGGGCAAGGACGAGCTGGTGTTCTCAATGCAGGCCGAGAAGGAGAAGGAGCGCGTGGTCGTGCGTGATCGCCATGACAACTACTATGGCTATCGCCCCACGGGCTCGGGCTTCTTCACGGGGATGCTGATCGGCAACATGCTGAGCCGTCAGACGGGCTACTATGGTCGCCCCTGGTCGGCGCCCGCCACGGCGCGCTTCCAGAGCCCTGGCTACTACAGCCGCGTGCGCTCCGCAGGCGCCTCCTCGCCCAGCGCCCGCACGGGCTCACGCTGGGGCTCCTCGGGCTCGTCCAGCTCCAGCCGCAGCAGCTCCCGCTCAGGCGGCTTCGGCTCAGGCAAGTGATCGACCGCGCTTAAGCGCGCGCTTGACATGAACGGTCCCTGTCGCATGGCCGGGGCGCTCCTCTCGAGGAGCGCCCCGGCCTCTCCATGTCGCTCTATCCCAGGTCTGCCGCTGTGCAAGAAGAGGCCAAGACGCCTGATCCTCAACGCGACGCTCCCCTCCCCACTGTCTCACCTCTCGCCCCCACCCACCAGGAGGAGGAGGACCGCGACGCGCTCGATGAGGCGCTAGAGCCCGTCGAGCAGCTCGACGCCGCAGGGCAGCGCAAGGTCGCGCTGCTGCTCGTGTCCATCCTGCTGGTCGCCCTGTGCAGCATCACCTATGAGCTGGTGATCGGCACCATCTCCAGCTACCTGCTGGGCAACAGCGTCTATCAGTTCAGCCTGACCATCGGCCTCTACATGAGCGCCATGGGCGTGGGCTCGTACCTGTCGCGCTTCGTCAAGCGCGACGTGTTAGAGAAGTTCTTCTGGGTTGAGCTTGGCGTGGGCGTGCTGGGCGGCACATGCAGCGCCCTGCTGTTCGGCGTGTTCGCGTTCACCCCTTACTTTAAGCCGGTGATGTGGCTCGTCACGCTGGCCATCGGCACGCTGGTCGGCTTGGAGATCCCGCTGCTGACGCGCTACATCCGGCGCTACACGAAGCTGCGCTTCGCGCTGGCGAACGTGCTGAGCTGGGACTACATCGGCGCTCTGTTCGGCTCGCTGGCGTTCCCGCTGCTGCTTTTGCCCTTGCTGGGCCTGCTCAACAGCGCGGTCGTGATCGGCCTGATCAACGTCATGGTGGCCTTGGTGGGGCTCATCGCCTTTCGCCATGAGATCCGCCAGCGCGTGCCGCTGTTTATCAGCACGGGATTGGCGCTGGTGGGGCTGGTGGCGCTGTTCTTTGGCAGCGGCAACTATGAGCGCGCGCTCGATCGTCGCATGTTCCAAGATCCCGTGATCTTCAGCGAGCAGACGCCCTACCAGAAGCTCACGTTGACCGCTTGGAAGGAGCGCGACTTTCGCCTCTACATCAACGGCAACATCCAGTTCTCCAGCGTCGATGAGCACCGCTACCATGAGGCGCTGGTGCATGTGCCCATGGGGCTCGTGCCCAACGCGCGCGACGTGCTGATCTTAGGCGGCGGTGATGGCCTGGTCGTGCGTCAGCTTCAGCGCTACCCTGAGGTGGAGCGCATCGTCATGGTGGACCTCGATCCGCGCATGACCGAGATCGCCAAGACCCATGAGCTGTTTCGACGCGTCAATGAGGGCGCGATGGACGATCCGCGCCTCACCGTGGTCAATGATGACGCGATGACCTACCTCATGGAGAGCGATCGTCAGTTTGACGCGATCCTCATCGACCTGCCTGATCCTAACAATGAGAGCCTGTCCAAGCTCTATAGCCAGTCGTTCTATCGGCTGGTGACGCAGCGCTTGAAGCAGGATGGTGTCATGGTGACACAGAGCTCGGCGGTCTACTTCGCGCCCAACGCGTTCTGGTCAATTCACCGCACGATCGAGTCAGCGTTCTGCCCCGAGGCCGGATGTGATAGCCCCCACTATGTGATCCCATATCACACCTGGATCCCCTCCTTCGGCGACTGGGGCTTCAACCTCGCGCGCAAGACCCCCATCCAGCCTGAAGAGCTGAAGGTGCGGGTGGCGACGGACTACGTCACCGATGAGCTGATCCAGTCGATGCTCTACTTCACGCGTGATATCAGCGAGCGCGAGGTGAAGATCAACCGCCTCATCGAGCCGGTGCTGTTGAGCTACTACA
>CAYXWB010000166.1:0-3735 GCA_964468515.1 uncultured Bradymonadales bacterium | reverse complement strand
GAGCGCGAGGTGAAGATCAACCGCCTCATCGAGCCGGTGCTGTTGAGCTACTACATCAACGACTGGCACCGATTTAACCAGTGAGCGGCGCGCGCTTGAGCGCGCGTCCTCATGTTCAGGAGCCGACGAGCACACCATGGGCAAGGAGTCACGACAGGGCGGCGCCATCGCGCCAGCCACGCCACCTCATGATCTCAGCCGCCCCGCCACGCTCGGCGAGCGCTTAAGCGCGATCGCGCAGAGCGAGCTGCTGTCGGGCGATCCGGTGCGTCAGGTCGAGGCGATCTTGTCGCGCGATGACGCGCCCGCTTACATCGAGTCGCTTGATGGCGCGTCGCTGTTTCGCCTGATCAAGACCGCCGGCTGGGATCAGGGCATCGATCTGGTGCCCTATGCGACCCCCTCACAGCTGCAGACCTTCCTCGACTTTGACGGCTGGCGTCGCGAGCGCTTCTTGCCGCAGCGGGCGCATCAGTGGCTCGGCGCGATCGTGCAAGAGGCCAGCGATACGCGCCTGCGCGAGGTCTGCCGCGAGCTGGACGCTGAGCTCCTGGCCATGTACTTCAAGTCAGGCTTTGAACAAGTAGAGCTGGCCGAGGAGGGGCGCGTGCCGGAGCACATGCCCGAGGACGCGGTGCTCAGCCCCGATGGCGTCTACGCGCTGGTCTACCCCGACGATGAGGTCTACGCGGCCACCCTCAAGCGGCTGCTGGCGCGCCTGTACGAGGTCGATCGGGTCATGGCGTGGACGCTCCTTGAGGCCGTGCGCTGGGAGATGTCCACAGAGCTAGAGGAGAGCGCGCTGCGCTGGCGCGACAGCCGGATGCAAGAGCAAGGCTTCGTGCCACGTGATGAGGCGCTGGCGATCTATCGCCCGCTCGATCCGCTGCGCGCGCGCGCGGCGTGGGAGGATGGCAGCGCGGCAGCGCAACATCGCGCCCGCGCCCCTGAGCGCTTTGACCTGCCCGCCGTGCTCACCAGCGAGCTGAAGCCGGAGTTCTTGCTGCTGGAGGTCCTCGACGCGCTCGATGATGAGGCCATGATCCGCCAGCGCCTGTTCGAGCTGGCAGCGCTTCAGAACCGCGCCATGATCGCCGATGGCATTGAGCCTGGCGAGCTGGAGAGCGGCCGTCAGGTGGTGCGTCGCACGCTCGGCTACGCCAGCGCGGGCTTGGCCTTCATGAGCCGTGGCAACCAAGCGCGCATGCTCGACGCGCTGCGTGAGGTCCCGCTGCGCGAGCTGTTCCGCGTAGGCTACTCGCTGGTCGCGACCCTCCAGCGTCAGGCCCAGCAGATGCAGCGCCGCCCCACGCTCTCGCTCGTCGAGGGCGAGCCGTACGCGCTGCTGCATGAGGATGACGCGGCGCTGATGGAGGGGCTCTTGCGTCAGCGGCCCACATGGGCGGGCGACGCGCACACCTTTGATCTGTTCCGCGACACGCAGCAGGTCGATGACGCCGCGCTGCGCTTGGGCCTCATCGGCCTCAAGCAGCTGTGGCTGTTTGGGCTGATGCGCCAGAGCCCCGAGCAGCTCACCGATCTGATCTACGGCGATGATCACCTGATCGAGCCGATTGATCTGACCTTTGAGCTGGCGATGTCGACGACGCTGGCGCGCCACCTGATCGGGCAAGAGGCGACCTTTGAGGGGCTGACCCCCGCGCAGCTCGGCGCGCTGCTCGACGTGCTGCGCGACGCAGACCTCGACGCGCTCGGCGACGAGGTGGCGCTTGGGCCCGTGCTGGCCAGCGCGCGCGCGGCGCTGCCGCCGACCTCCATGCACCTGATGGTGCGCTGGGTGCGTGACTGCTTGGCGCGGCTCATGGATGAGCTAGGGCGCGTGCGCGACGTGCAAGACGCGCGCGTGGTGCGCTCGCTGCTGCTGCTTCGCAAGCCCTGACCCGCGCGGCCGCCGCTGACGTTGACGTCAGCGGCGGTTTTGTATTTGATGAGGACGACTTGCGAACGCCACCCTCCCCTCGCGTGGAGCGATCTCATGCTACGCCGCCACCATTCCGCGCCGCTGCTGGCCACCCTCGCCATGCTCCTGCCCGCCACGGCGCTCGCCCAAGCCGCCACGCACACGCTCACAGGCCATGTGCGCGACGCCATCACAGGCGCGCCGCTGCCTGACGCGCAGGTGCATGTGTTGGGCACGGAGCGGAGCACGCAGACCGACGCGCGAGGGCAGTGGCGCTTTGAGCTGGCGCCAGGCACCTATGAGCTGGAGATCCTCGCCAAGGTGGGCCAAGAGGAGGTCGTCGGGCGGTTGGTGCGTCAGCACGTCCCGCAGGTCAAGGCCGCCACCTTTCACGTCCCCACGACCTCGCTTGAGCACAGCCACCTGCCCGCGCGTCCGCAGCCCTATGGCCTGCCCGCAGGCAGCGGCGCGGCCCCCGAGGGTGGGCCCGTCTCACTGCCCATCGCGCGCACCGATCCACGCTTCCTCTCTCTGCCTGCCCAGATCCCGCGCGCCATCCGCGTGGGCATCCGCCAAGATCCCACCGGAGGCGCGGGCTGTGGTAACGCCGCGAACCCCATCGTGGCCATTGAGGAGATGGACCTGGATGAGTATGTCAAGGGCGTGCTGCCCCCTGAGATCGGCGTCTTTCGCAACATCACAGGCGCGCTAGAGACTTACAAAGCCTTCGCCATCGCGGCCAAGAGCTACGGCCTGTGGTTCATGCTGCGCTACCCCGAGGGGCGTGAGGCCGGCGGCCCCAAGCCGCCCCATGATCACACCTGGTTTCACATCGACAACACCGCATGCAACCAGCGCTACGACGACGCCCGACTCGCCCTGACGACGCGAGCGGCCGAGGAGGTCGCCAACCTCATCCTCGTCAACCGCGACAACCCCGACGCGCTCGACAAGTACGAGTACGCCGCCAGCTGCGGCAAGCATGGCACGCTCCCTCAGCACGGCTCGCGCGACGCGCTCGTGCCCGATGATGTCGAGAGCGCTTGCGCGGGCAGCTGGTGCGGCCACAACAGCTGCGCCGCCCACGAGACCAACCCCGCCGTCTCCGCCTCGAACCGCTGCCTCGTGCGCGGCATCTGCCAGTGGGGCGCCATCTCGTGGGCCAGCCAAGGCCGCGACTACCTGTGGCTGCTCGATCACTATCAGCCTCACCTTGTCCTGCGCGAGCTGGGCGGCGACGTCATCGCCCCGCCCAACGTCACCCTCACAGGCTACGTCTACACCGATCCTGAGGACATCACGGGCAGCAGCGTGCCGCAGGTCACCATCTCGCTCACGCACATGAGCGAGCCGGTGCAGCTGATGGCGACCACCAACGCCCAAGGTGTCTTCCGCTTTGACGGGATTGATCCTGCGCTCGGCGCGGTGAGCTTGTCTGCGCAGCGCGCGGGCTATCAGCCCGCCACGCGCGACAAGACCTTAGAGCCGGGCGTCACCAACTGGGCGAGCATCCAGCTGATCCCCGAGGGCTTGACGCCCCCCGAGCCCGAGCCCGAGCCCGAGCCCGAGCCCGAGCCCGAGCCTGAACCTGGGGAGCCTACCGATCCGACGACGCCCGCCGAACCGCAGCGGCTCGGCCCTCTGCTCAACACCTCGCCAGGGATCAGCGGGGGATGTGGCTGCGCCTCAACAGGTGGCGCAGCGCCTGCGGCGACGCTGTGGCTGATGTTAGGCGCGCTGCTCGGCTGGCGGCGTCAGCGCCGCCGGCGCTGACGCCAGCGAGGGAGGAGGTGCGGCGAGCGGGTGGCCCTTCT
>CAYXWB010000165.1:9546-11558 GCA_964468515.1 uncultured Bradymonadales bacterium | reverse complement strand
AGGCTCACCCACGCGTCGAAGTACGGCGGCGCCACCCCCTCATTGGTCACCTCCACCTCAGCGCGCGCGCCGCAAAGTTGCAGCTTGGTGATCCTCAAGCGGTAGCCCATCGCCATCGCCGCCTCCTTGATCCGCGCCACGGATTGATGGTTCGGCTGACCATCACCAATCATATAGCTCAAGTGGAACTTCGCCGCCTGCGCCTCAAACGTGCGCCCATGCAGCCCGCCCACATCCAGCGCGCGCGCCTGATCTTCCTCCGTATAATAGCTCAGCTCGCCGCCATGCGGCGCGCGCTCATAGCGGCGCGTGTAGTCGAACACCTCCCACATGGTGGTGTTGTAGCCGCCGTGCGCCTCGTGCATGAACGAGTCATCGAACAGCCCAAACGCCACATCACGCAGCGCCGCATCCGCTGAGAAGGGCGCATAATAGCTGCTGCCCGCGTCGATCGACACGCTCCACGCCAGCGCGTCGAGCTGCTGCTCCAGGTGCCTCACGAAGCTCGCCTGAAAAGCGTGGCTCGGGAACTGCGCCCCGAGCTCACGCGGCCCCTCATAGATGTGGTACTCCGCCCACAGGCCAAAGCCGACCTGCAAGAACGCCAAGCGCGGATCGTCGTCATAGCGCGCGGCGAAGGCCTCAAAGAAGTCCAAGTGAAAGTCGCGCAGCGCTTGACTTGACCAGTCCACAAACCAGGTGAGCTGCCCCTCGCTCATGCCCGAGGTCTCCTGATAGTCGGCGCGCGCCTTGATCCAGTCAGGCACACCCGTGGCGCGCCCTGGCCACACGTAATGAAACCGGAGGATCGCCTGATGGCCGCGCGCCGCGATCCGGTCGAGCCGCGCCTCCAGCGCCGCCCAATCATAGGTGCCAGGCCCCGTCGAGAGGCTGCCCGGGGTCACATACGCATATTCGAGCTGGATGTTGCCAGGCTGCGTCTTGAGCGCGTGATTGTTCCAGCTCGACTCCCAGAGGACCACGCCCGTCATCGGCTGCACCTGCGTGAGCTGCGCCTGAAGCGGCACGTCACGACACGGCCCATCGTCACCCATGTCAGCGTCTGGCGCCGTCATCATGTCGCCTTGATCGGTGGGCGCGTCTGACGGCACGTCAGGCGCGTCCAGATCGGGCGTCGCGTCTGCCGCAGGCAGGTCGGGCGGCGCGTCGAGGCTGGGCGAGTTAGGCAGGTCTGCGGCGGCATCGCGCGTCGGCGCGTCGGTGTTTGGGTCAGCACACCCGATCGCGCAGAGCAGCATGAGGAGCGAAGGTGCGGCCCATTGGGCGCGCGCGGCGAGTCTCACTGGGCGCATCAGTCACCTCAACGGCGTTCGGCTGTTGAGGGTGAGGCTAGCAGGTCACGCGCGCGCGCCGCAAGGCGCTCAAGCGGGCACGCGTCTTCGCCAAGCCACGCGATGAGCGCGTCCGCCTCGTCGGCGCGCGCGCCTTGTGCCTGAAGACCCGCGCGCCGCGCGTCTTCGTGGCCGCTTGGACACCGTGCAGATCGCGCGCGCGTGCCGAAGCGCGAGCGCGCCGAGACGTTCAGCCCCTACGGCGTGGCGCAGCAGCTCGGCCATTGTGATGGGGTGGCCTTGGCGCGCGTGACGAATGTGGGCAGCGCGCAGGGTTGACGGCGCGCCTGTGCATCGCTCAAGCTCAACGCGACGCGCGCCGCGCTCGGGGTGGACCGGCTCGGGCTGTGCGTGCACGACGCGGGCGGCCCGATCGGGCTGTGGTGGGCGGTGCATCGCCCCGAGCGCCTTGATCTGAGCAAGCTCACGCATGTCGCGGCGCAGCTCCAGGTGTTCGACGCGATCCCGGTGCAGCTCATCTATGGCGCGCGCGATCTGATCTTGCCCGACGTGGCCAAGACCATGCAGCGCGTGCGCGCGATCTTGCCTCACGTTGATGCCGCGCCCTAAGGCGCGTCGTGGGGGGGGGGGGGGGGCGCGCGGGCGCCGGCCGGGGCGGCGGGAGCGGCGGCCCGCTCGCCCCCCCGCGCGGGCGGGGGG
>CAYXWB010000165.1:0-9536 GCA_964468515.1 uncultured Bradymonadales bacterium | reverse complement strand
TGCCTCAGGTTGTTGCCGCGCCCTATGGCGCGTGGTGGGTCTGCGCGCGGCGCGCGCTGACCCACGCTGAGTTCGCGTCAGCGAAGCGCCACAGGCGCGCCTGATCGGCAGGTGCTGCGTACTGAATGCCGACGCGCGGGCCGCTGAGCGCGCGCGTCACGGGCCAGCCCCGGCGCAGCTCCAAGCCGCCCCCCTCAAGCATGGCGTGACCGGACCAGCTCACGTCGAGGCCGAGCCCTTGGCCGACCTTGCCTGGACCGGCCAGCAGCGTGGGGAGCAGAGGCTTGTTGTCGCGGCGCTGCTGGAGGATCGCGTGCCCCGCGACAGGCTCCACGGCGCGGATGAGCACCGCCGCGGCGCTGCCCTCAGGGCCGCATACGATGTTGAGCAGGTGGTGGATGCCGTAGCACAGGTACACGTAAGCGTGACCGGGCGGCCCCCACATGGGCTGGGTGCGCGTGGTCTTGCCAGCGCGCGCGTGGCAGGCGGTGTCTCCGGGCCACGCGTAGGCCTCCGTCTCCGTGATCCGCACGATGACCTCATCGCGCACCAGCGCGCAGCCGAGCAGCGCGCGCGCCACGCGCGCGGCGTCATGGAGGAGCGCGTCGGGGGTGAGCAGGGGGCCAGGGTCAACATCAGCTGTGCTTGTTATCATCATAGCGCGCGTCTTGGCTGGAGGTTCGCTCAAGCTAACCACCGCATGACGCGTGTCGCCCCCTTTTTGTGATGGCGCGCCTCGCGGCGCGTTATGGCATAGGACCTGCAACTTCAACGTTAGCCTTGATGTGCATCGTACGCCACACCATCGCTTGGAGGCATCATGCCCCACCCCATACCCCCTAATGAAGCGCAGCGCCTGATCGCGCTGCGTCGCTATGAGATTATGGACACCGCCTCTGAGCGCGCTTACGACGAGTTCGTGGCGCTGACGGCGCGCTTGTTTAGCGTGCCGACCGCGATGATCGTGCTCTTGGACGCGCATCGCCAGTGGTTTAAGGCGCGCGTGGGGATGACGCTGTGTGAGACGCCGCGCGAGCAAGCGTTCTGCAGCTACGCCATCTTGCAAGATGAGGTGATGGTCATTGAGGACGCGCGCCTTGACGCGCGCACCTGCGACAACCCGCTGGTGTACAGCGATCCGCCCGTGAGGTTCTATGCGGGCGCGCCCTTGATCACGCCTCAGGGCTACGCGCTGGGCACGCTGTGTGTGGTCGATAGCGAGCCGCGCGCCATGACGCAGGCGCAGTGTGAGCTGCTGGCGATGCTGGCGCGTCAGGTGGTGACGCTGCTGGAGCTGCGCCGCAGCGCCAACGAGCTAGCGTTGGCGCTGCGGCGCGAGCGTCAGCTGCACGCGCTGGTGCCTATCTGCGCTTACTGTAAGAGCGTGCGTGATGATGAGGGCTACTGGCAGGGCGTCGAGTCCTACATCCACAACAACACCGGCGTGGCGCTGTCGCATGGCATCTGCCCTGACTGCATGAAGTCCAACCTCTGCGAAGAGCGCAGCGAGGCTCAGGGCGACTGATAGATCAGGGCGCGGATCGGCGCGAAGCCCGCGCTGGCTTGCGCGATGGTCTCAAGCAGCTCATCAAAGCCGGTGAGGTTGGCGCTGGCCTCGGGGTCCTGTTGCAGCGCGTGGACGATGTGCGTCAGGTGTTGCACGCCCTCATCCAGCATGGCGAAGGCCTCCAAGCTCCAGAGCTGATGGGTGGGCTCAAGCAGCTGATCGACGAGCGCCCGCTCCTGCTCCCACTCGGGCGGGATCACGTCATCGGTGGCCTCCACGAGCGCGCCGCCGATGGCCACGCGCCGCTCCATGCAGTGGCGCGCAGCGACGCGCTGCGCGTCATCAAGGCCGCCCATGTAGACCTGCACCACCTGACGCGAGGGGCTCATGATGAGCGCGGGTGTGAAGACGCGCGCGTCGCTGCCGGGGCGCGGCTCACGCTCGATCATGATGATGTTGTCATCGTCCTCTAAGGCGGCGCGCAGCGTCGCGTAGTGCGCGGGCGTCCCGGCGGCGATCAGCGCGTCCAGCTCCTCCACGCTCAGCTTGAACACGGGGGGCAGGTCTTCGCTGGTGTGATCCTCGCTCATGGCAAGCTCCAAGGTGGGGGCGGCTAGCCCTGTTCTTCAGGGGGAGGGTCGCACAGCGTCTCCAGAGATTGGAGCAGATCCTCGCGCGACCAGGGCTTTTGAAGGAAGCGGGTGCGGCGATCGAGCGTGACGATGTCATCCGCCAGGCGCTGCACATGGCCGCTGATGAACAGGATGGGCAGCTCGGGCGTGATCCGACGCAGCGCGCGGGCCACGTCGTGGCCCATCATCTCGGGCATGGTCAGATCCAGGATCGCCATATGGAAGCGATCGGGCTGCTGGGTGTAGAGCGCGATGCCCTCGCGCGGCGTCTCGCAGTGGGTGACGCTGTAGCCGACGCGGCGCAGCACGCGCTCCAGCGCGCGCAAGATCATGACCTCATCATCGATCAGCAGGATGTGACGCGAGGGGCTCGTGATGGCCCGGTGTGGCTCTGTGCGGGTGAGCGCCGGCGGCGGCGGTGACAGCGGCGTGCGCGCCAGCGGCAGCAGCGCGCAGATGCGCGCGCCGCCCGCTGGGCTGCGCTCCAGCTCGATGAGCCCCTGGTGGCTGTGGATGATGCCTTGCACGGTCGACAGCCCGAGGCCGCGCCCTGTGACCTTGGTCGAGAAGAACGGATCGAAGATGCGATCGAGGATCTCGCTGGGGATGCCGGGGCCAGAGTCTTGCACGATGAGCGCGACGTAGTCGCCCGGGGCGACGTCGAGGCGGCGCGTGTAGGCGTCAGCCTGCTCCTGCGTGATGCGCTGGTGGGTGACGATAAGCTCAATGGTGCCAGGCTCTTGACCCACGGCCTCGACGGCGTTGGTGAGCAGGTTGATGATGACCTGTCGCAGCTGCGTCACGTCAACGCGCACCACGCAGTCGGGCTGATCGAGCATGAGCGAGACGTCGATCCAGCGCGGCACGGTGACGCGCAGCAGCCGCTCCATCTCGCGCACAAGCTCCGGCAGCGCGATCGTCTCAATGACGAACTTGCCGCGTCCCGAGTAGGCCAACAGCTGCTGGCACAGCTCGCGGGCGCGCTGGGCGACGAGCTGGATGTCCTCCAAGCACTCGCGCGCTTGGGGTAAGCCGCGCGTCAGCTCCATGGCCATCTCGGCGTTGCTGAGCATGGCGGCCAGCAGGTTGTTAAAGTCGTGGGCGATGCCACCGGCGAGCCTGCCCAAGCTCTCCATCTTCTGCGCCTCAAGGGCGTGGTCGCGGTTGACGCGCTGACGGCCCGCGAGGCCAGGATCTTGGGCCATGAGGATGACGCCGACGAGCTGGCCGACGGCGTCCTTGCGCGGCATGAGGTACACATGCAGCGGCGCGCCCTGCGTCGGGGAGCTCGCCTCGCTCAGGCTAAAATCAAAGTGGATGCTCTTACCTGACAGGGCGACGGCCAGCTTAGAGCGCAGCTTCTGGTAGTCGCGCTCGACGAAGACCTCGCTGGCGAGCGTCTCATGCAGCTGGCTGCCAGCGCGCCCGAGCCACGCCTGATAGTGGCTGTTGGCGAACTGATGACGCTCGTCCATGTCGAGGAACGCGATCGGCGCGGGGAACGCCTCAGCCAGCGCGCGCATGCCCTGCTGCACGGGGTCAAGATCGGCGCGGCTGGGCAAGCGCGCGGTGATGTCGCGGATGGTGACCAGCAGCGCGGGCTGCTCATGCAGACGCGTGGGCAGCAGGTAGCGCTCAAACGTCAGCAGGCGATCCTCGACCAGCGTGCTCAGGATCTCGTGACGCGGCTCTTGGGAGCGCAGCGCGGCTTGGAGCTGCTCCGTGGAGGGGATCGGGTAGCCCTCGGGCCAGCTCAGCTCATCGAGGCCGCGCCCCTGCACCTGATTCAAGCCCAAGCCGGTGATGCCGACGGTGTTGGCGCTGGCGAGCTGCAGCTGCATCTTGTCATTGATGACGAACAGGGCCATGGGCAGCGCCTCCACGACGGCCTCTAGCCCGGCGAGCACGTTTTCTTGCTCGCGCTGCACGCGCGCCAGCTCTCGCTCCTGCAGATGGGCTGCGGTGACATCCTCAAGCCGCAGGGCGAGGGCGTCACCGCGCCAGGCGGCGCTCAGCTCAACGCGCTTGGGTGGGGCGCCCGGGGGGAACACCTTCACGCGCAGCGGCGCGCTGGGCTCAAGCAGCCAGCGCTCCAAGCGTGCGGGCTCGCTCAGGTGCGTCAGCCACGCGCGCGGCTGCGTCAGCGCCTCGCGCGCGCTGGTGTGGCCCAGCAGCTGGGCGGCGCCCTCGCTCAGATAATCACAGCAGGCGTCATGCGGGTGCACTTGCGCCAAGCCTAACATGAGCGCGTCGGCGCTCTTTAGCACGTCCGCGTGTCCTTGCAGCCAAGCGGTCACGTCCAGCAGCGCCAGCAAGGCGCCCCCGCTCCCTGGCTCAAGCGCGCTCAGCTCGGGGATGGCGCGCGCCAGGTAGACGCGCTGCGTGCTCATGGACTGCGCCAGCTGGGTGAGCTCGCGGCCTTGGGCGATCGCGTCGCGGGTGAGCGTGACAAGATCGAGCCCCTCCAGCGACAGCGGCAGCTGCGCCAGCGCACGCCCCTGCTCCAGCTCCTCTCCCTTGGTCCGCAGCAGCCCCTCAATCGCGCCCGCGCTGCGGCGCAGCCGCTGACGTCCGTCTAACCACAGCAACGCCGCGCCTGACAGACGGGCCATCGCCAGCAGCTCGCTGTGGGCGATGGTCAGCTCCTCCAGCTTGCGCTGATGTTCGACGTTGATCGTGACCAGCTCTTCATTGACCGAGTACAGCTCCTCATTGGTGCTCTGCAGCTCCTCATTGGAGACGAGCATCTCCTCGTTGACGGAGTGCAGCTCCTCATTGTTGGCGCCAAGCTCCTCCATGGCGCCTTGGAGCTGCTGGCGAAGCTGGGTCAGCTCCACCTCCAGATCCAAGATGCGCTGCTGAGCGAGCGCGTCGGGATCGAGCGTCATGGGGATGGGCGTGGGCGCGAGCGGTTGGGCGGCGAGGCGCTCGAAGGTGATCACGTAATAGAGCGGGCCGTCGCGCTCGGCGCGCAGCGCGCGCGCGCTCATCATGTGATCGGCCGCCTCATCGCCTAGCTCTAAGCGCAGCGTGCCCTGCTCAAACGCCTCATCTGGCGCGCGGCGCAGCGCATACAGCGCCGTGGTCACCATGTGGCGCAGGTGCCCGCGCAACAGGTTGGGCAGCCGGTACTCCACGCGCCCAGGCGGGTGGTGCAGCAGCTGCGACGCTGGGCCGAACACGTGCACCAAGTGGTAGTCTTGATCGATGAAGAAGCCGGGCGGGATGTAGGCGTCAAAGAGCGCCTCATAGGCCGCCTGCTGGTAGAGGTGGCGCGGGGGCTGGGGTGAGCGTGAGGTGGGCGGCGAGGGGGCCAGCAGCTGCGGGCGAGAGGGCAGCAGAGGAGGCGAGCTCGCGAGCTTGCGGAACGCCTTGAATCGATCATCAAGCCGCGTGAAGTCGTGGCGCTGCGTGCTCAAGTGCTCGCTCTGACCTAACAGCAACACGCCGTCGGTGCGCAGCGCGTAGCTCAGCGTGGTCAGCACGCGCTGCTGCGCCTCAGGGCGCAGGTAGATCAGGAAGTTGCGACAGGTCGCCATGTGTAACATGCTGAAGGGAGGATCTTTGAGCATGTTATGGCGCGCGAAGATCACCACGCGCCGCAGCGTCTGATTGACGCGCCACGTGTGCTCATCCTCGCGGGTCAGATAGCGCGCGCGCAGCGCCTCGGGGATCTGCTCCACGACCTGCGCGCTGTAGGCCCCCTCGGTCGCGCGCCGGATGGCTTGAGGGCTGATGTCGGTGGCGAACAGCTTGATGCGATCGGGGGAGATGCCGCGCCGATGCGCCTCCTCCAACAGCAGCATCGCCACCGTGTAAGCCTCCTCACCGTGCGCGCACGCGGCGACCCAGGCGCGAAACGGCTCATCCTCGCCGAGCTTGTCAAACAGCGCGGGCAGCGCCAGCGAGGCGACCAGCTCAAAGGCCTCAGGATCGCGAAAGAAGCTGGTCACGTCGATCAGCAGGTCATCAAACAGCGCGTGCAGTTCTTGCGGCTCGCGATCGAGCAGCGCCAGATAGTCGTCCCACTCGGTGTAGCCGACGGCCTCCATGCGTCGTCGGATGCGACGATGCAGCAGCGCGGGCTTGTAGTGGCTCAGGTTTAAGCCGAACGCCTGCTCGATGTGATCGCTGACGGCGCGAAACGCCTCCTCCACCTCGGCGGAGGGGGGCACCAAGGCGGGGATGATCTCCTCATCGGTGGGCAGCAGCGCGGTCGCGTCGAGCGCGATGGCGTGACATCCCTCAGGCAAGACCACCTCAGGGGCGCACACGACGCGGCCTCCTTGCAGCGCGACCTCCACGAGCCCGTCGAGCATGTCACGCTGCGACAGCACGATCACCAGCAGCGCCTCGGCCATGATGGCTGCGGCGTGCAGCAGCGTCGTGTCCAGCGGCCCCAGCGAGGCGTGTGAGACGGGGCGCACGCTCATCTCCTCAAAGGCTAGCGCCTCGTCCTCGCGCGCCACATAGAGCACGCCCGGCAAGAGCGCCAGCTCCTGCTCGCTCGCCACGTCGAGCAGCTGCGCGCCCCAGCCTTGTGGCTGCGCGCGCGCGACGAGCGCGTCATCTGTGTCGCATGGCGCGAGCCACAGCACGATGTCTCGCCAGGGCGACAGCTGCGTCACGACCTCACGCAGTGAGACAGCTTGCGCCTCGTTGGCGAGCAACAGGACAAGGCGACGCGGCTCGCCATGAGAGGAGGTGGACATAGTGGGCTCACGAGGGCCGAGGCGTGGGGGCGATGCGAGGAGGGCGAGGGTATGCGCAGATCGTCACCTCACGCGCCACCGTGCCTGAGCGCGCCACAGCAGGGGCGTTAAGCACAGCGGCGCCAAGAGCGCCAGCAGCGGCGCGAGCCACCAAGGGCGCGCTGGCGCGCGAGGCGCTTCAGCGCGCAGCGTGTGCTGCCTCATGGCGAGCGGATCGGCCTGCGGGTCGGGGGTGGGTTCAAGGGCAGGGTGGGGAGCCGGCAGCTCGGCCCGCGCGTCTTCCTCGGGTGGCGCCTCAGGCAGCTTGCCCACGCGCAGCGTGACGCGTGTTTTTGCGGCCGGCGCGTGGGCGAGCGAGGCCTCAAGCTGACACAGGCCAAAGCGCAGCGCGCGCACTTGCACGCGGCCGTCCTGGCTGGTGATGGCCTCGCCCCCGTCAGCGCCATCATCGCTGGCCGAGGTGACGCTGCATCGCTCAGGCGTCACGCTGCGCACTTGCACAGGCGCTTGCCCATGACATAGCGCCTGCCCCTGGGAGAGCGCCTCAAAGCGCAGCGAGCTCACCTCACCCTCCAGCGCGATGAGCGAGTCGCTCAAGAAAGGCGCGAGCCTGATCCCATCCAGCGCCGCTGGCGTGATGACGTGATAGTCGAGCTTGTCCTGGCTCAGCGCGCTCGTGATCGACAAGCGCTGCGCGTCTGGCGCGATCGTCACGTCGATGACGCCCTCCTCCTCGGCGCGATCGCTCAGCGTGGCGGCGCCAGCCGGTGAGACGGTGAGCTGGAGCGGGGCGAGCCCCCACCCGCGCAGCGGCTCTTGTCGTGCGGAGCGCATGCTCACGTTCAGGCGCGCAGGGCTCGCCGCGGCGAGGTAGAGCGGCGCGCGCTGCTGCTCCTCAGTCACATCGCAGGGGTGAGACAAGGTCACATGGGCGACCTGCGCGACGCGCAGGCGCACGCTGTCCCAGACGAGCGCGCCGCCCTCATCGCGCGCTCGCACGCGCAAGCGCGCGGTGCCAGGCTTAAGCCCGATGACGCGCGCGCTGTGGGCGACCACACCCGCCACGCGCGCCACAGGCGCGGGGCTCATCCGCGCGCGCTTGATATGAAGCGGCTGCTCCTCGTCGAGCACGCGCGTCACGCGCAGATCAAGGGCTGCGCCTGCGGCGATGGGTCGATCGAAGTTGGTCACGTCATCCCACGCGCTGTAGCTGAAGATCAGCTCCCCCCGATCGCCCGTCTGGCGCGCCTCACAGCCGAGCCCGAGGGTCGTGATGAGGCCGAGCAGCGTGGCGCGCTTGGCCACCTTGCAGGTTGTGAACACGGCGCTCCCTCTGACCATATCTGACTCGTCTGCGGTAGAATCAACGCGTGGTTACTTGTAACGGTTGTGTCGCCCTGGCGCAAGCGCGGGCGAGCGCCAATCACGCCTTGCGAGCGTCGCTCGTTGGTGCCACAACCAAAAGCGCATGTCGATTCACCGTTGCTCCAGACGAGGACCTCGCCCATGACTGAGACCACCCCACAGGCCACCGCTGTGGCCAAGACGCTCACCTCCATGGATCAGTGGCGCGAGCAGTGGCTGCTCGCGCGCCAAGATCCTGATCGCTTCTGGCTCGACGTCACGCGCGAGCGCCTGGTCTGGCGCAAGCCCCCCACGCAAGGCTTGAGCGGCTCGTTCGCCACCATCCGCGAGGGCGCGCTCACCTGGTTCGCCGATGGCGAGCTGAACATCACCGAGAGCTGCGTCGATCGCCACGCCCAGAAGACCCCGCACAAGACCGCCATCTTGTGGGAGGGCGACAGCCCCGAGGAGGTGCGCCGCGTCAGCTACTTGCAGCTGCATGAGCAGGTCTGCCGCGCTGCCAATACGCTAAAATCACTCGGCATCCAGCGCGGCGATCGCGTCATCATCTACATGGGCATGGTCCCCGAGGCCGCCATCGCCATGCTCGCCTGCGCGCGCCTTGGCGCCATTCACTCGGTCGTCTTCGGCGGCTTCTCCGCCGAGGCGCTGCGCGATCGCGTGCGCGACTGCAACGCCGAGGTCGTCATCACGCAGAACATCCTGTGTCGCGGCGGTCGCGAGGTCGCCTTGAAGTCTGTGGTCGATGACGCGCTGTCTGGCGAGCGCGGCGTGCGTCATGTGCTCGTGTATGGGCGCAAGGATGGCCATGAGACGCCCTGGGTCAAGGGCCGCGATGTCTGGTGGCATGAGGCGCTGGCCAGCGCCTCGCCCGACTGCCCCGCGACGCAGTGCGCCGCCGAAGATCCGCTGTTCATCCTCTACACCTCCGGCTCCACGGGCCGCCCCAAGGGCGTCGTCCACACCTGCGCGGGTTATCTCACTTATGCTGCGTACACCCACCAGCTCGTGTTCGGCCTGCGCGATGATGACGTCTACGCTTGCATGGCCGACGTGGGCTGGATCACCGGCCACAGCTACATCGTGTATGGCCCCTTGGCCAACGGCACCACCACGGTCATGTTCGAGTCCACGCCCCTTTATCCCGACGCGGGACGCTACTGGGATGTGGTGCAGCGCCACAAGATCACCATCCTCTACACCGCCCCCACCGCCATCCGCGCCATCGCCGCCCACGGCGACGCGCACGTCAAGCGCTACGATCGCAGCTCGCTGCGCCTGCTCGGCTCCGTCGGTGAGCCCATCAACCCCGAGGCGTGG
>CAYXWB010000164.1:0-11574 GCA_964468515.1 uncultured Bradymonadales bacterium | reverse complement strand
GGACGCGCGAGACGAGCTTCGCGTCGGTGAAGGTGGTGCCCGAGATCGATGACTCGATCGAGATCGAGATCGCGGACAAGGACATCCGCATTGATAAGATGCGCTCCAGCGGCGCGGGCGGTCAGCACGTCAACACGACGGACTCGGCCATCCGCATCACGCACTTTCCGACCAACACGGTGGTGCAGTGTCAAAATGAGCGCTCGCAGCACAAGAACCTCGACACGGCGATGAAGATGCTGCGCGCGAAGCTCTATGATCTGGAGCTGCGCGCGCGCGAGGAGAAGGCGAAGGCGGGACATGCGGCGGAGCGCGACGCGGCCTTTGGCTCGCAGATCCGCTCGTATGTGCTCCATCCCTATCGCCAGATCAAGGATCTGCGCACGGGCTACACCGTGTCGCAGGTGGACAAGGTGCTCGACGGGGATCTGGATCCGTTCGTCGAGGCGTTCTTGCTCCAAGAGGGCGCCACCGCCGTGCAGGACGACGAGGCCTGATGCGATGATGGCGCGCCCAGACCTGCAAGGGTCTGGGCGCGTCTGGCGCGGCGCGCGCGCGTGGCGCGTGAGCCGCCAGTTCAAGAGGCTTGTGCTGATGTCCTATGAGAACTTCGTCGGCCTGCGCTACCTGATGGCGAAGAAGCGCACGGGCAGCGTGGTGTCGATCATCACGCTGATCTCGGTGTTCGGCGTGGCGCTGGGCGTGACGGCGCTGATCGTGGTGCTGAGCGTGATGGGCGGCTTCAAGAAGGATCTGAAGCAGAAGATCCTGGGGGCCAAGGCGCACATCGTGGTGAAGGCGTCGGATGACGCCTTGATCCCTGACGCGACGAGCTTGCTGACGCAGGTGCGCGCGGTGGCTGGTGTGACAGGCGCTGCCCCCTATACGGAGCATGAGGTGATGGTGTCGAGCGCGTCGGGCCTAAGCGGCGTGATGTTGCGCGGCATCGATCTTGCGAGCGTGGGGGATGTGAGCGAGCTGCCGCGCAGCATGCGTCAGGGCGAGCTGCAGTATCTGGTGGATGACGGGCCGCTGATGAAGCAGCTGCGCGCGTCGCGCGATGCGGAGCTGGATGAGCTGCTGGAGCGGCTGCGCCGTGAGCAGGACGAGATCAAGGTGGCGCGCGGCGAGGTGGAGCCGGGGCAGGGCGTCGCGACGAGCGCTGGTGAGCCGGATGAGCCGTCAAGCGTGGAGGTCTTGCCGACGCCCGCGCCGCTGATCGCGCCTGGGGAGGCGGTGGGGCTTGGCAAGATCGTGGCCCCTGCGGTGACGCAAGCGGTGGTGTCACCGTCGCTGCCTGAGGCGGATGACATCCCGGAGCTTCCGGGCGATGAGGATGGCGAGGTGCCGCCGCTGCCGGGCGATGAGCCCGCCTCTGATCCTAGCGTCGCGCCGCAGGCGGCGGCGCGCATCCCGGGCCTCTTGATCGGGCCGGAGCTGGCGAAGTCGCTGCAGGTGTCCTTGGGGGATGAGGTCAACGTGGTGACGCCGAACGGGGAGCTCGGGCCGATGGGGCGGCTGCCGCGCAGCCGCCCGTTCCGTGTGGTCGGGATCTTCTACAGCGGGATGTATGAGTACGACGCCAACTACGCCTACACGCAGCTTGAGGACGCGCAGCGCCTGATGGACATGCGAGGGGTGATGGGGGTGGAGCTGAAGACGGTGGACGTGGATCGCGCGGTGGGGATCGCGGCGACGATCGAGGCCGAGCTTGGGGCAGGGTATGAGGTCTTGGACTGGATGGCGCTCAACAGCAGCTTGTTCTATGCGCTGAAGCTAGAGAAGATCTCAATGTTCGTGGTGCTGACGTTCATCATCCTGGTGGCGAGCTTCAGCATCGTGGCGATGCTGATCATGATCGTGATCGAGAAGGGTCGCGAGATCGCGGTGCTGAAGGCGCTGGGGGCGTCGGACGTGGGGGTGATGCAGATCTTCGTGTTGCAAGGCACGGTGATCGGCACGGTGGGGACGGTGTTGGGGCTAGGGATGGGGGTGGTGATCTGTTATTTGCTGGAGACGGTGGGGTTCCCGCTCAACTCGGAGGTGTACTACATCTCGACGTTGCCGGTGGATCTGGACATCGTGGAGGTGCTGCTGGTGGTGGTGTGCGCGATCGGGATCAGCATGCTGGCGACGATCTACCCCTCGTTGCAAGCGGCGCGGCTCAAACCTGTGGATGGGTTGCGAGATGAGTGATGAGCAGAGCGCGCTGATCGAGGTGCGCGGGTTGACCAAGAAGTTCAAGCATCGCAAGGGCGAGCTTGAGGTGTTGCGCGGGGTAGACTTGCGGCTGTTCGCGGGGGACATGGCGGCGATCATGGGCTCCAGCGGCGCGGGCAAGAGCACGCTGTTGCAGATCGCGGGGGCGCTGGACGTGCCCACGGGGGGCACGTACTTGTTCGACGGGGAGGACGTGTTCAAGCGGTCCTCGTCGGAGCTCGCGAGGTTTCGCAACGAGCAGATCGGGTTCGTGTTCCAGTTTCATCACCTGCTGCCGGAGTTCACGGCGCTGGAGAACGTGATGATGCCGGGGCTCATCGCGCGCCAGAAGCGGGCGACGGTAGAGCAGCGCGCGATGACCTTGCTGGAGCAGATGGGGTTGAGCGCGCGGGTGAACCACCAGCCTGGGGAGCTGTCGGGTGGAGAGCAGCAGCGCGTGGCGATCGCGCGGGCGCTGTACATGGCGCCGCGGCTGCTGTTGGCGGATGAGCCCACGGGCAACCTGGATCAGCAGACGAGCGCGGGGATCCACGGGCTGCTGAAGTCGCTCAACCAAGAGACGAACGTGACGGTGATCGTGGTGACGCACGATCCGCTGCTGGCGGCGCAGCTGCCGGTGCAGCTGAAGGTGGAGGCGGGGAGGATCTTCCCGCTGCGCGAGGAGGATGGCCTGCTCGGCGGGCGCTTGAGCGCGCCAGGTGGAGAGGGCGCGCGTGAGGCGTGACCTGGGTGGGACTTCATGTTATGCGTCTGCCCCCACACGGTGGCGCGCGCGTGGCGCCGTTGCGGCAAGGAAAGACGTGAGCTTGAAGAACCTGATCATCGTCGCGCGCCTGATGTTGGCGTTGGCGCTCGTCAGCGTCCTCGTGACGTTGTCATGGCCCCACGCCGCGCAAGCGCAACCCGAGCCCTCAAGCGCCGCGCCGACCGATGGCACAGAGGTGGCCCAGGTGCGCGTCTCGGGCAATTTGCGGGTGGAGTCGCGCTCGATCCTGACGCAGATCACGACCAAGCCGGGGCAGCGCCTGAGCCGCAAGCGGCTCGGCGCGGATCTGCGCAAGGTCTGGCGCATGGGCTACTTTGAGGACATCCAAGTTGACGCGCGCTTTGACGACGCCGGGATGGCCATCCTCACGTTCATCGTGGCCGAGAAGCCGGCGATCGCCGAGGTGCGCTACGAGGGCAACAGCGATCTGAGCACGGATGACATCAAGGAGGTCGTGGACCTCGCCAGGTTCCAGATCCTCGATGACGGCAAGGTCAAGGCGAACGCCGAGAAGATCCGCCAGCTCTACGAAGAGAAGGGCTATTATCTGGCCGAGGTGGAGCCTGCGGTGGAGCCTGTGGTGGGGCAGGCGGGGCAGGCGAACGTGGTGTTCAAGATCCGCGAGTACGCCAAGGTCCAGGTGCGCAAGGTGACCTTCTTGGGCAACGCGGCGATCCCGGACGAGGAGCTGAGCCAGATCATGGGCACGCGCGAGGGCGACTGGCTGTCGTTCGTGTCGAGCTTTGGCAGCTTCAAGGCCGAGACGTTCGAGGCGGATATGCAGCGCCTCACCGCGTATTACTACGACAAGGGGTTCGTGGAGGTGAAGATCGGCGCGCCGTCGATCCGGCTCTCGCGCGATCGTCGCTACCTGTACTTGACCATCCCGCTGGAGGAGGGGCCACGCTACAAGGTGGGCACGGTGGCGGTGACGGGCGACATGATCAAGCCCAAAGAGGAGCTGGAGGCGCTGACCAAGCTCAAGCCTGGCGAGATCTTCAGCTATGGCACGCTGCGCCAAGACATTGAGCAGCTGCGCGCGTTGTATCAGGACGCGGGCTACGCGTATGCGAACGTCAACCAGCTCATGCGCCCCAACCCGGACTCGCTCACGCTGGACGTCACCTATGACATCCAGCAGGGCAGCAAGGTCTACTTTGGGCGCATCGAGGTCGCGGGCAACACCAAGACGCGCGACAAGGTGATCCGGCGCGAGCTGGTGATCCAAGAGGGCGATCTGTTCTCCAATGAGAAGCTGCAGCAGTCCAAGCAGCTGGTGTTCCGGCTGGGCTTCTTTGAGGACGTGCAGGTGACGACGCAGCGTGGCGAGCGCGAGGACGTGATCAACGTGGAGGTGCGCGTGGTGGAGCGGCCCACCGGCACGTTCCAAGCGGGCGCGGGCTTCTCAAGCCAAGAGAACATCTTGGCGAACCTGCAGGTGGCGCAGAACAACCTGTTCGGGCGCGGTCAGATCCTGACGTTCACGTTCCAGTGGTCGGGCATCCGCACGCTGTTCAACCTGCGCTTCTTTGAGCCCTACCTGTTGGACACGAAGCTGCGCCTGACGTTGAGCGGCTATAACTTCGACTTCATCTTCCAGGACTACCAGCAGCAGTCCACGGGCGGCAACGTGACGCTGGGCTACCCGCTCATCGACAACCGCAACCGCACGGGGACGGAAGATCTGTCGGTGTCATTGACCTACAAGCTGGAGGACGTGACGATCCGGCCGGGCGGCATCTCGGGGCGCGACGCGCGCCAGGTGGGCAGCCTGTTTCGAGGCGGCCTCACCAGCAGCGTGCAGGGCGCGCTGATCTACGACTCGCGCGACAACATCTTCTTCCCGAGCAAGGGGCAGTTTCACAGCGCGCGGGCGGAGTTCGCGGACGACACGCTGACCGGCAGCCAGACCGAGTTCATCAAGTATGATCTCGACGCGAACCTGTTCGTGCCGCTGTTCTGGCAGTTCGTGCTGCGGCTCAACGGCCAGATGGGCTACATCACGAGCATCGATCCGAACAAGGGCGTGCCGCTGCAGGAGCGCTACTTGATGGGCGGCCCCAACACGATCCGCGGCTTCCAGCGCTTCAGCTTGGGGCCGAGCCGGCTGGTGCCCTCGAACACGGGGGATCCGGGGAGCGCGGCGAGCGCGTTTGTGATCGGCGGCACGAAGCAGCTGCTGTTCACGGCGGAGGTGTTGTTCCCGATCCTGACGGCGATCAACCTGCAGGGCGTGCTGTTCGCGGATGCGGGCAACGCGTTTGGGGACAATCAGCCGTACGCGCTGACGTTGGATGTGTTGCAAGACAACCAGAACCGGTATGAGGACGCGCTGCGCACGAACCTTGGGTTTGGCTTTCGGTGGTTCAGCCCGATCGGCCTGCTGCGCTTTGAATGGGGCGTGCCGCTGGCGCGTCTGAGGAACGAGGACCCGCTGGTCTTCAACTTCAACATCGGGAATGCTTTCTAAACGGCGCGCTGTTGCACAGCGCGCGATTCACTGTGTTTTGACGACGGAGAAGATCGATGATGAAGAGTCACACCCCTGTCGCGATGGTGCGCATGACGCGCTGGATGCTGGGCGCGCTGCTCGTGCTCGCGATGCTCGCGCCCGCCAGCGCCTTCGCCCAAGGGGTCAAGATCGCCTACGTCGATCTGCAGCGCGCGCTCAACGAGGTGGATGAGGGCAAGGCCGCCAAGGCTCGGCTCAAGAAGGACTTCGACAAGAAGCAGAAGCAGCTCGACAAGCAGCAGGAAGACCTCAAGAAGATGAAGGAGGACCTGGAGAAGCAGGCCATGATGCTCTCCGATGATGCCAAGCGTCAGAAGGGTCAAGAGTTCCAGCGCAAGATGATGGAGCTGCAGCAGACCTACATGGAGCTGCAGGGCGATCTGGCGAAGGAGGAGGGCAAGGCGACCAAGAAGATCTTTGATAAGATGGGCGTCATCATCGAGGGCATCGCCAAAGAGAAGGGCTATGACCTGGTGTTGGAGCGCTCGGAGTCGGCGATCTTGTTCGCGAAGCCCGAGATGGACGTGACCGCTGAGCTGATCAAGCGCTATAATGCGGGCAAGTGATCCTCGCTATCTGAGCGCCTTGTTGGCGCTGACGATGACCCAAGCCTGTGACTGCGAGGCGCGCGTGCGCCAGTACATCAGCGGTCGCGGCGATGAGGCGCGCCTGGAGGCGGTGGCCAAGGCGGAGCAGGTCAGCGGCTCGCTCACGGAGCTTGAGCCCAATGATCAGCGCGAGCAGGCCACCGCGCTCGCGCTGACGCGCGAGCTGCGCGCCATTCGCGGCGCGCTCCAATCCCCCACCGACGTGGACTGGTACGCGCTCAGCCTGGATGTCCCCGATGGGCCGTGGCTCATTGAGCTCACCGCGCAGCCCGACGAGGCGCCCGGCCTCGATCTGGCGCTGGAGCTTGTCGGTCAAGGGCAGCCAGCGGCCGCGCGCTATCAGATCGAGGGCGTCGACGCGGCTGAGGTCATCCCGATGGTGGCGCTGGGCAAGACGCCGCTCTTGCTGGGCGTGCGCGCGCACACAGGTCAAGGCGCTTACACCCTCCAGCTCAAGCGCAGGCTGTCACAGGGCGCGGTGGAGGCTGAGCCCAATGACACAGCGGCGCTGGCGTGGCCGCTGCGCGCGCCTGGTGAGCTCCAGGGGATCTACGATCGGCCCGGCGATCGTGATGTGTTCGAGGTGCAGCTGCCCGATCCTGCGCCGCTGGCGTACACCGTGCAGCTCACGGGCGTGGAGGGGTTGGGGCAGACGCTTGAGATCGCGCACGCGCCCGACCGCGAGGCTACGCTCACGCTGTTCGCGCCAGCTGGCGAGGCGGTGGAGGTGCCTAACCTGACCATGCCGCAAGGCGCGACGCGCGCTTGGGCCGCGCTGAGCGCGGGTCAAGGCTACTCGCGCGAGCGCGCTTACAGCTTGCGCTGGCTTGTGCACCCGCCGCTGCCTGATGGCGAGGTGCTGGAGCTTGAGCCTAATGATAGCGCTGAGCAGGCGCAGCGTTTGATGGCGCCAGGGTTTGCGAAGGGTTATCTGCACGACGCGGCCGACGTCGATCACTGGCAGGTCCAGTTTGAGGCGCCGCTGCCGGACGCGCTGCCGGACGCGCCCACAGGCGCGCCTGTGCCTGCGCCTGTGCCGCCGCCAGCGGCGCCGAGCGGGGTGTTAACCCCCGACGCGCTCATCCCCGATGAGCCGACGCCAGGGGCCGGTCAAGAGGAACGCCCCGCGCCGCTGATCCTCGCGCCGCGCGCGCCCAAGGCCGCGCCTGGGCGGCTCATTGACGCGCGCTTGCGCCCGCTCAAGCCCGCCCTCAAGCTAGAGCTGGGCTGGCGCTGGAGCGTGGCTGGCGGCAGCGCGCAAGATGAGGTGCTGGCGGCGCGTGCCCCTGGCGAGGTGGTGACGCTGTGTCGTCGCGCGGTGTCGTCGCTGGCGTATCCGGTCACGGTGCGCGCGCTGGCGGGCGTCGAGGCGCCGCGTAAGTCTGGCCTCGACTACGCGCTGGAGCTCGTGGAGCACGCCGCCTCCCCCGGCATGGACGTGGAGCCCAATGACACCCTCGCCAGCGCTGACGCGCTGACGGTGGGGGCGCCGATCCAGGGCTACATCGCGCGCGCGGGCGACATCGACACCTACGCGCTGGAGCTTGCGGAGCCGCCTGAGCGCCCCGACGCGTATGGGCGCTGGCGTCGCAAGGTGGCGGTGAAGCTCGGCGCACATCCGCTCGATCTGGTGCTGAAGCTGCTCGATCAAGACGGGGTGGTGCTCGATGAGGTCAACGCGCGCGGCGCGTCGGGCGCGGAGTCACTGACGCTGGAGCTGCCGATGGGGCGCTACTTCGTACAGGTGAGCGCGCACGACCCGGCAGCGCAGCGCTGCGAGCCCTACACCCTCAGCGTCGAGGCGCCGCTGGCGCCTTGATTTGCCTTGCTCGCTGGGGGCGGCTGGTCCATCATGGCGCCCGCGTTGGCCCTGGGCCGATGCGGGCGCCGCATCCGCGCGCTCGTGAAGATCTTGCGTGGGAGTACGCATGCAACCAATCCTCGTGGGCGTCGCTGGTGGGTCAGGTTCGGGCAAGACGACGGTGGCGCGCCGCATCGTCGAGTCGTTTGACAGCGCGAACGTGGTCCACCTCGACATGGACTCCTATTACAAAGATCTGGCGCACATGACGATGCCGGAGCGTCGCCAGGTGAACTTCGATCATCCGGACGCCTTCGACACGGAGCTGTTCGTGCAGCACCTCAAGGCGCTGCGCGCGAGCGAGTCGATCAACAAGCCGGTCTACGACTTCACGCGCTCCACACGCTCGGAGCGAGTCATCCCGGTGAGCGCCGCCCCTGTGGTGATCGTTGAGGGGATCATGGTGCTGGCGGTGGCCTCAGTGCGCGAGGTGCTCGACGCCAAGATCTTCGTCTCTACGGACGGCGACATCCGCTTCATCCGCCGCCTGCAGCGCGACGTGACCGAGCGTGGGCGCAGCCTCGACTCGGTCATCGAGCAGTACACGCAGACGGTGCGCCCGATGCACTACGCGTTTGTGGAGCCGAGCAAGCGCTATGCGGATGTGATCATCCCGCGCGGCGGCAAGAACGAGGTCGCCATCCGCATGGTGGTGGCGGATCTGCACGCGCGCTTGGCGGCGATGAACATCGGCAACAGCGTCGCGCTGCCCTTGGTGAGCGGCGCCGCTGCGGCGATGGAAGATTACGAGGAGATCTGAGGGGGCGGGCCTCAGATGAGCTTGAGGCCGACCAGCACGCCGAATGTGGCGAGCGCGGTGAGCGCGGTCAGGATCAGCACGATCATCACGCGCTTGGCGAGCGTCGCGCCCGCGCGCGTTGCCACAGGCTGCTGATGAGGCAGCAAGGTCAGCGGGGTGTGCTCGTCGCTGAGCGTCCAGGTCACAGGCTCAATCGGCGTGGCGTCGAGGCGGCGCTCGGGGCGGCGCGATTGCGCGTCGATCAGATCGGAGGAGCTGATGTCTTGGCTCTGCTGGTGCGCGAGCGCGCGGCGCGCGTCGAGCGCGGGGTTGGTGCTAGGTTGCAGCGGCGGTGAGGGGGCGCGCTCGCGCTTAGGGGTGGTCAGCAAGATGACCTCCTCCTCGGGCGGCGCCTCGACGACCGTGATGATGGAGGAGACGCCGCTCATGCCGTCACGGCGAGAGCCGGGTGGCGTCTGACGCAGCGCGCTGACGCGCGCGCCGCCCTCGTGAGGCGCGCGCGCGCGGTTCTCATCGGTGCCCACCAGCGGATGGCGAGGTGCGCGGTTCTCATCGGTGCCTACCAGCGGGTGGCGCGCCGCGCGGTTCTCATCGGTGCCTACCAGCGGGTGGCGAGGTGCGTGCTCAAAGCCTGCGGTCTCTTGCGCAGCGCGCGTGTGAGGCGGCGAGGTGGGCATCACCTCAGTGGTGATGGGCTCATCCTCATCATCATCATCATCCTCATCATGCGCGGGCGCGCTGAGCGGCGGCGTCAGGCGCGGCGGCGGCGCGGGCAGCTTGCGCGCGGGCTGTGCGGCCAGGCGAGGTGGTGTCAGCGCTTGATCCATGTCGCGGATGAAGTCTTGCGCGCTGAGGTAGCGCAGCGGCTTGTCCTTTTGGAGCGCGCGGTTGATGATCCGCTCCAAGAGGGTGCCGCGCAGGGCGGGGTCGGGCAGCGGCGGGATCGGCTCGAACAGGTGCTGACGCATCACCTTGATGGGGTTGCGATCGTTGAACGGCGCCTTCCCGCAGGCCAGCTCATACATGATGATGCCGAGCGCGTAGAGGTCGGTCTGCGCGTCCACCGGCTCGCCAGCGGCCTGCTCGGGGCTCATATAGACGGGCGTGCCGACCGTCGAGCCGCTCATGGTGAGCTGACGCGCGCCGTCAGCCGACTCGCCAGGCATCGCGAGCTTGGCGATGCCAAAGTCCAGCACCTTCACCACATCGCGCTCCTCGCCGAGCTGCGTCAGGAAGATGTTCTCAGGCTTCAAGTCGCGATGCACGATGCCGTGGCTATGCGCCTCGGACAAGCTGCGCAAGACCTGCTTGGCGATGGCCAAGATGCGCTGCGGCGCGATCGTCCGCTCGCGCTTGAGCAGGTCCGCCAGATCCTCGCCGCGCAGATACTCCATCACGATGTAGAGCAAGCCCTCGTGCTGACCATAGTCGTGGATGGTGATGGTGTTCGGGTGTTGCAGGCGCGAGCACAGCTGGGCCTCGCGCTTGAAGCGCTCCACGACGTCCGGGATGGCCATAAACTGAGGGGGCAGGATCTTGATGGCCACCTCGCGATCCATGTTGAGCTGGCGGGCTTGGTAGACGACGCCAAAGCCGCCGCGACCGATCTCGGTCGTCAGCGCGTAGCGCTCTGCCAGCACTCTGCCGCTCAGGTTCGGGGTGGGGTCGCTCATCATGTTCCTGATCACAACCAGCGTGGCTGTGATGATCCGGGTTTGGCGAGAGGCCAAGTGTCGTAGGGTGCTCGCTTGCGCGCCACGCCCAGGATAAGGAATAACCACGTCGGTGAGCAAGCGTGGTGAGCGCGCCGCACCCCTGCGAGGTGAAGATAGTTATGCTATCAGTTAGCGATAAGGAGCACACATGGGTGAGCTAGAGGCGCGCGGGGCGCTCGCGGCGTCGCTGAGCGGGCCGCTGCGGGTGGCGCTCAAGCAGCGCGCGCGCGCGGCGTTGCTTAGCGGAGGGCCCTGGCGCGCGCCTGTGGTGCGGGCGCGCCTTGAGGGGTTGCTTGATGCACCCTTGCTTGAGGCGTGGCTGGCGCTGGACGCGCTGGACATGGATCATCCCGAACCTCAAGTGGCGCGCGCGTCTGGCGCAGCGTCGCTAGACAGCGCGCTGGACGCGCCCACGCGGCGCGCCCAGGGCGTCTACTTCACCTCTGAGGAGGTGGCGGGCTGGATGGCCGCGCTGCTTGAGGACGCGCCGCAACCTGGGGCGTGGATCGTGGATCTGGCGGCGGGGGCGGGCGCGCTGCTTGTCGCGGCGATCGCGCGCTATCCCGCGTGCCGTGTGCTGGCTGTGGAGCGTCATGCGGCGATGGCGATCGGCTGCGCGATCGCCATCGCGGGCGCACGCGGTGACTCAGCGGGTGTGTGGGGCGATCGCGTGGTCTGGGGAGACGGCTTGGGGGCGCCGCTGCCGCTTGATGAGGCGCCCGTGCGTGGGGTGCTGCTCAACCCGCCTTATCTGGGGGAGAAGGGGCGCGGGGCGATGTTCCGCGCGCTGCGCGCGCAGCACCCGCACCTTGCGCCGTGGTTTGGGCCGAGGCAGGATCTGCAATACCTGTTCTTGCATCGCGCGCTCGATCTGCTTGAGCAGGGCGGGCGGCTGGTGGCGCTGACGAGCGCGTATTGGATGCAAGCCACAGGCGCCAAGCGGCTGCGTCAGGATCTGCTCACGCGGGCGACGCTTGAGCTGCTGTGGAGCTTCGATGAGGCGCGCTTGTTCGCTGATGCGCCAGGCCACCACTCGCTGATCCTGAGCGCGCGCCGAGGCGCGCCAGCGGGGCCTGCGGCCCCGCTGGGCTTGATGGGCCGGGATGGCGAGCGCCTGGGGGCCGTGGTGGCG
>CAYXWB010000163.1:0-11618 GCA_964468515.1 uncultured Bradymonadales bacterium | reverse complement strand
CTGCGCGCCCACACGGGGCCGCCCGTGTAGCCGATCTTGCCGACCTCCAGCGTGGGCATGCAGTGCATGGCGAGGATCGCGTCCACGTCAGGATCGCGCAGCACGCCCTCCTCCACCATGCGCTGTGCCCCGATCGGCGCGTCATCGCGCGGTGACGCCTCCTCCGCGGGCTGGAAGATCACCTTCACGCGCCCATGCAGCGCGTCGCGGCGTCGATGCAGCTGGATGGCCACCCCCAGCGCGAGCGTCGCGTGTACGTCGTGGCCGCACGCGTGCATCACCCCGGGCCGCGTCGAGCAGTAAGGCTTGTCGCTGTCCTCATGGATCGGCAGCGCGTCAATGTCGCCGCGAAACGCCAGCGTCGGCCCCGGATGCGCGCCCTCAATCAGCGCCACCAGCCCCGTCTCGGCCACGCGTGACACCTGCGTGATGCCAGCGTCTGCCAAGCGCGCCTCCAAATAGGCGCACGTGCCGTGCTCCTCAAACGACAGCTCCGGGTGCGCGTGCAGGTAGCGGCGCGCCGTGATCAGCGCCTCCACCTCGGCGGCCTCAAGCGCGATCTTCGGTGCGTTGACGCTCATCCTCTGGCTCCTGTGCTCAAGCCCATCATGTGAACCTCGCCAGCGCTCAACGCCAGCTCCTGTCCCAGCTCATCTCTGACCCGCAGCGCCCCCGAGGTCGCGATCCCCAGCGCCTCACCGCGCCGCCACGCGCCCTGATCCTGCCAGCGCACCTGACGCCCGGGGCTGCCATCAAGCTCAGCCAGCGCCTCGGCCAAGACCTCTAAGCCGCCGCGCGCGACCTGATCGCAGGCGTCCACCAGCGCATCGCGCGCGGCTAACACCAGCGACATCCGATCCCAGCGCTGCCCTGACACCAGCGCCAAGCTCGTCACATGATCCGCCAGCTGCTCGGGCAGCTCGGTCATGTTCACGTTTAAGCCCACGCCCACGATCACCGCCGAGAGCTGCCCCGCGTCAAAGTGCGCCTCGCTCAAGATGCCGCACAGCTTGCGATCGCCCAGGTACAGATCGTTGGGCCACTTGAGCCACGGCTTTAGCCCCGTGACCGCGCGCACCGCGCGCGCCACGCCCACCCCTGCGGCCAGCGTGAGCTGCGCCGCGCGCGCCGGATCAACCTGCGGGCGAAGCAGCGTCGAGAAGGTTAAGTTCTGGCCCGCGCAGGTGTACCACGCGCGCCGTGACCCGTCGCTCTGGCGGCGTCCGCGCCCCGTGGTCTGGTGGTCCGCGACCCAGCACGCGCCGTGCGGCGCGCCGTGTGCGGCGGCCTGAAGCGCGAGGTCGCTCGTGGAGGTCGCCTCACTGAGCAAGGTGATGGGCAGGTGTGCGGGCATCAGGCCTCCTGCGTCTCAAAGCGCATCGAGATATCCGCCGCCTGGATCGAGTGCGTGATCGCTCCGGTGGAGATCACGTCCAGGCCCACCAAGCTGCCCAGCGCGGGCAGCCGCTCCAGCGTGACGTTGCCGCTGGCCTCGATGATCACCTGCGCCCCGCGCGCCTCACCTCGGATCAGCGCGATCGCCTCGACCATCATCGCGTCGCTCATGTTATCGAGCATGATGATCTCGGCGCCCGCCGCCATCGCCTGCGACACCTCATCCAAGCTGCTCACCTCAACCTGGATGCGCAGCGTGTGCGGCGCGTGCTGGCGCGCGAGCTGCACCGCGCGCTCAATGGAGCCCGCCGCCACGATGTGGTTGTCCTTGAGCATCAGGCCCGCCGCCAGGTCAAACCGATGGTTCGCGCCGCCGCCACAGCGCACGGCGTACTTGTCCAGCTCGCGAAAACCAGGCGCGGTCTTGCGCGTATCGGCGAGCCGGATGGCGGGGTTGCCAAGCGCCGCGACGTAGGCGGCGGTCATGGTGGCGACGCCGCTCATCCGCTGCAAGAAGTTCAGCGCCGTGCGCTCACCTTGAAGCAGCCGCTGCGCATCGCCGGACAGCCGCCCGATCACCTGCCCGCGCGTCACCATGTCGCCGTCCTCAAACAGCCGCTCCCAGCGCACCTGCGGATCAACGCGCTCGAACACGGCGGCGACCACATCTAGGCCGCAGCAGATCATGTCCTGCTTGGCGATGAGGCGCGCGCTGGCGTGCGCGCCCTCAAAGAAGATCGAGGAGGCGACGTCGCCGCCGAGGTTGTCCTCATCAAGCGCCAGATCGATCAGGCGACGGATGTGAGGGGTGATGAGCAGTCGCATCGTGTCTCCTGAGCAGGCGCCATCACGCGGCGCGTCACCTTCTTAGCACGTCAGCACCCCGCCCGCGCAAGCCCCGCAAGCGCGACCCGCTTTGACGCGGCGAGGTTGCCCTGCACGCATGGGTCATTATGATAGGGTCCGCCCCATGAGAACGACTGATTTGAGGAGTTGATGATGTATTTTGCGACCTTTGATGATTTCTGGCCCTTCTACCTGTCTCAGCACCGCAGCCGCCGCAACCGCAGGCTGCACCTCGTCGGCACGACCGTCGCGCTCGGGCTCGTCGGCGCGGCCGTCGCCCGCAAACAGAAGGGCCTGCTCTTGGCCGCGCTGGTGGCGGGCTACGCCCCCGCCTGGATCGGCCACGCCACGCTTGAGCACAACACGCCCGCCACCTTCAAGCACCCCTTGTGGTCGCTGCGCGCCGACATGCGCATGAGCGCGCTCGCGCTCACAGGTCAGCTCGACGCTGAGCTCAAGCGCCTCGGCTTGGTCGACCTTGAGCAGATCATCGCGATGGACTGAGCGCGCGCTGCTTGGTAGAAGCGAGCTCCAGCTCGCTTTGGCACCCTCGCTTCAGCCTCAGTCAGCCCCTATGGCTGCAAGTGACCGCGTGACTTGGACGATCCCCGCATAAAACCTGTAGCTGCGATGCACCGCGCGGGAGGTTGTGTGGGAGCGCTGCGGTTTGGACAAGGCGCCACATCGATCTAAAAGTGGGGGAAGGCACAAGTGAACATCTCTGCTGACTGGTGCGAATCGAAACGCAAAAGCGACCAGGAGGTCGCTTCTACAGGGAGGTTATGTGAGCACACCTGCGCGAGCGCGCGCCGCATCGATCTCAAAGTGCGCGTGGCCCAAGTGAGCTTTTATCCTGACTGTCGCCCAGGCGATGGGCCTACCGAGACGCTGGCTGCGCCAGCGCCAGCCTGCGCAGCACCGCGATCACATCGGGGCGCACGGGCCGCGTGTCAGGCGCAGGTGGCCCTACGCACGAGGGGCAGCCTTGCTGGCAGGCGCAGCCCTCCACCAGCTCACGCGCGAGCGTCATCAGGCGCGCTTGCCCCTCGAACAGCCCCTCGCCAAAGCCCACGCCGCCGGGGAACCGATCGTAGATGAAGATCGTCGGGTTATACAGCGGCGGCCCCACCGTCATCGCCGCGTCGCCGCTGTCACGCGTGGGCATGGCGCGCCCGTCGCGATCGCGCACCACGAGGTCTTGCCCATCGCGCGTGAGCCACTGATCTTGCTGCACGGAGCCGACGCACAGATCGATGTCGCGCGGATCGCACATCAGCTGCAAGCTGGCCGCGACCTGCAACACCTGCCCCAAGCCCTGCACCACCCGCGCCCAGTGATCGGGCTGCTCCCCGATGCGCTCAAAGCGTGAGGACGCCAGCGTCAGCCAATACGACATCGTGTGCAGGTCGAGCTGCGGCAGGTTCAGCTCCCCAAAGCCCACGTTCTCCCCGGTGCCAAAGCGCACCTTCTTGTAGCCGGTGAAGCGCTGCGACACGCACACCTCGCCATGGCCCACGCTGGCCTCGACCAAGAAGCGCTCCTCGAAGGTGTCCAGCACGCTGACCGCCGCGTGACGCATGGCGGTCGTGAAATGACCGTCCTCGCTGGGCCGCACCAGCGCGCGACGCTGCGCGTAGTCCAGCCGCTCCACCTGATACGGCACGCCCTCGACCTGATAGATCGCGTTCGGATACAGCGCGGTGTGCGCGCTCTCAAAGTCAACTTGCGCGATGACGCGCTCCTTGACCCCGCTCACGTCCACCACCACGAACCCCTCCTCCGCGATGCTCCTTAAGTTCACCTCACCGGCAGGATAACCCTGCGTCACACAGCGCCACACCTCGCCCACGCGCTGCACCTGACCTTGCGCGGCCAAGAACGCGAACATCTCCTCAGTGGCCTGCGCGTCAAACGCGCCATACGCCTCACCCACGGGCCAGGGCAGCTCATAGCAGGCGCAGCGCAGGTGCTCCACGGCCACGCGCAGGTTGTCCGGATCAAGGCGCGCGTGCTCGGGCGGCTGCGCGAAGAAGTAGTCCGGGTGCTGGATCATGAACTGATCGAGCGGATCATCGGTGGCGATGAGCACCGACAAGCTCTCACTGCCCCGGCGCCCCGCGCGCCCGATCTGCTGCCACGTCGAGGCGATGGTGCCCGGATAACCGGCCAGCACGCAGACATCGAGGCTGCCGATGTCCACGCCCAGCTCAAGCGCGTTGGTGGAGACGACGCCCAAGAGCGTCCCCTCGCGCAGGCCACGCTCGATGCGACGACGCAGCTCCGGCAGGTAGCCGCCTCGGTAGCTCGCCACGCGCTCGCCGAGCCCATCGCGCCCGAGCTTGTGCTTGAGGCGATGGATCAGCAGCTCCACCGACTGACGGCTGCGCGCGAACACGATCGTGCCCAAGCCCCGCGTCATCGCGTCGCGCGTGATGCGCTCGGCGACGCCGAGCGCGCTCTGGCGCCGCTGCTGCTCCACATCCTTGAGGGGAGGGTTCACAAAGCACAGCGTGCGCGCGCTGGACGGGGCGCCGTTGCGCGTCACCAGGTGAAACGAGCGCCCCACGACCGTCTCCGCCAGCTCCTGCGGGTTGGCGATGGTGGCGCTGGTCGCGATAAACGTGGGGTTTGACCCATAGTGCGCGCAGAGGCGCTGCAACCTGCGCATGACGTTGGCCACATGGCCGCCGAACACGCCGCGATAGGTGTGCAGCTCGTCGAGGATCACATATTCGAGGCGGCTCAAGAACGGCGCCCAGCCATTGTGATGCGGCAAGATGCCCGCGTGCAACATGTCGGGGTTGGTCACCACGAGGCGGCCCTGACGCTTGACGCGCTTGCGCAGCTCAGGCGGCGTGTCACCATCATAGACGTGCGCCTGCCACGACGCGTCGCGCCCGGGCACATCCTGAAGCAGCGCGTTCAGCTCCGCGCACTGATCCTGACTGAGCGCCTTGGTGGGGAACAGATAGAGGGAGTTACCACCCCAAGTGAGCGCGTCGATCACGGGCAGGTGATAACAGAGGCTCTTGCCGCTTGCGGTGGGCGTGACCACGACGACATGCTCGCCAGACAGCGCGTGGGTGATGGCCTCAGCTTGGTGAATATAGAGGTTGTGCATCCCGCGCCGCTCCAGCGCCTGACGCGCCTGCGGCGCGAGCGCTTGAGGCCACGCGCCATACTCAGCGGCCTTGCCCGGCACGCGACGGATCGCCGTCATGTGCTTGCCCAAGCCCTCACCTTCGCGCCAAGCGCTGATCATCCCTACCAGATCGCCCACGGGCTGGTGCGCCAGCGGGCTGCTTTGACGTCTCATCGTGCGCGGCCTCCATGCGTCAGGCGCGCGACTGCAAGAGGTGGCGCGCGACGACACACCACCTTCCTCGCCATGCGCCGATCGGTCAAGGGCGCATGCTCATGCGTGCAGTGTGCGTCTCTGCATATGGGCGCACGTTGCGACAGCTCCCCAGCGCGACCTGACCGTTAGCGCGAGGTGTCACCTCGCGCCGGTTGACCGCGCGCGCGCCCCGTCCTAAAGCATGGCCTGCGCTTCGCCGCGCTCACGCGCGGCTCACCCCCAGCAGGAGACACGGCCATGACGACGACGACAGACACGCTCAAGGTGGGCATCGTGACGGTGAGCGACCGCGCGTCGCGCGGTGAGTATGAGGATCTGAGCGGGCCCGCGATTGAGGCGTGGCTCACGCGCGCGCTGGCCTGTGATTGGACGCACGAGGCGCGCGTGGTACCCGATGAGCGAGACGCCATCGAGGCCACCTTGATTGACCTCGCGGACCGCCACGGCGCGCACCTCATCCTCACCACCGGCGGCACCGGCCCCGCACCGCGCGATGTCACGCCCGAGGCCACGCTCGCCGTCGCGCACAAGGTGCTGCCGGGCTTTGGCGAGCGGATGCGGCAGATCAGCTTGGCCCATGTGCCCACCGCCATCTTGTCGCGTCAGGTGGGCGTGATCCGGGGGGATTCGCTCATCGTGAACCTGCCAGGGCAGCCTCGCGCGATCAAAGAGATCCTCGACGTGCTCTTTGAGAGCATCCCTTACTGTGTTGAGCTGATGGGAGGCCCGTACGTTGAGACGCGCCCCGACGTGGTGCGCGCGTTTCGGCCCGCCTCCGCGAAGCGTCAGCCTGTTGACGAGGCTTGATACCTCGCACTTTTCACGACAGAATGCGCCTCTTGTCGCGAGAGGATCGCACCCACAGCCTTCGAGCCTGCGATGAACCAGCCCAACTTGCCGACCCGTCAGCCCGGAGAGATCATCGGCAAGCGCTACAAGCTCGGGGAGAGCTTAGGCCGAGGCGCGTTCGCGGAGGTGTTCGTGGCCACCGACCTCGTCTTAGAGCGTCAGGTCGCCGTGAAGATGCTCTCGCCGCAATTTCGCGCCCAGCCCAACGTGTCGATGGAGCAGGTGCGCCGTGACACCGTGACGCGCTTCTACAAAGAGGCGCGGCTCATCGCGCGGCTGCGCGATCATAACAATGTCACCATGTACGACTTCGGGAACACCGAGGATGGCGCGCTGTACATGGCGATGGAGTTTGTCAATGGGCGCAGCCTGCGCCAGCTCATCGACCAAGACGCGCCGCTCGATCCCGAGCGCGTGGCGACGATCCTCATCCAGACCTTGCGAGGCCTGCGCGAGGCGCACACTTACGGGCTGCTGCATCGCGACATCAAGCCTGAGAACATCCTCGTGTTTGATCAGCTGGGCGATCGCGATCAGGTGCGCGTGCTCGACTTCGGCATCGCCAAGACGCTCGAAGATGAGGCCAGCGAGCTGACCGCGGCGGGCGTGCTCGTGGGCACGCCGCGCTACGTCGCGCCTGAGCGCATCACCACACGGGAGCTACGTCCTGCCAGCGACATCTACAGCTTGGGCGTCGTGGCCTATGAGCTGCTATGCGGCGAGGAGGCTTATCCAGGGATGAACGCGATGTCGCTGATTCGAGCGCAGGCGAGCCCTGAGTCGCTGCGCTTGCCCGCGCATTGCAGCGCGCCGCTGAAGCTGCGTCAGATCGTCGAGAAGACGCTGGAGAAGGACCTCACCCGGCGCTACACCTCCGCGCAGCAGGTGATCAACGACCTGGAGCAGTTCCAACACGAGCAGATCGCGCAGCGCGTGGGCTCAGGGGCGCTCGCGCCCGACATGGCGCACACCATCCGCCATGAGGCCATCGTTGGCCCCGCGCCTGACCAGCCGATGCAAGCGCACCTGGGCTGGCAAGGCACCACCCAGTCTCACGAGCCTGTGGTCGCGCCCGCTGCGCCCGTCAGCCCCGATGAGCGGCTCAAGTTCACGGCGCTAGGCCTCGCGCTAGGCGTGGGGCTAGGTTTGGTGTTAGGGTTCCTCATCGGCCTGCTCATCTTACGCTAGCACCACCTGCCCCATGAGGTCTTCGCGTGGACACACGCCACCGCTTCTGCGCCGCGCTGCTCACTTGCGCGCTCGTCACCTTCGCCGCCTCACCCGCCCTCGCGCTGAAGCCCCTTGAGACCCCCACCCACAGCAAACCTCAGCGTGAGGTCGACCTCTTAGAGAACTTCTCGCCGCTGGAGCTGACGCTCACAGGCATCGGCGCAGTGGGCGCGGTCACGCTCATCGGCGGCGGACACAGCCTGTTTGGCGAGCCCACGCCTAGCATGGGCGCGCCTGTGCCTGACAGCGTGGACTGGCGCTTCACGCACTGGGCCAACCCTGAGCCTGATCCCGCAGGGCAGTTCTTGCGCGGCGTGGCGGACCTGTCGGGCTATGTCATGCCCGCGCTCGCCATCGGCTTCTACGGCCTCGCCACGGTGGGCGATCTGCTCAGCGACGACTTCTTCTTGGACGGACGCAAGCATGAGCTGGTCGCCTACGTCGAGACGATCAGCTGGACGATGGTCAGCGTCAACGCCCTCAAGCTCGCCGTGGGTCGCGCGCGCCCTTACGCCGTGCGCCCGGACCTGATCGCTCGACGCGGCGAGTATAAGGAGCGTGAGAGCGAAGACCTGATCTCGTTCCCGAGCGGGCACAGCGCGTCGGCCGCCGCCACCGCCACGTTTGTCGCGATGGACCTGTCTGACTATCTGGTGCGCGAGTATTTGGCGGATAGTCACGGCGCGGTGAAGTGGATCGTCGGGCGCGGCGTGCCCGCGATCGCCGCAGGTGGCGTCACCTGGACCGTCATGTACAGCCGCATCAAGGATCAGCGCCACTGGCTCAGCGACACGGTGACGGGCGCGTTCATCGGCGCAGGCTTCGCCGCGCTGTTCTACACGCTGCACTTTGACAGCCTAGGCCACCCGCACATCCGCCACCCTGGCGCGGGCGATGAGGCCGGCAGCACCGTGCGCTTGAACCTCAGCCCGTTTGGCCCCGCTGGCTCCAACGCGGGCCTGTCGCTGGGCGCCATCTTTTAGCGATGCGGCAGCTGCAATCGACCAGCTCACTTGGACGATCCCCGCCTGAGATCAGGCGCTGCGAGGCACCGCTCGGGAGGTTGTGTGTGAGCGCGTGCTCTGTAAGCGCGCGCTGCATCGCTTAAAAGTGGGGGAGCCCAAGTGTTGGCGAGCGCCTGACTGGCGCGCCGGTGAAGGCGCGTCAGCGCCGCCCGCCCAAGAGCTGCGCGAACAGCGCGTTCTTGATCTGCGCGATCTGATGGAAGTGCATCCCCGCCAGCGGCATCGCCAGCTCGTCTTCATCTTCGGTGCTGGGCTGCGCGCCGCCGATGGCGACCGTGAGCCCAAGCACGGGCGGCCGGTCACGCGCTAAGGCGTCGAACGTGGCGCGCCAGTGCGCGGCGCGCGCGTCATCGAAGCACAGCGCGATGGCGTAGACGCGGCCGCTGCGCTGCTGAAGCTGCGCGGGCTCAAGCGTGTCCACCAGCGTGATGCTCACGTCGCCTTGGCGAAGCTCGCGGCCGAGCACCAGCGACAGCAGCGACAGCTCCTCTTGGCAGCGCGCCTGCTCGGCGGCCGCCTGAGCGGGGGTGTGGTTCGGATCTGGGCGCGCGATGTAGTGCGCTTGGATCGTGACGGCGTCCTCCTCGAAGATCGTGAGCAGGTCACGCGTCAGGCGCGACACGAGCCCCTGGGCCAGCGTCGAGAAGGGGTAAGGGTAGCCAGGTGACTTGGCGTAAAACAGCGGCGCGATGTCGAGGATCAGGTGCACGACCCGCCTGCGCCTGCGCATCACCCCGTCATGGCGCAGGTAATACAGCAGCTCCCCCTCGACATAGCGCAGGTCAAACAGCGAGATCGGGTGCCCCTCGCCCAAATACACAAGCTCCGAGCGCACGAGGTTCTCAAAGGAGCCTCGGTTGGTGAGGCCGCTGAAGCCGCCAGTGGGATACATGGTGTCATCGTCGAAGTCAGCCTCGACCTCCTGCACCTCCTCACGCAGCCTCACGCGCGGCAGCCGATGCTCGCCCAAGCGCCGCTCCACCTCCGCGATCTGACGGCAGCCGATGCGGCGCGCCTCGGTGTCGAGCACGGCCCAATGCTCCAGCTCGAACAGGTCCTCTTCTTGGAGCAGCGTGCGCCACGTGACGTGCTCCGAGATGCCACGCAGCATCGCGCGCAACAGCTCGGGCCACAGCATGTCATCGCCAACGCGCGCCTCAAGGCGCGCGTTGGCGCCGTCGACGTCGAGGTCTTGCAAGGGGGGCAGTGAGACGTCGCGCAGGTGCGCGGGATCAAGCTCCACCCAGCGCGGGACCTCGCGCGCGAAGGTCTGCAACAGCAGCTCCGCCAGCCGATGCATCGCGCCTGCGCGCGCCGGACCCGCCTGGGGTAAGCGCTCGCGCGCCTGCGTGAAGGCGCGCTCTTGCAGCAGCGAGCCCCAGAGCTGATTCTCATAGTCGATGCGCAGGCGCCGCTCCAGCGGCGTCCAGCGCGCGGCCTGCGTCTCGGACGCGAACGGCGCGCGCTCGCCAAGCTCCAACAGCGCCATCAGATCGACCACCACACACAGCGGCAGGTGCGTGTAGCCTTGGCGGCCCTGATCAAAGGAGCGCCCCGCCAAGTAGCGGTAGCAGGCGAGGCCGCGATCGAGCAGCTCGGGACGCTCGCTCCAGCGCGTCGCGCACCAGCGCAGGCTGGCGACCAAGAAGGGCTCCACCAGCGCGCGGTCCAAGCGCGTGAAGGCGCGCGCGTTGGCGCCCAGCGCGCCCAGCTGTTGGGTCGGATCGGAGGTGTTCATCGGCTCGCTCAATCGACGCTCAACATGCGGTCCACCAGCTCACGCATCGCCTCCAGATCGTCGGCCCGATCGGAGATGTAGCGCAGCAGCACGAGGTCACTCTTGCTCACCACGCCGCCGTGCATCAAGAACGCGCGCGTGCGGGTGAGCTTGTACAGCTTGATGATCTTGCGATCGCTGACCTCGTAGCGGAACTCCTTCTCCAGCGCCTTGAGGATGCGCACGAACAAGCGATACACCTCATCGGGGAAGTAGCGCGAGCGGTGGTGCGTGCCATCCTCTAGCTCGGAGGCGAAGATGTAGTCGAGATAGACCTTGAGCTTGATGAAGTCATCAAGCGAGGCGCGGTTGGCCCAGGGGCGCTGGCCAGCCGACTTGTAGACCTCGTTCTGCATCCCGCGCGCCAGCAGCGCGTCGAACGCGTAGCCGCGCACGCTGCGGCTCTCGGCCTTGAGCGTGAAGCGGTCGCGCAGCGCGCCGAGCTCCGCGTTGTCGGGGATCTCATTGGTCGCCGCGAACAACATCTTCATCGGCACTGGCACTGGCTTGCCGTCTTGGTAGAACTTGCGCTCGTTGATGATGGTCAAGAGCGTGTTCAAGATGGCCGAGTTGCTCTTGAAGATCTCATCAAGGAACACCACCTGCGCCTGGGGCAGTTTGCCGCTGGTGCGGCGCATGTAGCGCCCCTCCTTGAGCAGGTTGATGTCAATGGGTCCGACGATCTCACCGGGCTCCGTGAACTGCGTGAGCATGTACTCGAAGTAGTCATCTGAGGCGGTGTCAAGCCCGAGCGCTTGCACGAACTTGACCACCAGATCGCTCTTGGCGGTGCCGGGCTTGCCCACGAGCAGCAGCGGCTCTTGAGCCAGCGTGCTGATGGTCATCAGGTCGATGAGGTGCTCTTTGTCGACCCAGTAGCGATGCAGGTCCTTGCGCATCGCGTTGACGCGCGCGCGCAGCGTCTCCACCTGGGGCTCGATCTCCTCAAACGTATAATGCGCTTCGCTCATGCTGCTGTCACTCCTCGGGGTCCGGCGCGCGGCGCCGGTTCAGGTCGCGGTGGCGAGGTGCCACGCACGATCCTCTACCAGCGCGCGCACGTCAACCGTGCGCGCGCGCGGCGTTGAGCGTGACACGATCAAAACAAGACGCGCGCGGCAGGGCCAGCCAGCCCCGC
>CAYXWB010000162.1:0-11663 GCA_964468515.1 uncultured Bradymonadales bacterium | reverse complement strand
GGCAAGTTCATCTTCAACATCGTGTTCTTTGTGGTCGTGTTCAGCGTGGTCGTGCAAGGGGGCACGGTGGGCTGGGTGACGAGCAAGATGAACTTACAGCGCAGCGTGCCGCCCTCGTCACCGACGAGCTTAGAGATCGCGTCAAACTATCCGCTTGATGATGACATCTTATCATTCTTCATCGACCCGGCGGCGCAGGTGTGTGGCCAGCAGCTCTCAGCGCTGCGCTTCCCGGACAGCTCCAGCGCGATGTTGATCGTGCGCGGCCGAGAGCTCGTCGCGCCCCGAGGACATACGAGGCTAGAGGCGGGAGATCATCTGTATGTGTTCTGCAAGCCAGAGGAGCGAGACGCGCTTGATGATATGCTCCTGATGCATCGCGATCATGCCAAAGAGACATAGCGTAAGCGCGCTGATTGAGCGCGCGTAAGCGCCTTGACCGGTGAGCACAGGGCTGATATTCCAGCGTGTCTTCAGGTAGGGGCGCGAGCGGAAGAGACGTTCGCGCCCTGCCCTCTCCTGCCTGTCTGCTCATGCACGCGCGTGATAGCAGGCAGCCAAGCCTCCCGCCCCTCAGTCCCGAGACAAAAGCTCATGGCTCTGCCCCTCGACCTGCCGATCGTGATGCAAGCTGCGCCGCAAGGCGCGAGCAGCATGCTGTCGATGATCTTCCCAATGGCGTTGATGTTCCTCATCTTCTGGATGTTGGTGTGGCGCCCTCAGAGCCAAGAGCGCAAGAAGCATGAGGCGTTCTTAGCGCAGCTGAAGATCGGCGACGAGGTGGTCACGCAGAGCGGCATCTTGGGCAAGATCGCGGGGATTGATGACAAGGTGGTGACGCTGGAGGTAGCGCGCGGCACGAAGCTGCGCGTGTTACGCCCGCAGATTCAGGGCGCGCAGGCGCAGGTGCTGGGCGAGGCGAAGCCGACCGCGAGCGCCACCGCCACCGTGGTAGAAGAGACAGATTCTAAGGATGAGAAGAAGGCGTGGTGAGCGAGCGAGGTCAGCGCGTGAGGCGCTGACCTCGCTCGATCGTGGGGGCCCCGCGGGGCTTAAGCGACGAGCACATCATCAAGCGCTGATAGACATTGCGCACGGAGCTGCAGACCGATGCATGGAAATTCGTTTCGCTGGGCCGTCATCATTGGGGCCTTGCTGGTAGGGCTCTACGCCCTGGTCCCCTCTTTTCTCGACGCGCGCGACGGGAAGCTCGACGGCGAGATCAGTGAGGAGCTGAAGCAAGGCCCGGCCGGGAGAGTGTTCAAGGGCGTGGATCCGTTGACGCTGGGGTTGGACCTCCAGGGCGGCCTGATGTTGCAGTACAACGTGCTGGTCGACAAGGCCGTCCAAGACAAGCTGGATCGCATGGTGCGTGACATCACCAAGCGGCTCAAGGCCAAGGATGAGCAGCTCGACTTCAGCGTGAAGCACCCTGAGGGCGAGAACTACATTGAGGTCACCTTCAAGGATGCGGCCAAGGTCGAGCTGCTCAATGACAAGTTCATGGAGGCGTTCGGCAACCTCGACAAGACCGAGGTCGGCGCGGGCAAGATCCAGCTGGTGATGGGCTCGGAGTATATCGACGAGACGAAGAAGTTCGCGGTGCAGCAGGCGATCGAGACGATCCGTCAGCGCGTCGACGCCTTGGGTGTGGCGGAGCCGAGCATCACGCGCCGCGGCGAGAGTGATATTGTGGTGCAGATGCCAGGCCTCAAGGAGGATGACGTCGAGCGCACTAAGAAGATGATCGGCACGACCGCCATGCTTGAGTTTCGCATGGTGGATGATGCGGGCACGAACAACTTCTTCAATCAGTTTCGCGGCAAGCTGCCCAAGGGCTTCAAGCTCAGGCGCATTGACGGCAGCTACCTGTCGGTGACGCATGAGAACAAGGAGGCCATCAAGGAGTTCTTGGCGCCGCAGCTTGGGCCGGATCACCTGCTCGGCTTTGAGTACAGCCCGGTCTACACGGATCTGGAGCGCAAGGTGCTCGATCCGACGCGCTCGTACTGGAAGACCTACTACATCAAGAAGCAGGTCGATCTGACGGGCGACTACATCACAGACACGCGCGTGGCGACGGATCAGCAGTTCAACCAGCCGTACGTGTCGATCACGTTCGACAGCGAGGGGGCGGATCTGTTCGAGCAGCTCAGCGGGAACAACGTGGGCAAGCGCATGGCGATCATGCTCGACGACCAGGTCAAGAGCGCGCCCGTGTTTCAGGAGCGTATCGCGGGCGGCACGGCGCGCATCACGCTGGGCTCAATGCAGTCGCAGGCTGAGCTGATGGCGGACGCGCAAGATCTGGTGATCGTGCTGCGCCATGGGGCGTTGCCTGCGCCGATTGAGAAGCAGTTTGAGACGGTCGTTGGCCCGTCGTTGGGTCAAGACTCGATCGAGACGAGCCAGCTGGCGCTGATGATCGCGGGGCTGATGGTGGTGCTGTTCATGGTGGTCTACTACCGTGGCAGCGGCGTGGTGTCAGCGATCGCGGTGATGCTCAACGTGGTGCTGATCATGGCGGCGATGGCGGTCATCGGCGCGACGCTGACGCTGCCAGGCATCGCGGGCATCATCTTGACGGTGGGCATGGCGGTGGACGCGAACATCATCATCTTCGAGCGCATCCGCGAGGAGATCCTCAACGGGACGAAGGCGCGCGAGGCGGTGATGCTTGGGTTTGACCGCGCGTTCTCGGCGGTGCTTGACGCGAACATCACGACGGGCATCGCGGGCTTGGTGCTGTTGCAGTTTGGCACGGGGCCAATCAAGGGCTTCGCGGTGACGCTGTTGATTGGCATCTTGAGCACGTTGTTCACAGCGGTGTTCGCCTCACGCGTCATGTTTGACACGTGGATCAGCGGCGATCGCGGCAACCGTCACACCATCAGCATCTGAGCCTCCTCAATCTCATTTCACGAGATATTGAGAGGACTTAAAGAGATAAAGAGGCGAGGAGCATGTTTCAGATCATCAAGCCTGGCACGAACTTTAATATCGTGGCCAAGCAGAAATACACGGCCATCTTTTCGGCGATCCTTGTGATCGCGAGCTTCGTGGTGTTGGCTGTGATCGGGCTCAACTACGGCATCGACTTCAAGGGTGGCTCGGACATCGTGGTGAGCTTCACCAAGACGGTCGACTCGCAGCAGGTGCGCGACGCGGCGGTGAAGGCGGGTTTTGACGATGCGTCCGTACAGCTGTTTGGCCCTGCGGAGAAGAACCAGTTCCTGATCCAGACGCGCCTAGTGTCGGTGATGAACAAGGAGAAGATCGAGCAGGTCCAAGCGGCCATCACGCCGCTGTCAGCGATTGAGCGCGAGGCGTGGTCTGAGGAGCAGCCTGACCGCTACGATCTGACGCTGGCGACGCAGGTGGAGCCGAGCGCGCTTGTGAGCGCGATCGAGGCGGGGGCATCGTTGCGCAAGGTCGAGGTGGAGCAAGTAGGCACCCCTGATGAGCGCAAGTACACGGTGCGTTTTGAGGATCTACAGTCCTTCGTGCGCGAGGGCTTCGCCACGGCGCTGCCGGACGCGTTCAACACAGAGCGCGGGCTTGATCGCCTGGAGACGGTGGGCGCGCGCGTGGGCGGGCAGCTTCGCGAGGACGGCCTGACGGCTTTCTTATTGGCGATCTTAGCGATCCTCGTCTACATCGCAGTGCGCTTCGACATCCGCTACGCGCCGGGCGCGGTGTTGGCGCTGGTGCACGATGTGATCATCACGATGGGCGTGCTGACCTTGCTTGAGATGGAGATCAACCTGCCGATCTTGGCCTCAGTGCTAACGATCGTGGGCTACTCGCTCAACGACACGATCGTGATCTTCGACCGCATCCGAGAGAACTACACGTTGGGACGCGGCGGGCGCAACTTGGTGGAGATCGTGAACACGAGCGTGAACGAGACGCTGAGCCGCACGCTGATGACCAGCTTGACGACGCTGATCGCGGTGGCCATCATCGCGTATGTGGGCAGCGGGCTGATCCAGAACTTCGCGTTGACGCTGATCATCGGCATCATCGTCGGCACGTACAGCTCGATCTTCATCGCCTCGCCGGTCCTGATCGTGATGGACGCGTGGCTCAAGACGCGCCAAGAGGCGCGCGAGCTGACGCGCTCGCAGACGAGCGTCGAGGGCGCCTGAGCCTCAGGTGTTCACGCGGCTCGCAGCATGACGAGCCACCTCACGAGGCGCGCCTTGGCGCGCCTTTGTCTTGTACGCCCCTTGGAGCTCTATGGACTCGCCACCGGCCCCCACGCGACGCACCTGGGTGTTGCGTCGCTGCGATGAGGCCGCCAGCCAGCACTATGCCGAGCGCTTGAGCCTGCACCCGCTGACCGCGCGCTTATTATTACAGCGCGGCCTTGAGAGCGCTGAGGCCATGGACGCGTTCTTGCGCCCCACCCTCGCTCACATGCACGACCCCTTCCTCATGAGGGGCATGCGCGAGGCGGTCGCGCTCGTGCTGGAGGCGCTGGAGCGCGGCGATCGCATCACCATCCATGGCGACTACGATGTGGACGGCGTCAGCAGCGTGTCGGTGCTCTATGAGTTCTTGAGCGACATCGGCGCCAACGCGGGCTACTTCATCCCGCGCCGCGAGATCGAGGGCTACGGGCTCAACCCCGCCACCATCCGCAGGCTGCGTGAGGAGGGGACGCAGCTGCTCATCACCACAGACTGTGGCATCGCCAATCACGACGAGATCCAGCTCGCGCGCGAGCTGGGGATGCAGGCCATCGTGGTCGATCACCACACGGTGCCTGCGGTGTTGCCGCCCGCGAACGCCATCTTGAACCCGCTCCAACCCGGCTGTCAGTTCCCCTTCAAAAAGCTCGCCGCGGTGGGTGTGACGTTCAACCTGGTGGTGGCGCTGCGCTCGACGCTGCGTGAGCGCGGCATCTTCCAGTATGTGCCCGAGCCGGATCTGCGTGAGTATTTGGACTTGGTGGCGCTGGGCACGGTGGCGGACGTGGTGCCGCTTGTTGATGAGAACCGGCTGTTCACGCGCGTGGGCTTGGAGGTGCTGACCAAGCGCAAGCGGCCCGGCATCTCGGCGCTCATTGAGCGCGCGAACGTGGAGCTGACGCGGGCGTCGGCGCAGACGGTGAGCTTTCAGCTCGCGCCCAGGCTCAACGCGGCCGGGCGCATGGGCGACGCGTCGATGTGCGTGGAGCTGTTGACGACGCGCAGCTACGCGCGCGCGGTGGAGCTCGCGGGCCAGCTCGAAGAGCTCAACCGCGAGCGTCAGGTGGCCTCACGCGAGATCTTGCGCGCGGCGCTGATCCAAGCCGAGGCGCAGGTTGAGATGGGCTGGCCCATCTTGATCCTGATCGGTCATGGCTGGAATCGTGGCGTGCTGGGCATCGTGGCGAGCCAGATCATGGAGCGCTTTCACAGGCCGGCGATCTTGATGGGCGTAGCCGATGGCGTCGGCAAGGGCAGCGCGCGCAGCGTCGAGGGCGTCGATCTGATCCAGGCGCTGGGCCAGGTCGAGGAGCTGATGCAGACCTACGGAGGCCACACGGTGGCTGCGGGCTTGGCGGTGCGCGAGGAGCACTTGGACGCGTTTCGCACGCGCCTGCCTGGGGTCGTCGCCAAGCAGCTGAACGACCAAGCGCTGCCCGCGCCGCGCCTGCTGCTGGATGGGGAGCTGGCGCTTGAGGCGATCGATCCTACCTTCTTGGAGGAGCTGGCGCAGCTCGGCCCGTTTGGCATGGGCAACCCCGAGCCGCTGTTCTTGTGTCACGTCGATCGTGTGAGCAAGGCGCAGGTCGTCGGCAAGCGTCATCTGAGGGTGAAGCTGCACATCGGCGAGGAGGTGTTAGAGGGGTTTGGCTATGGGATGGCAGGTCAGCGCGACGCGATGTATGGGCCGATGACCATCGCGTTCACCCCGAAGCGCTCAAGCAAGCGAGGGCAGAGCGTGCTGGAGCTGCGCCTGAAGGATGCGCGCCCGGCCAGCGCGCCACGCTTTGATGAGGAGGAGCAGCTCCTCACCTGCGTGAGCGAGGACAGCCGCCTGACATGAGCATGAGAGGACACCCCCATGGCTAGACGCCGTCGCCTCAGCGCGCGCGCCCATCGGCGCAAGCAGTCCATGCTCGCCGCACAGGTGTTGATGTTGGCCTTCGTGTTGCTGTTCGTGCTGCTGTTTCGCGGGCAGCTCACGGCCAGCGCGGTGGCGTTCCTCGACGCGTTTGGTGAGGCCGAGGATGTGCGCGTGGCGCCTCACGACTCGGCGGCCGAGCCGAGCACAGCGCCCCCCTGATGGAGCGCGCCGGATCAGAAGTAGATCTGCGCCTGAACGCGCACCTGATGGCGACCCGCGTCGTGCGCTGGCCCCTCCAAACGCAGGTAATCGGTCTGGAGCTTGACGGCCTGCTTGGCCAAGTACCAAGACACACCTGCGCCCGTCTCAAAGCCGTCAAGGACCGCCGTCGGGCCAATACCGCTCAAGGCCGACCAGCGCGCCACGAGCTCAACCTCATCGGTGACGAGGTAGCCGCCTTGCACAGTGTAGCCGTAGCCGTTGCGGGTGATGATGTCGCTGAGGGGATCGGTTGGGTCAACGCGCACCACCTCCTCAGCCTCGCGCCAGAGCCACTCGGCGTTGAGCGAGGCGCCGCGAAAGCGCACGGTCAGGTCAGCGCTCGCGTGGCGATAGTCTGTGGCTTGTTGGGCGAAGGTGGCGCCCATCGTGCTCTGGGCGCGGCGCGTGTTGTCGTTGAAGCCTGCGGCGAGGCCGATGGCGACGCGCGGCGTGTCAGAGCGAGAGATGTCGGCCTCCGCGCTGTCGAGCACAGGGCCAAAGGGGGAGATCACGACGCGCGCGACGTAGAGCATGCCCGCGTTATCGACGGTGCGGTTGCGCCCATCACCGCCCGTGAGCGAGAGCTGATAGCCCAGGCGCCCGCCGAGGCCCAAGAAGTCGGCGCTGTGCAGCTGCACGCCGACGTCACGGTCGAGGTTCAGCTCGTTGTTGGCGAGGGCGCGATCCATGAGCTGGAGCGCGCTGGAGGAGGTCGTGCGCTGGCGGTTGAAGGGGACCTTCATCTGGCCTGCTTTGATCTCTAGATCGCGCAGCGGCGCCCAGTTGATCTGAGCATCACGGAGGGGCACGCGCAGATCCGACTCCATGTCACTCGCGGAGAAGCCGAGCTGAATGTAGTAGGTGAGCTTAGAGGAGAGCGCGTGGCCGCGCAGCTGCAAGCGGGCGCGACGCACCAAGAATTGGGCTGAGCCACGCTCCTGGGCATCGTCTGCCAGCGGATCATCGTCGGGGTCTTGGTAGCCGAACACGCCGCGCAGCTGGATGCGCGCGCGCGCTTGCACGGAGAAGCTCTCGTCGCCAGCGCGCAGGCTGACGCCCTTGCCGAGCGAGGCGTCCAAGCGTGGCGGCGTCTCATCGGAGAGGATCACCTTCGCGGGCTCAGATGGTGAGGTGGCCTCAGGCCGCGTCGGGTCTTGGACGGGGGCATACTCTGCTGGGGGAGGTTGCGCGAGGGCGGGAGACACGGTGAGCGCGAGGAGCGCGAGCGGGATGCTCGCCGCAGCGGTGCGCGATGTGAGCATGAGACACCTCCAGATGCCCGCGACAGCGCGGGCGTAAAGGCGCAACATAGCACCGATGGTGGCGCGGACAAGATGTCACATCGCTGTCACACAGCGGTGACACGCTGCGCGCTCAGGGCGTGGGCCACAGCGCGCGCAGGTGCTGCCCGGTGAGGCTCTCAGCGCACTGCGAGACGTGATGGGGGCTGCCTTGTGCCACGATCTTGCCACCGTGTGGACCTGCGCCGGGGCCGAGGTCCACCACATAGTCACACTGCGCGATGAAGTCAGTGTTGTGCTCGATCACGAGCACGGTGTGACCGAGCGCGACGAGCTTGTTCAGCGCGATGAGCAGCACGGTGACATCGCGCATGTGCAACCCCACGGTGGGCTCATCGAAGATGAACAGCACGGGGCGCGTGTCGCTCTGACGACGCCCTGCGGCGATGTAGGTCGCGAGCTTCAAGCGCTGCGCCTCACCACCGGACAAGGTAGTGGTTGGCTGACCCAGTCGCAGGTAGCCTAGGCCCACCTCGATGAGCGGTGAGAGCTTGTTGATGATGGGGCGATGATCGGCGAAGAAGCGCATGGCATCATCGACGGTGAGGTTGAGGACGTCGTCGATGTTGTGGTCGCGGTAGGTGGCGGCGAGCACGCGCGGGGTGAAGCGTTTGCCCTCGCACTCGGGGCAGGTGATCTCAATGTCGGCCATGAAGTGCATCTCAATGACGATCTTGCCCGCGCCTTGGCACTTCTCACAGCGTCCGCCAGGGGTGTTGAAGCTGAAGTCGCCCATGGTGAGGCCGTCGAGCTTGGCGCGCTCGGTCTGGCTGTAGAGCTTGCGGATGTCGTCATAGGCCTTGGTGTAGCTCAGGGCGTTGGAGCGGCTGGAGCGGCCGATGGCGGACTGGCTCATGAGGATGACCTCCTCGAACGCGTCGAGGCCCTCCACAGCGTCAACGGCGGGCGCCTCGACGCCGCCTTGGCCTTGGCTGCGACGCCACGCGTTGAACAGCACACGATGCAGCAGCGTGGACTTGCCTGAGCCGCTGACGCCAGTGACCGCGGTGAGCAAGCCCGTGGGCAGCGCCACGTCGAGGCGGTCGAGGTTGTGCTCGCGCGCGCCTCGGATGACGATCGGCGCGGTCTCAGTCATGGGGGACGCCTCGCGTGGGGTGGCGAGGGTGGCCGCGTCGCCGCGTCCTTGGAGCATGCGCGAGGTGAGCGTATCGGCCTTGAGGAAGTCAGCCATGGGGCCTGCGAAGATCAGCGCGCCGCCGGCCTCGCCAGCGTCGGGGCCAAGCTCGATGATGTGATCCGCGCCCTCGATGATCTCCGGGTCGTGCTCGACCACGACCACGGTGTTGCCCAGATCGCGCAGCCGATGCAACACGCCGAGCAGGCGCGTGGAGTCGCTGGCGTGCAGGCCTGCGGTGGGCTCATCGAGCACATAGAGCGTGTCAGTGAGGGCGCGCCCGAGGCTTGTGGTGAGGTGGATGCGCTGCGTCTCACCGCCGGAGAGCGTGCGCGTCTGGCGGTCCAAGGTGAGGTAGCCCAGGCCCACCTCGTGCAAGTAGTCGAGGCGAAACAAGATCTCATCGATCAGGATCTGCACCTGCGCGCGCTCATGGTCGGTGATGTCGAGCTGGCGCAGCGTCTGGCGCGCCTCCTCGACGCGCAGCATCCACAAGTCGCCGATGCGCAGGCCGCCCACGCGCACGCAGCGCGCGTCGGGGCCAAGGCGCGTGCCTTGGCAGTCCTCGCAGTCATCGTAGCCGCGATAGCGCGACAGGAAGATGCGCACGTCGGTCTTGTATTGCTTCTGCTTGAGCATGTCGAAGAAGCCCTGCACGCCTATCCAGCCGGCGCCGCCGTAGCGCACGAAGCGGCGGTGCGCCTCGGACATGACGCGCCAGCGCAGATCGATGGGCACGCCTTGGGCCATGCACGCGCGGATCATGGAGGCCTTGTAGCTGCTGTAGCGATCGGACTCGAAGATCACGATCGCGCCGCGCTCCAGCGTGAGGTTGTCATTGGGGACGACCTTGCGAAAGTCGAGGCCGATGGTCTTGCCAAAGCCTGTGCAGGTCGGGCATGCGCCGAGCGAGCTGTTGAAGCTGAACAGCGCAGGCTGCGGCTCCATGAAGTCGCGCCCGCAGCTGTTGCAGCGAAAGGCGCGGTCGAGCACCAGCGGCGGCGCGTCGGACTTATGCGTGTAGAGCAGCGCCCTGCCCTTGCCGAGCGCGAACGCGCCCTCAATGGCCTCCGCGATGCGGCTGCGCTGATCCGGCCCCACGACCAAGCGATCAATCAGCACCGGGATCTTCGCCTGCGCGAGGACCGACGCGACGTCTTCGCCGTCAATGTCCACGACCTCACCGTTTAAGTAGACGCGGCGAAAGCCCTCTTGCACGAGCTGGCGCAGGATCAGCGGGCGGTGGGCCTCATCATCGGCCTCAACTTGCGCGACCACGATGAGGCGCGCGCCCTCGGGCATGGCGAGCACGTCGGCGACGCCGCTGGTGACGGTGTCGCGGCGCACCTCGACATCGCAGTGCGGGCAGCGCGTGCGGCCGATGTGGGTGAAGACAAGCTGCAGGTGATCGTCGATCTCAGTGATCGTGCCGACCGTGGAGCGGCTGTTGTGGACCTCGTTGTGCTGGCGCAGCGCGATGGCGGGCTGAATGTTACGGATCTGATCGACCGGCGGCCGCTCAAGCTGCTGCAAGAACTGGCGCGCGTAGGTGGACAGGCTCTCGGTGTAGCGGCGCTGGCCTTCGGCGTAGAGCGTCTCAAAGGCGAGGCTGGACTTGCCGGAGCCGCTGACGCCCGTAATGACGGTGAGGGCGCCGTGGGGGATGGTGCAGTCGATGTTTTTGAGGTTATGCGTGCGCACGCCGCGCAGCAGCGTCACGTCCTCGTCACTGTGTGCGATCACAGCGTCGGGGGTCGCGGGCTGCGGGGTCGTAGCGTGCTCGTGCTCAGGGGTCGTGCTCATGGCGTGGTGCCTGCGATCGGTGAGAGGGCGTGCGTCGTGGCGAGGGCGTCCAGGTGCGACAGCAGCGCGCTGTCGCGCGTCTGCTGCGCCAGCGCCTGCGCGGCGTGCAGATGATGGGAGGCCAAGACGCGCTGCCCTAACAGCAGCGCGCGGACGATGGAGAGCGCGTGCCAGCGCGCGGCGCTGGCCTGGGATGCGCTGTCAGCAGGATCAGGGTCGAGCGGCGCGGGCGGCGCGAGCAGCGGGCGCAAGCCTCGCAGCATGGTGGCGAGCGTCAGCGCGGCGCGCGCGCCGTCAGGCGCGCCGTTCAGGCGCGTCAGCGCCAGGAGCGCGTCCTGGCGGCGCCCCTCACGAAGCCACGCGCTGACACGATCGAGCGGCGCCGCCAGGTCGCGCGGCAGGCTAATCTCAGCGACTGGCGCGCGCGCCAGCGCTAAGCGCGTCGCGTCGTGGGCGTCATCGCTGTCGCTCCAGATCGCCTCAAGCGCCGCGATGCGTCGCTCAGGCGCCACCGGATCGGGCGCAGCCAGGGCGGCGATGGCGCGCACCTCGCGTCTCACTGGGTCGGGCGCGCGGCTGACCAAGCATTGACGCGTGGCCTCTTGGGCGTGCGCTTGGGCTTGAGGGATCACCCACAGCATGGGGGCGCGCGCGCAGCCGCTGGCGAGGCTCCACGGATCGGCGGCGAAGCCTGCTTGGGCCAGCTCCTCTAGCGTCTGCGCGGCGAGCGCGAGGTCGCCTCGGACAAACGCCCAGCGCGCGCGGGCGCGCATGCCGGGGATGAGGCCCAGTGAGAGCGGCGCGTCGGGGCCGAGCTGCGCGCGAAGCGCGGCGAACTCGCGATCGACGCGGCGCGTCTGGCTGTCATGCGTGGCGCTCAAGCCCCACACCAAGAGCGCGTCGGCGTGGGCGAGGCGCGCGTCGGGGTGAGGATCATCGGTGAGGGTCTCGGCGGCCTCGCGCGCCAGCGCCAGCGCGCGCTCACGCGCGCCTTGGCGAAGCGCCAAGCGCGCCTCTAGGGCGCGGGCGCGGCCGCGCTGCCGCGCGCCCGGCGCCGCACGCACCAGCGTGGGCGACAGGCCGCTGGCGAGCGCCTGCGCGAAGCG
>CAYXWB010000161.1:7446-11701 GCA_964468515.1 uncultured Bradymonadales bacterium | reverse complement strand
GCCCAGGCGCTGGCCGCCTCCAGCGCGCCCTCCCCTCCAGCCGCGCTTGAGGGCGCGCTGGCGCGCCTGAGCGAGCGGCTTGACAGCGCGCACGAGGCCGCGCGTCAGGCGGTGAGTGTGCATGAGGCGACGCTGCGGGTGGCGCTCGCGCGGCCCGTGCTCACGCGCGTGTCTCGCGTGAGCGCGCTGCGCACGCAGCCGCAGCAGCTCGTGGCGCGCGCCCACGCCAACGCGCCCGACCTCGGCGCGCTCACCCACACGCCCGAGGCGGCCGACATGGGGGGTGAGCGCGCCGGGGAGCTTGTGCCTGAGCGGTGGCCCTATCGGTTCAAGGTGTTGCCAGGGGTCGCGTTCTTGGCTATTGGTGATGAGCGCGTCTCCGCATGGAACGCGCAGCATCGCGGGGTGGAGCTGCCCCAAGGCAGGCACACCGTGATCGCCACCTGCAATGACTGCGTCGCGCGCAGGCTCGTCGTGGACGTGAGCGGCCCCCAGCCTCAAGCACAACCTGTGCCCGTCATGCTCCAGTGGAAGTCAGCGACCATCGCCGTGCAGTCTGATGTGCGCGCGACGGTCTGGATCAATGGCAAGCCTGAAGGGACCCTGTGGCCGCATCGCAGCGTGAGCATCCCGGTCGAGCTGGGACAGGGCAGCAACGATCCCAACCGCAGGTTGGAGGTGCAGGTGCGCCCGTTCGACAACACGCAGCGGGTGTTCTCGCGCGAGGTGCAGCTGCGCCCCGGCGCGCGCGTCGAGGTCGCGGCCACCTTCCAACCCTCCTCCCCCTGATCTTCCTGCTCCCGCTGCTCGCCACTCGCCCAGCCCTGGCGCAAGCGCCGCCAAGCGCGAGCGCCGCAGCGGCCGATGAGGACGCGCCCTTGGCGCGCCTGGATCGGGCGCGCCAGGCCTTTCGCAATGGGGAGTATGGGCAGCTGCGCCCCTTGCTTGAGCCGACGCTTGAGCCCAAGCCGCGCTATGAGCGCGAGGAGGCACGCTTTGAGGCGCGCGCGCTGCTCGGCGCGGGCGCGTTCTTTGAGGCGCAGGCCGCGCGTGAGGCCAGCCAGCGCGACGCGCTCCAGCGCATGGCCAAGGCGCAATTTTTGGCGCTCTTGCGTGAGCGCCCCGATCATGTGCTCGATCCGCTCATCTATCCGATCAGCGTGCTGGACATGTTCGAGCAGGTCCGCGAGGAGCATCGCGAGGAGCTTGAGCGGCTGCGCCGCGATCCCAAGCTCGCCGCAGATCCAGGGCTTGAGACGATCTACATTGAGCGCATGGTGCGCAAGCGCAGCTACGCGCTGAACTTCGCGCCATTTGGCGTAGGCCAGTTTCAGAACGGGCAGCCCATCAAGGGGACGCTGTTCGCCGCAGGCCAAGGCGTGGCGCTGGCCATCAACGTGACCAGCTATTTTGTGATCTTGGGGCTGCGCGGCAGCAGCAGCGGCGACACGTTCTATGGCACGGGCGATGATGGCGTCAGCGGCGACTACGCGCTGGCGCTGGGGTGGCGCCAGGCGATGCTGATCTCGCTTGGCGTGTTCACCGCGCTGTATGGCTGGAGCGTGGCCGACGCGCTGTGGCATTATGAGCCCGAGCAGGTGCTCCAGCTGCGCACCCTGGATCGTCCACCGCCTGAGCTACAACCGCAGCAGCGCTTGCCCCCAATGGGCGGGATGATGCTAGACTGGCGCTGGCGGTTCTGACAGCCTCTCCAGGCTCACGCCAAAGGGCACGAGGCATGAGGGTGGGCCTAAGATAAGACCTCGCCCCCGCGCAGGTGTCGCGCTGCCACCTCCCCCTCCTGACTGAAGCATCCCCCTACCTGCTGTGAGAGACCATGCCCAGCCTGATCGAGAGCCAGGGAGCCCACGCCAAGACGGTCTATCAGCTGGACAAGCCGCTGACCTCTCTGGGCAGCGCGCCGGACAATGACATCGTCATCGACAGCCCCGACGTGTCACCGCACCACGCGGTGGTCCACTTTGACGGCAGCATGTTCACAGTGCAGACGGTGTCGCGCGGCGCGATCGTGGCGGTCAACGGCAAGAAGCGCAAGAAGCAGGAGCTTCGCCACCAGGATCGCATCACGCTTGGGCCGATGGAGCTCACCATCCAGATCCTCGACGCCCCCCCCCAAGGCGCGAGCGTGGGCAAGGGCGAGCTTGTGCAGCTTGAGTTTGAGCTGCGCGGCTACCGTAAGCTCCAGCAGCTGGCGGAGCAGGTCTTGGGCGACTATGAGGTGCCGCGCCTGTTAGAGGCGCTGATGGACGGCGTCATCGACATCACGCGCGCCGACAAGGGGTTCTTGATCTTGTGTGAGGGCGACCAGCTTGAGGTCAAGGTCGCGCGCAATATTAAGGGGCAGACGATCCTCGACGCGATGGATCATCTGTCGGACTCGATCGTGGGCAAGGTGCTGCAGAGCCGCCACCCGCTGATCGTGAGCGACGCGCTGAGCCACTCCGAGTTTAAGTCAGCGCAGTCGGTCATCAACCTCAAGCTCAGCAGCGTGATGTGCGTGCCGCTGTTGCACAAGGGCGCGCTCTTGGGGCTCATCTATGTGGGCAATGAGAACGTGGCCAACCTGTTCACGCGCGTACACCTCGACTTATTAACGGTGTTCGCGTCGCAGGCGGCCTTGATCTTGGCCAACGCGCTCTTGGTGAACGATCTTCAGACAGACAAGAAGGCGCTGTCACAGCAGATCGACGCCATGCGCTTTGGCAGCATCATCGGCGCGTGCGACGTGATGCGCGAGGTGTTCCGCACCATTGAGAAGGTCGCGCCCACCAACGTCAACGTGTTGGTGCTGGGGGAGACGGGCACGGGCAAGGAGCTGATCGCGCAGGAGCTGCACGCGCGCGGCTTGAGGCCGCACGGGCCTTTTGTGACCATCAACTGCGGCGCCATCCCAGAGAGCTTGCTGGAGAGCGAGCTGTTCGGGCACGTCAAGGGCGCGTTCACGGGCGCGCACGTCAACCGCGAGGGCAAGTTCCAGGCGGCGCACGGCGGCACGATCTTCTTGGATGAGATTGGTGAGATGCCGATTAACCTGCAGGTGAAGCTGCTGCGGGTGTTGCAGGAGCGCACCATCACGCGGGTGGGGGCGACCAACAGCGAGAAGGTGGACATCCGCGTGGTGGCGGCCACCAACCGCGACTTGGAGCAGGCGGTGCGGCGCGGGGAGTTTCGCGAGGACCTGTATTATCGGCTCAACGTGGTGCAGCTGCGGCTGCCGCCGCTGCGCCATCGCGGCGCCGACGTGGTGCTGATCGCCAAGTACCTGCTCCAGCGCATCGCGCAGGAGCTGAACATGGCGTCCAAGGCGCTCTCCCCGGAGACAGCGCAGGCGATGCAGCGCCATGAGTGGCCGGGCAACATCCGCCAGCTGGAGAACCGGCTCAAGAAGGCGGTGGTCTTGAGCGACAACCAAGTGCTCACGCCCCAAGACCTCGATCTGACGCACGAGGAGGTGGCGCCGCTGCTGCCGCTGGCCGACGCCAAGGAGCGCTTCGCGCACGAGTACATCATGGAGGCGCTGGCGCGACACGCGGGCAACCGCACGCAGACGGCCAAAGAGCTAGGCGTCGATCCGCGCACCATCTTCCGCTACCTTGAGAAGGATCTTTGAGCGGCCCGCCCAAGCGGCGCCTCACCTCAGCGAGCTGTATGACGCGGATGTCACAGGGCATGACGGGAAAGTCCGAGCGCGGCCAGCGTGAGGCGGCGGGCGTAGGCATGACACCAAGGCTGGCTCAGTTCTTGCTTGCCACGTTGGCGCTGACGTCAGCGTGTCTGCTGCCGCCGCCCATTGAGCCGGAGCCGCCCGACGTGAACTATCCACCGTATATCGATCGCGCGTTCGTCGATCCGCCTGAGGAGGTGCTGATCCTGCAAGGATCGCGGCGCCTGAGCGTGACGCGCGTGCTCGACCCGAACCCCGAGGCGGAGCTGTACTACGCCTGGTATGGGCCGACCATCGGCCTGCTGCTCGCCTCGACGTTGCAGCGGCTCGGCGAGGAGCGCGACGCGCGCGGCGTCTATTATGTGTTTGGCGGCGCGGAGCAGACCATCGATCCGTGTAATCCGCGCTTGGCAGGCGTGGACCATGAGACGATCTGGTTTTATGTGTCGGACCGCCCCTGGGAGGGGACGGGTGACAGCGGCGTCTTCGAACAACAAGATGCGTACAAGGTCGCCTATGCGTGGGCGCTGGAGTTTAACGTGGTGTGCAATGGCTCGCTCTGAGGTGCGC
>CAYXWB010000161.1:0-7346 GCA_964468515.1 uncultured Bradymonadales bacterium | reverse complement strand
CCCTTTGAGGTCGTGGCGCGCGAGCGCCAAGACTTCGCGCTGCGCCCGAGCCTCACGCTGGTGGGGGCCCTCCAGAGCGCGAGCACGCAAGCCTCGCCCGCAGGACAGCTGGTGTTCTCACCGCGTGGCGCGGGCGCCATCGCGCTGACGCCGCGTCAGGCGCGCGTGCAACGGGGCCAGTACCACGTCGATCTGTTGCAAGGCAGCTACGATGTGACGTTCTTCCCTGAGGGGCGCAGCGCGCCGATGAAGATCTGGCGAGATCAGACCTTCACCCTGAGCACCAACTTCAGCCGCACGCTGCCTGTGCCGCTGGCCATCAGCGGCACCGTCTCGCACCAGCTGCCGGGCGCGCTCGACGCGCGCCCGCTGCCGGTGGCAGGCGCGCGCGTGGTGGCGCGCTCGCAGCGCACGGGGGAGCTGAGCACCACCGCGCTGACCAGCGCCGAGGGCATCTTCGCCCTTCAGGTCCGCCCAGAGTCAGGCCCGTTTGACGTGATCGTCTCACCGGATGACGCGCAAGACCTGCTGCCACGCGTCGTCTTCTTAGGGCGCATTGACACCCAAGAAGGTCAGCAGCCCGCGCCGCTGGCGCTGTCACTAGGTCAGCTCTCGCGCGTGGCGCGGCCCGTCACGCTGCGCATGGATCCTGAGCAGCGCGAGGCGCTCGACTTTCACCCTGAGGATCTGCGCATCATCGCGCGCGCGCCCTCCTTTGGGGCTGGCGAGCTGGAGGTGACAACGCGCTGGCGCGCGATCGAGACGCCCGGGCGCAGCCCCTCCGATCCGCCCACCGACTGGAGCGTGACCTTAAATCTGCCCGCGCTAGCGCACACGGTGGAGCTGCTGCCTCCGCCCACCTCGCGCTTCGCGCGCGCGCGCTTTACGCTCGATCTCACCAGCGCCTTGAGCGAGCAGATCGTGCGCCTGGATCCCAAGGCCGAGCTGGCGCTGCGGGTGGTCGATCAGATGGGCGCGCCGCTGGCACGGGCCAGCGTCACGCTCACCCCGGAGCGTCAATACACGGCGCTGACCCAAGAAGGGGTCGAGCAAGAAGCCCTCACGCTGGAGACAGACGATGAGGGGAGGCTCACCGCCTGGGTGGAGCCGACGCGCTATCAAGCCGAGGTGAGCCCTCACAGCGCCAGCAGCCAACCGCGCGCGGTGTTCACCTTAGAGGGCGCGATGGCCGACGCCGCCAACCCGCGCGAGCTGCGCCTGCCCGCAGCCCAGCTCATCGAGGGCGCGGTCTACGATGACGCGCTCCAGCCCATGCCCGCGCTGCGCTTGCAGGTCCATGAGACGGTCGATGCGCAGCTGCGCCTCATCGGCGAGGCGTCCACTGATGGCGCTGGCGAGTTTCGTGTGGTGATCCCCGCGCGCTGAGGTGCGCTGCAAGTGACAGGCTCGCTTGGACGATCCCCGCGCACCATCAGCCGCATCGACGCACCGCTCGGGAGGTCGTGTTGAAGCAGAGGTTGTGTCATAAGGTGACACGCGCCGTCACCTCGACGCCTACCCTGCGGAGCGCGCCGATGAAGCTCACCTCGCCACAAGCTGCCGCCCTCCTCGCCTTGGGCGTGCTCATCGCGCTCACCAGCTGCGAGCGCGCCGCGCCCTCGTCGCGCTCGCCAGTGCGTGTCGCGGCAGCCGCTGACCTGACGTTCGCGTTCGAGGAGCTCGGCCGCAAGTACACGCAGGAGACAGGCCAGCAGGTCGTGTTCAGCTTTGGCTCGACCGGGCTGCTGGCGGCCCAGCTTCGCCAAGGCGCGCCCTTCGACCTGTTCGCCGCGGCCAACGTCTCGTTCGTGGAAGAGGTGATCAAGGCACAAGCGTGCGACGGCGCAACCCAAGCGCCCTACGCGCGCGGACGCATCGCCCTCTGGATGCGGCGCGGCGTCGTCGCGCCCGCGACACAGCTGCAGGAGCTGGCTGAGCCGCGCTTCGCGCGCGTCGCGATCGCAAGCCCCGAGCACGCCCCTTATGGGATGGCCGCCCGCGAGGCGTTGGAGCACGCTCACGTGTGGCACACGCTCAAGGATCGCCTCGTCTTTGGTGAGAACATCCGCCAGACCTATCAATTCGCGCAGACGGGCAACGTGGAAGCGGCTATCGTCGCGCTGTCGCTTGTCATCCACGATCGGGACAACCCCTGGGTGCTGATCGGCGAGGGCGCGCATCGTCCCATTGAGCAGGCGCTGGTCGTGTGCCGACACGGCGCCAATCGCGACGGCGGCGCAGCCCTCGCACGCTTCATCAACAGCGCGTCAGGTCGCGAGATCATGCGCCGATACGGCTTCATGTTACCCGGTGAGGCGCTTGAGGGCCCCCGATGAGCTGGCAACCCCTCGCGCTCTCCTTTCAAGTGGCGGTGGTCGCGACGGCCCTGGCAGGCATCGTCGGCGTGGCGCTGGCGGGGCTGCTCGCGCGCGCGCGCTTTTGGGGGCGAGATCTTGTGGACGCGCTCATCACGGCGCCGATGGTCTTGCCGCCGACCGTGCTCGGCTACTACTTGCTCTTGAGCATCGGGCGCGACACCGCGCTGGGCCGCGCTTACGAGGCGGTGACGGGCGCCTCGCTCGTGTTCACCAAGGCAGGCGCGGTGTTAGCAGCGTTCCTCGCCGCGCTCCCGTTCGTGGTGAAGTCGACGCGCGCGGCGATGCAGGACGTTGATCCCAGGCTCACAGGTGCGGCCGCGACGCTCGGGGCATCACCGCTTGAAGTGTTCTTCACGGTGGTGTTGCCCTTGAGCCGCAGCGGCTGGCTGGCCGGGCTCACGCTCGGGTTCGCGCGTGCGCTGGGCGACTTTGGCGTGACCCTCATGGTGGCAGGCAACATCCCTGGCCTCACGCAGACCGGCGCGCTGGCCATCTACGACGCGGTCCAAGCCAACCGGCAGGCTGAGGCAGCGGGGATGGTCGCGGTGATGTCGGCGCTCGCCATCGGCGCCCTCTACCTCGGCACCAAGCTCGCGCGTGGGAGGCCCCATGCGTGGTGATAGGGCGCGTTTGTCAGTGCGCGTTCGCGTGGAGGGGCGCGCGGGCCAAGCCCCCCGGCTCGACGCCGCGTTTGAGGTCTCGTCCACTATCACCGCGATCATGGGGCCGTCAGGCGCGGGCAAGACGACGCTGCTTGAGTGCATCGCGGGGCTCGTGCGGCCAAGCGTCGGCCGCATCGCCATCGACGACGCGCTGATGTTCGACAGCGACGCAGGGGTCTTCGTCGCGCCCCATCGGCGTCGTATCGCGCTGGTGTTTCAATCCCTGGCGCTCTTCCCCCATCTGTCCGTGCTAGAGAACGTCGCCTACGGGCTGCGCGGCGGGACGCGTCGCGCGCGCCGCGCTGAGGCGATGTCTTGGCTTGAGCGCGCGCGCGTCGGCGCGCTGGCGCGCCGCGCGCCCGCGACGCTGTCAGGCGGCGAGGCGCAGCGCGTCGCGCTGGCGCGCGCGCTCGCCACGCAGCCGCGCTTGCTGCTGCTTGATGAGCCCTTCTCTGCGCTCAATCAAGCGCTGCGGGCGGAGCTTGGCGAGGTGCTGCGCGCCCTCGTCGCGACGACGAGCGTCCCAGCCTTGCTCGTGACGCACGACCTGGCCGATGCCAAGCGCATCGCCTCACGCATCCTCTCGCTTGAGGCCGGACAGCTCATCTCAGATGAGGCGCTCTCGCCACATCCTGAGCCCCTAGGCTTAGACGCTGCCTCGCATCTGGCGCCCTGACTCGCCCCCACCTCTGTGGCCACGCTCAGGCTGCAAGTGACCCGCTCGCTTGGACGATCCCCGCTTAGAATCTAGCGCAGCGATGCACCGCGCGAGAGGTTGTGAGGTTGAACGCGGCGCTCCGTAGCGTGCGCTGCATCGCTTGAGCGAGGCGTGGCCCAAGCAGCCCTGGGGGCCTGACTGGCGCGCATCGAAGCGCCAACGCGCCCCGAGGCGGGGCGCGTTGAAGGGGTGAGCGTTGAGGTGTGAGTGAGGCTCAATAGTCAGACAGCTCAAAGACGTAGGTGAAGCGCACGCGGGTGGTGATCTTGGCGCAGTTCTCCTCGGCGGGGGTGAAGCGCCAGCGCTTCATGACGCTCTGAGCCAGCTCATCAAACCCATAGCCGGCCTTCTTGACGAGCTTCACCTCGGACACCTCACCTGTGGTCTCGACGGTGAGCAAGGCGGTGACGACGCCCTCAATGCCGCGTCGCTTGGCCTCAGCGGGGTAATCCTCAGGTGGCACCTTAGGCTGTGAGGTGGCCTTGGCGGCGCGGCGCGGGCAGTCGCGCCCGACGCCTTGACCTTGGCCCGTGGAGACGCCCTTGCCTGTAGCCGTGCCGGAGCCATCGCCATCACCGCTGCCGGTGATGATCTTGTCCATACGGTTAGGATCAACGTATTTGGTCGTGATCTTACCCGAGTCGATGCCCTTGCCGACCTTCATGGCGAAGTCACCCGCCTCGGTGGTGGCCTCAGCGGTGAGGCCCTCCAGCTCGACGGCCTTCATGGACGCGGGCGGCTCAGGCGGCGGCTGCTCTTTGGGAGGCGGCGGCTCGTCCTTAGGCACGGGGCGCGGCTCTGGCGACTTAGGCGGCACAGGCGGCGGCTCGATTTTGGGAGGTTCAGGCTCGGGTTCAGGCTCGGGTTCAGGCTCGGGCTCGGGCTCGGGCTCGGGCTCGGGCTCGGGCTCGGGCTCAGAGACCATCGCGAGCTCGATCTGCTCAGGCTTCTCGGCCTCAGCGACGGACGCTGGCGAGCACATGGGCGCGAGGGTGACGAGGGCGAGGACGGCGGCGACCTGGAGGACGCCCGCGCCGATGGAGATGGCGGCGAGCGAGGTGATGCGCTGGCCAGCGGATCGACGCGTCTCGATCAGCGGGTCATCAAAGCGCAGCGAGCCAGGAGGCGGCGAGTCGGCCTCGATGGGGGCGTTGGTGTCGTCATCACGCATAGGTCACTGCGGCCTGGGCTTGCGTTCAATGTTGAGCGCGAACTTCTCGATGCCGTTGAGCTTGACGGTGTCAATCAGCTCGACGACGCGGCCATACTCGACGCCCTTATCAGCGGCGATGACGGCGCGGACCTCGGGGTCTTTGCGCTTCTCATCGCGCACGCGGGTGGCGATCTGCTCGATGGCGATGGGGTTGCCGTCGAGCTGATAGGAGCCATCGACCTTGACGACGAACGTGAGGGTGGTCTTCAGCTCGGCCTGACCGCTGGCAGCGCGAGGCAGATCGACGCCGATCTGCGCTTTGACGATGCTGGTGGCGGTGACCATGAAGATGATGAGGACGACGAGGATGATATCGACCAGCGGGGTGATGTTAATCCCGGTGATCATGTCCTCGTCGTCGGAGGCGCCTCCTGCCATAACGATCTCTCAGTCTAAGCGAGTGCGGTGGTGAGCATGAGCCGATAAGCTCAGACGGAGCCCATCTCTTTGTCGGAGGGCGCCTCGTGTAAGAAGGCGAGCAAGGTGTGCGACAAGAGCTCGGTCTGAGCTTGCGCGCGCTTGGTGCGGGCCTTGAACACGTTGAAGGCGACGACCGCGGGGATGGCGACGAGCAGGCCGACGCCGGTGGCGACGAGCGCCTCGCTGATGGCGTGCATGACCTGGCGCGAGGCCTCGGGGCTGCCATCGGCGAGGTTGGCGAAGGCGCCGATGATACCGAGCACGGTGCCAAAGAGGCCGATGAAGGGGGCGTTGTTGCCGATGGTGCCTAAGAAGCCCAAGCCCCGATCGTAGCGACCGCGCTCGGTGGCTTGGGCGCCTTGCATCAGCTCCGCGACGGCGTCATGGCCGCGATCGTGGCCGCGCAGGCCGAACAGGACGACGCGCGCCTCCATGCTGGGCTGATTCTTGAGCAGCTCTGCGGCGCCCTCGAAGTCGCGCTTGGCGAACAGCGCCTCAAGCTTGACGCGCAGGGCTTGCGCGTCGATCGAGCGCTTGCCGTAGAACAGGCCACGCTCCAGCATGATCCCGCCATCAATGAAGAACAAGATGACGAGGACCCAGAGGACCCACTCTGCGCCGATCAGCGCAAACTGTAAGAGGAAGTTAGTCAGCATCCGTCGCTCCCATCGCTCCACGACCAGCCGCTATGACTGGCGAAAGGGCGGCAACAGCCTGCGCACAGGCGCATGATGAGCCGCCACAACCAAGAATACCCCGGGCAAGTTGCGCACCTGCGGGGGCGAGCCAAGCACCGTAACACTTCTTCACGAGATGGGCTGCTTTGCAGCGATGATGAGGTCATGGGTGGCCAAGAGCACGAGGTCAGCGGGGGGGTTAACCTCCACGCCGTGATGCCCGTCTCCTGTGTGTAAGTCCACCCCGATCAGCGTGGCGTCGTGGTGAAGCTTGAGGATCGCGATCGCCTCAAGCACGGTCTTACCGACGAGCAGCGCGGGCATGGGCTGCTTGAAGAACTCATGACCATACTTGGAGGTGAGCAGCTCATCGAGGACGTTGACGATCCCGCGATTCTTGGCCACGGTGGCCATAATGTTGCCGACATACTCATCGCTCACGATGATCTCCTCAACCTTCAGCTCGCGCAAGCTGGCCTCGTTGTCGCGGTTCAAGAGCTGGACCACGGTGTAGATGCCCTTGTTCATCTTCTCGATGAGCATCGCGGCCAAGACGGTGCGCGCGTCGCGATCTTGGCTGGAGCGCTCCTCCTTGGTGGAGTCCGCCAAGAGCATGGCGTAGCTTGCGCGCTTGATGCCCGCGCGATCGAGCAGCTCCATGCGGGTGTAGTCGCCCTTGAGGAAGAACACCTCATCAACCAAGCTCATGAAGTGAGGATCATCTTGCAGGCGATCATCCTCACAGAGCACGACGAAGTGCTTGAAGCGCTTCTTGTCGAGCAGCAGCTCATCGAGCAGGAGGCGACCCGCGCGATTCCAGCCACAGATGACGACGTGGCCCTCCAGATCTTCAAGCTCGACCTTGCGAATCTTGATATTACGCAATGAGTTCACCATCACAGCGGAGACGGTACCTGCGAAGATGGCGAAGATGGTCAGGCCGCCCAACATCAAGACGGTGGTGACCAGCAAGCCCAGGCGCGTCTGAGGGTTCCCATTGATCGGCTCGCCGCCGATGAGGCTCATCATAGAGAACCAGAGGGCTTGCTCCAAGGTGGCGAAGTCGGGGTTGGTGCGCCCCTCGGCCATGCGCATGGAGAAGGCCCCCATGAGGACCATGACCACGATGCTGAGCGAGATGAAGATGTACTCCGCTTTGATGTAGCGGAACATCGGCGAGAAGCGCATCAAGCGCCGGTTCATGATGACGCCAAAGCGGAACAGGCGCAACAGTCTGAACACGCGGAAGATACGGAACGAGCGAAACAGGGGGATGAC
>CAYXWB010000160.1:0-11716 GCA_964468515.1 uncultured Bradymonadales bacterium | reverse complement strand
GGCTCAAGCTCCCAGCTGCCGTGCACGATCACATGCGCGCCGTGCAGCACATCGCCTAAGCGACGCGCCGTCGCGCGCGCGCGCGCCATCGGCACGCAGAAGAACACCAGCGGCACCTCACGGAGCGCATCCAGCGCCACGGCATCCGCACCCTCCGGCGCCTGCCCCTCGCCGTCTGGCAGCCAGCAGCGCACCGCCACCCCGCGCCTCACACACAGCGTCGTCAACAGCGGGGCCAAGCCCGTGTGACCGACAAGCCCGATCGCCTCCATGCGCGCACCTCGTCATGATGTCTCATCCACAAGTACGGGAAGATAGCGCGGCGCTTGGCGCGCGCCAAGCGCCGTCAGCGCTGCGCCTGACGCCACGCCGTCAGCGCCGCCTCATACACGCGCGACACCGACACCTGATGCGCCTGCGCCTGACGGGCGCAGTCCTCATATTCAGGGGCGGCCTTCACCGCCTCCTCACCGCGCAGCGCCACCTTCAGCCGCACCTCACCATAGGGCGTCTGCGCCACGTCCACGCGTCGGCCCAAGATCAAGCGCGTCAGCGGCTCCACCCGCACCCCGAGCGTGCTGGTGTGTAACAACACCCACTCGGCCAGCCGCTCTGCGTCATCGGGCAGACACAGCGCCGTGAGCGTGGCGCCCGCGCGCCCCTTCTTCATCAGCGCGGGCGTCGTCACCACGTCCAGCGCGCCTTGGGCCAAGAGCTGCGACGCCGCCCACGCCAGCGCCTCGGGCGTCATGTCGTCGATGTCCGCGCCCAACCTCACGATCGACTCTCGGATCAGCGAGCTGTCATGCGCCTGCGCGACCTCAGACACGCTCAGACGCACCACATTGGCGAGCCCCGGCACCTCGCGCGTGCCCGCCCCGTAGCCCACCGCGCGCAGCGCGCCCGGCTGTGGCAGCGCGCCCGGGCGCGTCAGCGCGCGCAATAAGGTCGCCCCCGTGGGCGTCACAAGCTCCCCCTTCACCTTGCGCGGCTCAAGCACATAGCCCACCAGCAGGCGCGCCGCCGCAGGCGCCAGCGCCGCCATCGTGCCGTGCGCCGTCTGGATCATGCCGCGCCCCTGCGGCGCGTTGCCTGCGGTCCACGTCGCGCCAAGCGTCGCGATCACATAGGCCGCGCCGATGAAGTCCAAGATCGAGTCCACCGCCCCGATCTCATGGAAGTGAACCTGCTCAAGCGGGATGTTGTGCACCGCTGACTCGGCCTCACCGAGCAGCAAGAACAGCGCCTGCGCCTGCGCCTTGACCGCCTCATCCAGCGCGCTCGCGTCGATCATGGCCTGGATCTGGCTCAGGTGGCGATGATCGGCCTCATGGATCGGATCCCAGCCCGCGAAGCTCACATGCGTGGCCTGAATCCCAAAGCGCATCACCCGCTCGGCGCGGACCTCGATCTGGCCCAAGCCCACCTGACTGAGCACGCCAGCGAGCGCCTCGACCTCGATCAGCCCCGCGTCGAGCGCGGCGGCGATGAACATGTCTCCGGCGAGTCCGCCGATCATCTCAATGTGGACATGAGGCACGGAAGATCCTGGGTCAAAAGAGTGCGCGCGCAAGTCATGGCGCGGCTTGTGTTCTGGCCGCCGGGAGCGTATTTCAACCGTCGACGCCGACGCAAGCGCCATCACGACCGCCCAGCGAGGACCGCGCATGGACAAGATGAGACAGCTCTTGAGCGCATTCCAGGCCGGAGACGCCACGATCGATGAGGTCCTGGAGGCGACCGCGAAGCGCCCCTTTGAGGAGCACCTCATCGGCAAGTTTGACCACCAGCGCGAGGTCCGCACCGGCGTCCCCGAGGCCATCTTGGCCGAGGGCAAGCCCCCGGCGGCGGTCACGGCGATCTTGCGCGATTACCTCGATCGCGACCTCCAGCTCGTCGCCACCCGCGTCGACGCACCCTTGCTCGCCGCGCTCGGCCCGCTGCGCGAGCGCTTGTTTGTGGATGAGGTCGCCCGCATCATCGCCACCAAGCCGCCCGCCGAGCCCGTATCCGGGCGCCCTGAGGTGCTGGTGCTGTCTGCGGGCGCGCTCGACCAGCCCGTCGCGCGCGAGGCCGCGCTCATGAGCGAGCTGCTCGGCAACCCTACGGCGGCCATCAATGACGTCGGCGTCGCGGGCTTGCAGCGCCTGCTCAGCCAGCTCGACAGGCTCTCGGGCGCGGGCGTGATCATCGTGGTCGCGGGCATGGACGGCGCGCTGCCGAGCGTCGTCGCGGGCCTCGTGCGACAGCCCGTCATCGCGGTGCCGACGAGCGTGGGCTATGGCGCCAGCTTTGGGGGCGTGGCCGCGCTGCTGACCATGCTCAACAGCTGCGCGCCGGGCGTGGCCGTGATGAACATTGATAATGGCTACGGGGCGGCGGTCACCGCCACCAAGATCACGCGCTTGGTGGCCGGCCATTAGCGCGCTGTATCAGCCACGCGCGCCGGGCGTGATCGACACGCTCCCCGCGCGATAGCCCACCAGATCGAGCGTCACCTCATCAAAGCCCGCCGCGCGCACGCGCTTGGCGATCCTGCGCAGCAGGTCGCCATCCAGCGCGCGCGGCTGCTCCTCGGTCCCAAGCTCCACGCGCGCGATGCCGCCATGATCGCGCACGCGAAACTGCACAAACCCCTCCTCGTGCAGCGCCTCCTCGGCGCGCTCGATGCGACGCAGCCGCTCGTGCGTCACCTCGGTGCCGTGCGGCAGGCGCGAGGACAAGCACGCCTTGGCGGGCTTGTCCCACACGCTCAACCCCAGCGCGCGCGCCATCTGACGCACCTGCGCCTTGTTGACCTGATGCGTCAGCAGCGGCTGATACACCTGCAGCTGACGCATCGCCTCAAGCCCCGGCCGATGCTCGCCAGGGTCATCGGCGTTGGTCCCAGAGGCCACCACCTCACAGCCCACGCGCTCGGCCAGCGCGCGCAGCTGACCAAAGCGCATGGACTGACAATAGAAGCAGCGCGCGCTGGTGTTGGCGCGAAAGTCCTCGCTGTCCAGCTCGCTGAACGACAGCTCCTCGTGACGGATGCCGATCTCGCGGGCGACCTCGCGAGCCTCATCGCGCTCGCGATCAGCGAGCGTCTCGCTCACGGCGGTCACAGCCCAGGCGCGATCGCCCAAGGCGCGATGAGCGAGGGCTGCGACCACGCTGGAGTCGACGCCACCGCTGAGCGCCACGACCACGCGATCGAAGCCGCTCAGTTCTTGGATGATGGCGGCCATCATCGCCTCAACCTCAGCGCTCGCTTGTTGGCTCATGGCGTAACCTCAACGTGGGGGTCTATCTCATCGGGCTCATCTAGCACCAAGGCGACAAAGCGCACGCCATCACCGCCGAGCAGGTCAGCCAGCTCACGCAACGCGTCGGCGCTGGGGAGGGCGTCAAGCGAGGCGGGCCACAGCCGCAGCAGCACGCCTTGACGCGCTGCGCGCGCCACCTCCAGCCCGAGGCTGCGCGCGCAAGCGCGCAGCGCGTCGAGCGCCTCACCGCGCAGCGCATCCCCTCGCTCCTCTGCTCGCTCACCGCTCACCACAACCTTCACCTCAACCACCGACGCGCCGCACGCTGCGCGCGAGCACCCTCATCAACGCCGCCTGTCATGCGACTAAGCGCCCAACATGCACCACACGCATGATCCAACAATCTCCCAAGCCCGCCATGCGCCGCGCGCATAACGCGCTCAGGGCAGCAGCGCGCGCATCGTGCCAAGCGCGCGCGACGCGACCTCCGCGTCGCTGCCTGGCGCCGGGCGCGCGCGCACCACGGTCTGCTCAAAGCGCGACGCTCTGACCCCAGGCTCCGTGCTCTGCATCAGCTCTTGCGCTTGCGCTTCGCTGGTGCACTCATAGACCACAAGCTCCACCACGTCACGCCCATCGCGCGCGCGCCAGCTGGTCTGACGCGCGCTGCTCAGCTCCAACACCTCGCGCTGACCCGCAAGCTTCCACCCCGCGCGCTGCAAGGCATGCTCAAGCGCGTGCGCGCTCGGCCCACGCGCAGGCTCGCTCGGCGCGAGCGCCTCCTGCTCGCCTGAGCCCTCAGGCACAGCAGCATCCTCAATCGGCGCGGCCACCTCGCCAGCAGGCCTGCGCGCCATACGCCACCCCCCAAGCCCAAGCGCCACCACCACCGCAGCTCCGACCACGAGGCTCGCGGCGCCTGCGACGCCGCGCTCACGCCGCGCTGATAACGACACACGCTCAGGCGGCGCCATCGCCATCACCGTGCCCGAGGTGCGCTTCAGGCGAGGGCGCGGCGTCAGCTCCAGCGCTGGCGCGCTGTGGGGATCGCTGCTCACCTCCACGCCGAGCGCTTGCGGCGCCGGAGGCGCCGCGCGCCCTCGCCTCGGATCGTCAGGATCGCGCAACGCCAGCAGCGGCGCCGCCGCCTCCTCCTCCTCCTGCGCGCTCAACGCCTCGGACGCCGCCGCTGGCGAACCTATCCCCTCGATCGTGCCGAACAGATCGCGCGGGCGACCTCGGGCCTCGACCTCTAACCACCCCTCTAGCGCCTCGCGCAGCGAGGCGCAGTCCTGATAGCGCGCCAAAGGATCCTTCTCTAGCGCCTGCTCCACCACGCTCGCCAGGCCCGCTGGACAGCTGATCCCCGAGGGCAAGCGCCACGGCGAAGGCCCCAAGTGATGCTGCACGCACGTGCCAAAGTCGATGTCTGGCACGGCCGGCTCCCCCACCAGCATCTCCCACATCACCATCCCCACGCCGTACAGATCCGACGCGGGCGTCAGCGCGTGGCCGCGCAGCTGCTCCGGCGACGCGTAGCGCGGCGTCCCCACAAAATCACCCGGGCGCGTCAGCGCCGCTTGCCCCGCCTGCGCGTAGTCCGGCGCGTCGATCTTGGCTAAGCCAAAGTCCAGCACCTTCAGCAGCTCATCGCCCTCCACGCTCGTCGTCAGCATGATGTTTGAGGGCTTCACATCGCGATGCAAGATGTGCTGCTGGTGCGCCTCCTCCAAGCTCCCCAACAGCTGCAACGTCAGCGTCGCCACGCGCCGCGCCTGGATCGCTCCATCTTGGCGAATCGCCTGGCGCAACGACAACCCCTCCACCCACTCCATCGCGATGAACAAGATCCCCTGCGCGCTGCCATAGTCGAAGATCGTGATCGTGTTCGGATGACGCAGCTTGCTCGCCAGCCGCGCCTCGCGCTTGAAGCGCTCCACCCACGCCCGATCCTCATCCCCACTGAGCGGGCTCATCAGCTTCAAGGCCACGGGCCGCTGCATCTCCACGTGCGTGCCCTGATACACCACGCTACATCCGCCGCGCGCGACCGCACGATCGATGCGATAGCGCCCCGCGATCATCGTCCCATCTGCGTAGATCGGCTGCTTCATCTAGGCGCTCTCAGCTCCACGCTCATGGCACCACCTCTTGGCTCAACACCAGCGCACGATAGCGCCCTAAGTGCTCCTCCAGCCCGACCAACGCGCGGCTACCCGCGCCGCTCGAACCCCGGGCGCGCAATGTCACGACCTTCGTCTCGCTCAACGCCACGCGACGCGCGTCAGCATGCACACCGCTGACGTAATCCTGCAACGCCTGCGGCGCGCGCGCGCTCACGATGTTCACCTCCACCGACGCACCATCGCGCACATAGCGTGTGGTCTGCTGATGCAAGCCACCCAACAACAGCCCCTGCGGCGCCCCCTCTCGCCTCCAACCCGCCGCCTGGATCGCCTGATCAATCCCCGCATCTGAGAACACCTCTTGAGGCGCCACGGGTCGCGTCTCCCGATCCAAGCGCGCCTCAAGCTCACGCATCAGCCGCGCCCCCTCATCGGGCACCTCCTCGGCGCGCTTTACACCCAGCGCCTGCGCCGCCAACAATGCGACGAGCGTGATGAGCGAGAGCACGCCCAAGAGGCCCACCGCGCGCCGCCACCGAGGCGGCTGAGGCCGCCGCGCGCACCGCGCCGCCGCGCTCGCGATCTCCTGCGGCGTCGCGCGCGGTAGCCCGTGCGCCATCGCGCTCAGCTCCTGGGGCGACGCGCGCGTCAGCGCAGGCGGCGGCGCCTGTGGCGCCACAAGATGAGGCTGAGGCGTCGCCGCGCCGCCGCCGCTCGGGACGCGCCCAGGCTGCGCCTGGGCGCGCCCTTGGGGCGCCCGCACCACCACAGGGGCGCTCTGCAGCGCGCGCGCCTGCGCGTGCTCCTCATCATCCATCAGGTTGGGATCGATCAGCGGCGTCACACCCCCAAGCTGCTCCTCCACCCCCAGCAGCGCCTCATCGCCCTCATCCGCCGCTGCATCGACGCTCGCCGCCATCACCTGTGACAGCGCCTGCGCGAAGGACGCGCTGCTCTGATAGCGGCGCGACGGATCCTTCTCCAGCGCCCGATGCACCACCGACGCGAGCGCCCGCGACCAGCGCCCCGAAGCCGACGGCAGCCGCCACGGCGCCTCGCTCAAGTGGGCGAGCAGACAGTCACGCACCTGCTTGTGCCTCGCAGCGGGGACACCCAACAGCAGCTCCCACAAGATCAGCCCAGCCGCATACAGGTCCGTCGCGGGGCTGAGCTGCCCCATCATGATCTGCTCCGGCGCAGCATAACGGGGCGTCCCAATAAAACCCTGGCTCTGCGTACGCGCGGCGCCCTCTACCAGCGCCAGCAACTCGCCCTCCTTCGGCTCGCGCCAGATCGTCGCCACGCCGAAGTCCAACACCTTGAGCTGCTCCTGGCCCCGAAAATCCCGCGTGAGCATCAAGTTCGCGGGCTTCAGATCGCGATGCAAGATGCCGTGATGATGCGCCTCCTCCAAGCTCCCCAACAGCTGCATCATCAACGCCACAGCGCGCCCCGGCGCCATCGCACCCTCACGATCAAGGTGCGCCTTGAGCGTCTCCCCCTCTACATGCTCCATCACCAAATACAGCAGCGCGTCTTGCTCACCATAATCATAGAGCGTGATCGTGCTCGGGTGCTGGAGCTGGCTCACCAGCTGCGCCTCACGCGCGAAGCGCCGACGCAACATCTCAGGCTCGCCAGCAGACGCGTCCAACACCTTCACCGCCACCTCTCGTCCCATCGCCTGATGGCGCCCCCGAAACACCGCCCCCATCTCGCCCTGTCCGATCAACGCGTTGAGCTGATATTTACCCCCCAAGCTCTGATGCAGCAGCGCGTGTGTCATGCTCCGACCTCTGCCAAGGGCTCGGCTGGTGCGCCGCTCAAGACGCCCAAGCTCACCAACCACCTCAAGCGCGCTACCCGCATGGGACACCTCGCGCGTGCTCGGCCGCCTCATCTCACCCGCATCGCCAAAACGTGGCCCCTCCAGCATACACCACTCACGCCCCCCGCACAGCACCGATCCTGCGACGCGCCCCTATGTCAAAAGCCCATCACCTCATCTTGATGAGGTGATGGGCTTTTGACATAGGAGGCAGCGTAGGGCGACTGGGGCTAGGGCTTGATCTTGATCGCTAAGACCAAGATCCCCTCTTGGTAGGACAAGCCCGCCTGAAAGAAGGTGCTGCCTGGCGAGACGCGCAGCGTCGTGTTGAGCCGCTCTGCGAGGTTGAGGCCGAGCTTCGCCAACGACCCAACGTAGCCATGAAAGGTCAACGTCAGCGCGCTCCCGTCCGGCAAGCGCATCGTGGAGGTGCCGCGCTCAGGGAGGGTCATCGTCTGGCTGCCGATCTGCTTGAAGCCGGTATAACTGGTGAAGCCTCGCTCCAGCTGCGGCTTGAGATCTTGCAGCTGGGCGTCGACCCCCTCGCCCGTGCGACTTGCCGCGATCACGCGCACCTCCACCTGCGCCGACTGCGCGGCCGCAGGCTTAGCCTGCGCCATCATCCCCACCATCAGGGTGCAGCACATCAGCAGCGCTTGGATCAGTCGCAGGTTCATGATGGGCCTCAATCTCGGCAGATCGTGTCATCGCTCGCCACTGGCGAACACATCAGGATCATATCGGCTTCAGCTTGCGCTTCTTCTTCTCACGCTGAGCAGCCTCCTCTTCGGGCGCGCCTGGGGTAGCCGGCGGCGCATCGCCCTCAGCGGGCTCTAACAACCAGATGATCGTCGGCTCGCCAGGCTCGGCAGCCTCAGGCCTGCTCATCGCCGGGGAGGTCAGGCTCGCAGGTTGTAACGATTGGCCGCTGATTCGACCTGTCGCGCCACCAGAATATTCGACGCTGTCCACGATCACGATCGTCTTAATCTCGCGCGGCCCCAGCAGCCGGTCCGCGAACAAGCCAAGCCCTAAGCCCGCACACAGCATCGCGGCCACAGCCGCCGCCAGCTCGCGCCGCCCTCCGAAGCGGCGCGCCTCACGCGCCTTCGCGAGCGACACCACGCCAGGCGCCTCCTCGCCAAGCTGCGCCGAGACGCCCTGCCAGATGGTGGACCACTCCACCGGCTCTTGCATCGCATCACACGCCACCTGCGCCGACAAGCGCAGCTCATCCAGCGCGCTCACGCGCTGCGCCACCTGCGGATCGATCTCCGCCCACGCGCTCACCTGCGCGCGCTCCTGCGCCGTCGCCTCACCGTCATGGCAGCGATACAGCATGACCAAGTGGTGCTCCAAGTTGAACGCAGGTCGCTCCGCCGTAGAGGGCTGCGCCGCCACGCTCGGGAACGGCAACACCTTCGGACCACGCGCTGGCGCAAGGCGCGCCTCCAGCGAGGCCCAGAACACATCCTGCGCGGGCAGCTCTAGCTCCCCAAGCCCCGCACCTAACCCCAGCTGAAGCTCATCCAGCCCCACTAAGTAGTCCGCCACATCCTCGCGCGCCATCAACAGCTCATCCACCAGCGCGATCTCATGCGCGTCGACCTCGCCATCATGAAAACGCTCCAGCAGCGGCGCCAACGCCTCCAGCGGCTGCGTCATCACCTCATCAGCTGAGGCGCTCGCCACGCTCGCCACCTGCGACGCTTGCGGCGCACGCGCCTGCTCCCACGACGCCTGGCTCGCGCCTCGCGCGGCCAGCTCCACCTCGGCGAGCGCGCTCACAAAGGTGGTCGCCTCAGGCGCTTGCGCCAGCAGCTCCTTCGCCTGCTCGGCCTCGACCCCGGTCAGATCCCCATCGCGGTAGCGCTCCAAGAGCGCCTGCTGGGCCTGTGTGAGCTTGTGTGTCATGGCGGTTGACCGTGGTGTGAGTGACTTCAGCGCTCCTGGTCACTAGACGACCTCGCTTTGCCACATATTCATTCGCGCTTCAGATTCTCTTAAGGTTCTTAAGAGACCTTCAGATCGCCGCTGAGATAATCCTGCAGCGCCTCCTGAAAATACCGTCGCGCATGGTACAACCGGCTCATCACCGTCCCCTTAGAGATGTTCAGCACGTCCGCCATCTCCTCGTAAGACAACCCCTCCACCTCGCGCAGGATCAAGATCGTGCGATGCTTCTCGCTCAGCGTCTCTAACGCCTCCAGCATCTTCTGGCGCAGCTCCTTGCGCCCGTACACCTGATCGGGATGCAGCCCCAGCTTCGACGGCATGATGTGCTCATCGCCCGCTGACTCCCCATCGTGCGACAGCCGATCGTCGTACTCCACCCGCTGCACGCGCCCATTCTTGCGGATGTGATCGATGCACATGTTCACCGTGATTCGGTATAGCCATGTGTAGAAGCTTGAGTCCCGGTTAAACTTCTCCAGGTAGCGGAACACCTTGATGAACACCTCCTGGCTCACGTCCAGGCTCGCCTCGGAGTCCTTCAGCATACCGTAGCAGATCGAATAGACCTTGCGCTGATAGCGCTCTACCAGCTCGCGAAAGGCCTCCCGATCTCCTGACTGTACGCGCTCCACAAGCGCCAGATCGTTGTGCTCCACGCCTCGCTCCCTGTCGGGGTTCTCGCTCTCGCGCCGCGCTTTTCCCGCTCAACACGCGATGTCGCGCAATGTAGCCCGCGCCTCACCACTTCGCAACTGACGACGCCCCCCCACGCCCATCGCGCATGACACGCGGCGCTCGCACAGACGCCTGACCTCACGAAACATTCACGCGCTCAAGCCCCAAGCGCGCTCGCAGCGCCTCCTCGATCGGGTTGTAATAATCAGGCGCTCGCGTCGCCACGCCCGCCAACCCCTTGCCCCCGCGCATCGGACGAAACACGTCCGCGAACACCCCCTGCTCCAACACATGGAACATCCCCTCATCGCGCACTCGCTCCAACAACGCCCCCGCCTCCTCTAACACCTGCTGCGCGCGCTGCTGGATCACCCCCCCGGGACGATACATCACCTCATCCCCCAGATGACGCGCGTTGTTCATCACGTAGCTCGCGTTCTCCAACGCCAGATAGCGATCGCCCATGTGCGGCGTGTGCATCGCCTCCGTCATCATCCCCAGCAGCTGGATCCCCTGCTTGGTCCACCCCCCAATAAGGTTAAACAGCGCGTCCTGAATGTGCCCCTTGAGCGTGTTGCCCGTCATGTGCTTCGTCGGCGGCATATACTTCAGCGGCGCCAGGGGGAACACCTCGCGCGCGAGCTCCGCCTGCGCCAGCTCCAGCAAGAACCCGTCCTCCAAGGACGGGTCCATCTCCATCGCGTGCCCAAGCCCCATCTGCTCCGCCCTCAACCCACACCGCAGCGCCAGCTGCTCATTGATCAGCTGGCTCGCCAACACCGTGTGCGCCGCCTCTACCGCGTCCGCCGTCGTCAGATAGTTGTCCTCGCCCGTGTTGATGATGATCCCCGCATACGCGTTCACCATTCGGCTGAAGTACTGATCCACAAACGTGCGCTGCGGGTTGATGTCGCGAAATAAGATCCCATACAGCGCGTCATTGAGCATCACGTCTAAGCGCTCCAACGCCCCCATCGCCGCAATCTCCGGCATGCACAGACCGCTGCAGTAGTTGCACAGACGAATATAACGCCCGACCTCAGCCCCCACCTCGTCCAGCGCCTCGCGCATGATCCTGAAGTTCTCTTGCGTCGCATAGGTGCCGCCATACCCCTCGGTCGTCACGCCATAGGGCACGAAGTCCAACAGGCTCTGCCCCGTCGAGCGGATCACCGCGATGATGTCCGCGCCCTGACGCGCGGCCACGCGCGCTTGCACCACATCCTCGTAGATGTTCCCCGTCGCCACGATCACATAGTGCAGCGGCTCATGACGTGGCGCTGACATTGCGAGCGCAGCGTCCCGCTCTGCGACGCGCGCCGCGACACGATCGAGCGCCGCTTCAGCGAGCTGACCACCGAGCGCGCGCACCTCAGCCTCATCAAACTGCGGCACATCGGCCAGGAGCAGCTGCCCCGAGCCCAGCGCCTCAGCCACCACCTGCGCCTCGCGCCCCGTGTGATGTATCGCCCGCAGCAGCGCCCGCGTCGTCCCGCTCGCCAGGCCCTCCTGCGCCACCACCGCGTCGACCAGCAGGTTCGGATGAGGGATGCCCTCCTCATCCGCGCCGTCGATCCCCATCAAGCGCATCGACGTGCGCTCCACAGCGAGCGTCGTGCGCTCTAGGATGAACTGATCCATCGACGCCGCGATCTGCGATGCGGCCTCACGCGCGCGCGCGATCTTCTCAGGGTCCAGGCCAAGCTTCGACATCAACGCACCTCCAGCTCACACGCACCCGACACGAGCGCGCAGGACGCCTCCCTGTAGCAGAGATGCCCGTCTCGGGGCAATGTGCACGTCACATCAACGCGCACAGCCCCAAAAACGCAAGAAACACGAAGGCCCCGCTGACAATTTAATGTCAGCGGGGCCTTCGCTAT
>CAYXWB010000159.1:0-11800 GCA_964468515.1 uncultured Bradymonadales bacterium | reverse complement strand
CGGCTCATCTCAGCGTGATAATCGCCCCTTACCCTATCAGCTCACTGCGCAAGGAGCGCGTTATGTACTTCAACGAGCATGATCTTAACGAGCACCTGCAACGGCTAGAAGACAAGATCGACGCGCTGACTCAGCAGGTCGCACAGCTGCTCGCCCAAGGTGGCGGCGCCTCATCGCAAGCGAGCGCGGCGCGCGGCGAGGATCCGCGCATGGAGGAGCTCTACAGCGCGGTCCGCGCGGGGCAGAAGATCCAGGCGATCAAGCACGCGCGCGAGCTCAGCGGGATGGGCCTCAAAGAGGCCAAGGACTTTGTGGAGGAGCACTGGGACGCGATCCTCGCAGGCGCGCGCCCTCAGCTGCCCTCGACGAGCTGGTGAGCGCGCATCAGGGCGCGTGGCCGATGATCTGTACTTGGCGCGACGTCCAACCCATCCCCAGACGCCCATCGCGCACCAAGCTATAGAGCGTGACCGTGCATGCGTCGCCGATGCCCTCACCAGCGCTATCGCGCTGCTCGGCGTTGGCGACATAGGCGCAGTTGTCCTGGGCGTCAGGGACGCCGTCTTGATCCCAGTCCGTGCGACGCGACCGAGGCTCTAGATCCTCGGCGTTTGGCTTATAGGGGATGTTAAACTGCATCGCCGAGGCGTCTTGCAGCGACTTCGCGCTGACCCCCTCCTTCCACAAGCCGCCGACATCTTCGATGTCACCGGCTGAGATGAACCAGCGAAACAGCGCGACCTCGCGCTCAGGCGGCAGATAGTCCATGCCCGAGTTGAGGGGGGCTGGCGGCGTCCACATGTCGAGGCTGTCCAGCTCGGTGAGCGAGCGCACCTCGAAGGGGATGTTCGCGAGCACGGGCAGCGGCGCGTCTTGCGGGATCGCGACCCAGCGCTCGTCCTCGGGCGTCTCGGGGCCCTTCACCCAAGGCAGCTGCGCGCGCACCTTCTCATAATCACTCGCGCGCCCCAAACGAAGCTCCAGCCCTTGTGTCACCGGGTTCGTGCTGACGAGCCCCTCAGGGCCGCCCGTCCACAGCTTGAGCCGCTTCGAGGCGATGATTTCTTGATCACCAGCGCGCACGCTCATGCGCACGCTGACCTCAAAGCCGCGCTCGCAGTCGCTCAAGCCCACCTGCCCTGCGAGCCCCTCGCCCTGCTGCGCGATGAAGCTCTGAACCAGCTCACAGAAGCCCAAGATGAGCGCCTCGTTGCCTGGATAAGGCAGCGTGGCGGTCGGCCCCTCGCCAAGCTCAAACGCGGGCAACAGCAAGCCCACGTTGATCGGCAAAGCGTCATCCGGCAGGTTTGCGGAGATGAGCGCGGCCAGCTCGTCCCGCGTGAACGGGCACTTGTACTGATCCTGCGCGCTGGTGTTGAACGGGCACCACTCCCAGGTGTAGCTCAGCGGCTCATCGTCCGGCGCGTGGATCAGCGCCGACAGCGTCGACGCCTCGCCTTGGCGCAGCGTCACAGGCTCGGCTTGAACCCCCAGCACGCGCAGCCCCTCAACGCGCCAGTAAGGCGGGAAGGCCTCGCCACAGCTCAGCGAGCTGAGCGCGAGGAGCGAGATGAGCGGAGCGATGACGCGCACAGACATGACAGGCCTCGGGGAGTGAGCGACGCGACGCGCCAAGGATGAGCTGGCGCTGAGCCCTCATCTGACGCGTCGCGCGATGATTGTGCACCCTCACCCTTGGTGTTTCAAGCAGCGCGCGCAACGCGCGCGCCTCAAGGCTTAGATGAGGGCAAGATCTCCATCGAGGAGTCCGGCTGACGCGCCTTGCGCTGGACCTGTTGCAGGTTGCGCGCCTTGTAATAGGCGGGATGCTCGCGCTCAAGCGCCTCCAGCGCGCGCGCCGCCTGGGCCGTCTGACCCATCCCCTCATACGCCCTGGCCTTGATCTCCAGCGCGCGCGCCCGCTCATTGGGCTTGCCCAAGTCAGCGCTCAAGAACCCATCCGCTTGGCTCAGCGCCGTACGATAGTCCTGGCTCTTGAGCGCGCCTTCGGCGCGCTGCAAGGAGATGGCAGGCGCGGGCTGCGACGGCATGGGGGCTGGCTTCGCGGCGATCTCCTTCTTCGCAGGAGCGCTCGGCGCCACGCTCGCCTCTGGTGCTGGCTCAGGCTCGGCTGAGGGGCCAGACGAGGCGGAGGAACGAGACGCGGTGGTGGGCTTTGGGACTGCTAGGGGGCGAGCCTCGGGGGATGCGAGCGGCGCTGGCTCGGCGAGCTGCGCTTTTTGTTCGAGCTCACCATCGGCGTCGGGGCGCGCCTGGTCATCACGCTCCACCATGTTGCCCTTGACGACGTCGCCATGCATCAGCCCTTGAGGCGTCGTCCGCCCGAGCGAAGCCGCGCGCTCGGCACCCGAGGTCACCTCTAGGCCGTCAAGCCCCCCCTTTGGCGAGCGGGGTTGCAGAGCATCCTTATAAGCGCCGCTCATGATGTGCTGAGCAGGCACAGCGGCGAGCTCACTGGGGGCGCTGCTCCCCTCACGCGCCTCAGCCCGCTCTCCCATTTGCTCAGCAGGCGCAGGCGGCTCAGCGGGGGGGGGAGCTTGCGCGCTTGCGTCGAATGAGGAGGGGGCGGATTGAGCGCGCGAGCGCATGAGCGCGTCGCGCGCCTTGTCAAAGTAGCCGTCCTGCTCGGGCGCGGCCTTGCCCAAGGCGACCCCTTCGCCTGGGGTCGCGCCAGGGGAGGCTGGGGGCGCCTCCAGCTCGGGGAAGTCGCCTTGGGGCGCTGCGGCGATCGCGGCTGCCATCGGGGCAGGCTCAGAGGCGCGGTCATCTTGAGGGAGCTTGCCCAAGGCGAAGGCGCCCACCACCAGCACCAGCGCGACGCCAGCGATCTGAGACAGCGTCTGCACGCGGGCCTTGCGCCAGATGGAGGAGGAGAGATCACGCGGCGCCTGCGGCGCGCGCGTCGTGCGCGCGCTGGTGGCGGTCGACGCCGCCGCTTGAGCGCGCGCCGCCTCCAAGATGGTGTCGAGGGTGTGCTGCGCGGGCGCGGCCTCGGGCAGCTGCTCGCGCACCTCGCTGAGGAAGCTGCGATACGCCTGAGACAGCGCGAGGTCGTCCTCAGACAGTGACTCTGGCGGCCCGCCAGGGTCACTGTCCGGCTCCTCTTGATAGAGCAGGTCGATGAGCCACTCTGTAGACTTATCGGCAGACATGAAGATCCTCTCTCGCGTCGAATGACATCCAGCCGCATCACGCGGGGGAGGCCATGGGGGTTCAGGGGGTCGCGCTGACACGTCGCCTTGACGGGCGCGATCCTGAACGGCACTGGCGGTGGGCGTTGCGGGGCGCAGGTCACGCCACCAACCCGCGCTAGGCGCGATGCTCACACATCGCGCGTCACGCTAGCTCAGGACATGACCACCTCGCGAGGACCCACCGCGCTCAACCCGCAGGTAGCGCGCAGCGTGTATAAGGCGCACATGGCGCATGGTCTAACCTCTCTGCCCATCAATGACTCGCTCGGCTTGGTCACCTCGCCAGTGAGCGCGAGGGCTGGGCCACCTCGCGTCCTGCTTGTGAGAACGCGTAGGTGACTCGGTGGATCTAAAATCGCGTCATGCTTAGCAACGCTCACTCTCCCGAACGCACCACCTCGCGGCGCTCTTCCTCATCAAAGCTGTGCGACGCATAGGCGGCCATGTGACCGCGCAGCGCCTCTAGCGCATAGCGCATGCGGCTCTTGACCGTCGGCACGGGCGCGTCGACCACCTGCGCGATCTCGCGAAACTTCAAGCCCGAGACCTCCTTGAGCAAGAACACCTCGCGCTGCTCCTGCGGCAGCTCGGCCAGCGCCGCTTGCAGCCGCTTCAAGAACAGCTCGCGCTCGTAGCTCATGTGAGACGCATGCGCCCCCTCATCAACCAGCAGGTCAACGTAGGTCGCGCTCCCCTCATCTTCTTGCCCGACCTTCTCATCAAGCGACAGCTCAACGCCGCGGCTCTTCTTGCGCGCCCGATCGATGCAGATGTTGCGCGCGATGGTGTAGACCCAGGTGGTGAACTTCGCCTTCTGCTCGTAGTCGGCGGCGCTCTTGATCACGCGCAAGAAGACCTCTTGCAGCAGCTCCTCAGCCACCTCGGGGCGACGACAGCTGCGCAAGATGAAGTTATACAGCGGGCGCTCATGGCGCTTGAGCAGCACCTCGAACGCGCGCACCTCTCCCCCGCCGTATAGGGCCATCAACGCCTCATCCGAGCGCTCCTCTAGGGGCGCCTCCTCGGTGGGGCCGCGCAGACTCTTGATGAGGGCGAAGATCATGTTCAGCCGTTCCAGCAGGGCACGCCCCGCGCACCTCACCGCCATACGAGCATGGCGCGATCAGAGGGCGTCGGGCCTGGCGATGCAACCTCGTTGGTAACTCACGCCAGCGGCCCAGGTCAAGCGCCGTTCAACCCGCGTGGATGGCGCGCTGCAAGCGCGCCGCGTCATCACCCGCGCCTTGGCTCACAGCTCGCTCGCCACTTGCGCGGCGAGCTCACCCACGCTCGTGGCGCCCTCCCAGCCGGGCACCGCTTGCTTGTTGCCCTTGAGCCCCTCCACCTGCGGCTTGAGCGCCGCGAAGCTGTACTGGCGCGCGCACTGCAGCCCGATCGCCTGCGCTGGCCAGCGCGGCAGCCCCAGCAGCTTGCCCGTCACCTCCTGCGCTTTGGGCAGCATCGCCTTGGTCTGCGCCGCCTTGTCCTGCTTGGCGTATGCCTCGTCCTTGCGCTTCTGCGCCTCAACAAGCTCGCCAAGCACGTAGTTGCAGAAGATCTTCGCCTCCTTCTCGAAGGCGCCAGCCTCTGTCTCGTACGAGTCCAGCTCCAGCGGCAGCGCGTTGGCCGCCTGGATGGCGCCCGCGTCTTGGCGCAGCTCGATCAGCCGCACGGCGCTCACCCAGCGCGCCAGGCCGCGCTTCTCCGCGACCAAGCGCGTCAAGAAGTTGCTGGCCTTGACCCCCTGGATCCGCAAGTACGCGTCCATCGCGTCATCCACAAGCTCCGGCGCCGAGCGATCGTCTTGGATCGCCACCTCCAGATAGGGCACGATCGCGGGGTGCTCCGTCTCCAACACCACCGTGCGCATCGCGGGCGTCAGCTCAGGATGTTGCGCTTGGGCCATCTTCGCGACCTGCTGCGCGAAGCGCTCCTTGGTGGCGTCATCGCCCTGCTGGCGGATCGCCTGCGCGATCGCGTTGGGGTTGCGCTTCTCATCGGTGAACCAAGCCATCATCCCGTCCATGCCCGCCGCGCCAGCGCGCGGTAAGAGCTGAGCGAGCGTCGTCTTGCCCACCTGATTGCGCAGGATATGATCGCGCGACATCCACTCGCCGATGATCTTCTCCAGGCGCTGCTGCTCCTCACCCTTCACATAGGGGTGCAGGTAGTAGGCCGCGTCCTTGGCGAGCACCGCTTTGGCGTCGTCCTTGACTTGAACCTGGCCGCCGCCTGCCTTGGTCGCCTCATCGATCGTGGGGATGTCTTGCACCGCCCACATCTGCTCAATGGGACCCACCAGCCCGCTGGCGAGCTGCGCGCGCGTCGCCTCATCCTTCTCTTTGTCCAGCAGCTCGGGCAGCTTGATGCCCTCGCCGTCCTCCAACAAGATCACGAGCGCGCGCTGGCGCACCGCCAAGCTCTCCTGCTTGCTGGTGGCCCACTCGATCATCTTCTCGGTGCCGCCCTCAGCCTTGCGCCACTTCTCCAGATCCTCAGGCTTGCGCTCACAGCCCGCGCTGCACAGCGCCACACAGAGCCCTAACACGACACACCACTTCGCGCTTCGCAAGGCCATCCTCACCACCTCATCAGCTCTCATCATGTTTAGACGCCGCCTGCACGCGCGAGAAAAGACAGGCGCGGCGCATAAGCGCGCTCGCGCTCACACGCGAGCCGCGCTGAGACACCAGCGCGCGCTTGGGCTAGAGACGCCTCATTGTGCGCTGGGCGGCGCCCTTGTCAAGCCGCGTGCGCCCCTGGCGTGAGCGTGAGCCGCGCTGCGCGCCGTGACACGTCACGGCGCGCGTCTTCACAGCCGCGCGGGCTGCTGCTTGTACTTCTTAGCCAGCAGCACGATCCCCACGCCCGCGCCGATGGCGACCACCATCAGCAAGATGCCGATCAAGGGGCGCGCGAAGATCCACGCCATCGCCGTCAGGAAGAACCAGATGAACCCGCCCACGAGCGCCGCGAACAGCGTCGACGCGCCGCCCACCACGCTGCCTACGAGCGGGATCACATCCGCGATCACGCTCAGCGGCTTGAACACCATCGCCAAGCCGCCGATCAACATCAGCAGCGTCACCACGCGGATGATCCAGGTCTTCGTCTCATTGGCCGCCTGCGCCGCCGCGAACAGCTCCTCTTTTGTCTTCTTGCCCGTCTCCACGAGCAGGATGTCGGTGCTCATCCCCTTGGCCTTGTAAGGCTCAAGCGCACCGCCGCGCTGCGCGCCCGCCACCGTCACCACCTCGGGCATCGTCGCCTCAAACCTCACCCGCACGTCGCCGACCACGGGGCTGTCTGGGTTGTCGCCGATGTAAAGCGCGCCGTCTTTGAGCGTGGCGCGGCCCTTGAAGTCATCGGGCACGGCCTCTATGGCGTAAGCCTTGGCGCCGCCCAGCGCGTTGATCGCGCGCTCCGACAGCTTGAAGTCGCCCACGGCCACGTCCTTCGCCGCGAACGTCTCCCCCTTGTAAGGCAGCGTCGTCGGGTTGATGTAGCGGCGACGCGCGTCGGGATCCTTAAACTCCGAGCTCTGCTTGGGCGTCGAGGAGGACCACGCTTGGCGGTAGGTGTAGCTCGTCGTCGTGACCTCCTTGCCGCCGACCTTCTTCTCCTTCTTCTTCTCCGACTTCTCCACCCACTGATACTGCTCGACGCGACGCTCAAGCTTCACCGCGCCCGTCGCCGTGACGCCAAACTGAGGATCTGTGAGCGTCTCATTGACCTTCACCGTGTCGGAGACGATGACCAGCTTCTGCTCATGGGCCGCGTCCACGGGCGACGCCTTCACCTCGATCGCCGCCGCCTCACCTGCCTCCAGATCCTGCGCGCGCTTGACCGCGCCACGCTCGTTCCAGAACACGCACGGGATCGCGCCCAAGAACAGCACAATCCCGAATAGGATCCCCTTGATCGACTCCGCGATCCGGCTAAACCACCCCTGCGTGCTCGTCTCCGTGTACGACATCTCACCTCCTCTCGCCATGGTGACGCTTGAGCGCCACGTCCATAAAAAATAGCGAAGCATCTTATAACGTTAGACACGTCACAGCGCCTCCTCTTGGCCTCTCCAGTCAGGATGGCCTCACCGTAGAGCGGTCTGCCTCCCTTGTAAAGGAGAGGGCCTGCCCAGGCGCCCCCACAAAGATCGCAAAACGATCGTAACTTTTAGAATTCACACAGCGGGCCGTAGAACGCCGCGTCCACGCACAGCCCCTCGGCCTCATCGGGCGCCATGTAACAGAGCGTGCCCTGCGGGCACCCCTGCGCTTGGCAGCGCGCCACGCAGCCCACGCACGCCCCCTGCGCATCGCCTGGCTGACCTACACACCGCGAGGGCGCGGGGCAGGCCTCAGCGCAGCTCCCAGACAGCGCCCGGCAGCGGCCCCCAACACAGCCCTCCCCCAGCGGACAGTCCGCTTGCAGGGCGCAGGCCGCCAAGCTGACGGGCGGCGCGCAGCGCTGCCCGTCACAGCGCTCTGCGGCGCGGCAGTCCTGATCCGACGCGCACGCGCGCGCTTGACCATCCACACAGCGACCCCGCTGGCACACCTGACCCGCCGCGACATCACAGTCCAGCGCATTGAGACACCTCACACAACACCCGTCGAGCTGCTGCAGGCCGCTCGCCGCGCAGACATCGGCATCGGACGTCCTCAACACGCACGCCTTGCAGCTAAACTGCAAGCACGCCTCACCGCGCTCCAGATCACAGTCTGCGTCCTGCAAGCAGCTCACGCAGGCGCAGTCTTCAGGGCGCCTCAGCGGCGCGCTCGCCGCGCACGGGCCTAGCCCGCTGCAATCAAGCGGCAGCTGACAGGCCCCCTCACGGCACAGCGCGCCCGCGCGACACTCGGCGCTGTCCGCGCAGCGCGCGAGGCAGCGCCCCGCCACACACAGCCGCGACGCACCACAGGTGGCGTCGTTATCACAGGTCGAGCTGCACTGGCCGCTGGTGACGTCGCACGCCAAGCGTCCGGGACACTCCTCATCGCGCACGCACACCGCAGGCGCCGCGCGACATTGTGATGGTGTGCCCAAGCACACCTGCTCGCTGGCGCATTCGGACTTGTCGCGGCAGATGTCCTGACGACACGCCCCCTCAAAGCAGCGCCCTCCCCCCTGACAGTCCTCATCGCGCTCGCACTGAGGCGCGCCGCATACGCCCTCAATGCAGGCCGCCTCGACGGGGCAAGCCACGGAGCGCTCACAGGCGACGCGCTGGCAGCTGCCGAGCATGCATGACAGCCCTGGCGTCTGCGCGCAATCGGCCAGCGAGCGACACGGGTCACCCTCAACGGGCAACGGCTGCGGCGTGCCACAGCCGATGCCCATCAGCGACGCCACCAGCGCCCACCACAGACGACCCATCTCAACCTCCTGAGCCTCGCAAGAACAGCACCACGTCACGCGCGCGCACCTGCGCGCCCACCGCGCGCAGCGGTGAATCGGGCTCAAGCGGCAGCGGCAAGACGACCTCCTGACCCAGCAGCAAGAGCATATAGCGGCGCGTCCATAACGCCAGCGCCTCGTCCTGCGGTGGGCGCGCGAGCCACGGCGAGCGCAGCTCGGGCTGGCTCACCTCGACCGCCTCGACTTGCAGGCCTAGCGCGCCTGAGGCGGTCGCGCGCAAGCGCAAGCTCATCGTCAGCGTAGCCGTCACCTCGAGCAGCTTCACGGGCGTGCCAAAGCGCTGCCCATAGAGCGTCGAGGTCATCAGCGGCCAGCTCACGCGCAGCCGATCCGCGACCGGATCAGCGCTCAAGGTAGGCAGCGCGCCGGGGCTCAACGTGGGGCTGAGCCACGCGCCAAGCTCTAGCTCGGGCATCCCCAAGCTCTCCAACAGCGCCTCACGCGTGGCCAAGCTCGTGAGCTGCGCCTCACCCAGATCCTCTAAGCCCGAGCACAAGAAACCGCCGCGCGTCGCCACTTGAGCGAGACGCGTCACCACCCCCAGCGGCAGCGCCATCGCCACATCCGCGCCCGCGTTGGCCAGCGCCTGCGCGCCGATCGGGTCCACCCCTTGCGCGCCGATCGGCCCAAGCTCCACCCGCGCCACACAATCCGCCGGGGTGAGCGCTTGCAGGTCGTGGTCAAGCCCCATCAAGAGCCCCTGCGTCGCGCTCAAGCTCACGCCCTCGCGCAGCCTGCCCCCTAGCGCGAGCTGGCCCACACGATCACGCAGCGGGCTCTGGCCCGTCAGCTCCAGCCGACGCACCATCAACCCCAGCGCCGCCACAGGCTCCAGCGCGAGCCCCTGACGTGAGGCCTGAGCGAGCGCCTCGCGCGCATACAGCAGCGCGTCCTGACGCAGCGCGTCCCACGCGCCCGGCGTCTGATCAAGCTGCGCGCTCAGCGCGCACGCGCCCAGCGGCTCCACCGTAGGCGCGACCAGCGTGATCACCGCAGGCTCAGGCTCAAGGCGCGCCCCAGCCTCATCTTGTATCAGCACCGCGCGCGTGGTCAGCGTCGCCTGCGCGCTGCGCACGCCGAGGCGACACAGCGTCGCGCCCGAGGGGCTAGGGCGGCGCGTGGGCACCACGATCGTCAGCTCGCGCCATGACAGCTCCAGCGCTACGGCGCCCTCCTCAGGCGTGGCGCGCAGCTGGCGCACCTCCAGCGCCGCATCAAGCGGCCCCAAGACGACCTCACCCGGCCCCTGGCGCGCCTGAGCTTCGAGCCGCAACCCCCCTGCCTCAGCAATCTGGCGCGCGTACATCGCGCGCAGCCCCGAGGGTGAGGTCTCCACGCGCGCCGCCTGCGCGATGAAGCTTGGGGTGCGCCCGGCGGGCTCCTCGCGCACGCGCACCTCCTCGCACCCACCCAGCGCGCTCACGCTCCCCAACAGCCCCAGCCAAAGCGCGCGCCTCATGGCCTCACCTGCTGCGTCTGCGCGAGCGATGAGGTCAGCGCTTGGCCTGCCTCACCCGGCGCCTGGCGCTCAGCGACCACCCACACCCCATCCCCAGGGGTGCGCGTGTGATGCGTGAACAACCCCACCGCGCCCTCCTCCAACACCACCCGCGTGGACCACGCGCGCGGCGCTTGTGCCTCACCGCGCGCCCACATCGCCGACAGCTGCGTCGCGTCCAGGTAGGTGATCAGCGGGCGGCTCTGGCTGTCAAAGCTCAAGGTCGCGAACGCCCCAGTGATACGACGCACGCGCCGCGTCGCGATGTCTAACATCGGCGCGTCATCCACGACCTCGCGCTCGAACCCCTCCCCGCGGGACGCGGCGAACATCAGCCGCCCCTGCGTCATGTCTTGGTAGGCGATCCCGATCAGCCCGCTCGGCGCCATCGCCACCGAGGGCCAGCGCCCTGTGATCGGGCGAGGGCCCTCGCCAGCGTCGACCACGCTGACGGTCCACTGCACCGCGCCGCGACGCGCCAAGCGCAGCGTCCCACAGTCGGCGTCATGATAGGCCACCATGACCTCCCCTGCGGTGACCAACAGATCAGGCTCACGCCCCACCCCACGCCCGCGCGAGCGCGCTGACTCAGGACAAGGCTCAGGCGCCAAGCGCGTGCGCCCGTCATCCACAAGCTCCACGCGCCAAGGCGCATCTTCACGCGCGCGGGTCGCATAATACAGCGCCTGCGTCCGCTCATCGCGCCACACCAGCTGCGCGGCGCCAAGCTCTCCAAGGGCCAAGTCAAAATCATCGGTGGCGAGCGTCGGCGCGCCGCCCTCACTGACGCTCAGCGTCAGGGGCTCGACCTGCCAAGACGCATGATCATCCTGTGCGTCACGACGCGCCAGCGCGTAGCCGCTGGCGCGGCGCCACATCACGGCGGCGCTCACAGGGCTGACGGCGAGGCCAAGGCGCGCGCTCTGCGGCGCCACATCACGCGCCAGCAGCCGCACCTCGGGGGGGTTCACCGAGGCGTCGCTCACCACGAGCGCGCCCTCGCTCGGCGCCAACGCGGCGATGAGCGGCCCACGCAGCCACCACGCCACGCGCGCGGCTCGCCCTGGCGTGACCGCTTCATAGCGCGGGATCGCCGTCGCCGCGCAGATCCCGCGCGCCTCATCGCACGCGAAGCCTTGCGCGCACGCGGGCTGGCAGCTCACCGAGGGCTCCCCTGGGCATCCGATCATCATCAACGCGAGCGGGATCAGCAGCGCGCTTATGCGAGCAGTGAGCTGTCTCATGGTGGGCGCCCGCGCGGCGCGCGGTCGCGTTCGGCTGTTCGCGCCGGGGGCGGTAAAAGAGAGCTGCGTGGCACGTCAGTTCAGGGCAGCCCGATCACCACCGCCTCGCCCTGCTCGGGCGTGGCCTGACTGTTGATGGTGTAGGACACCATGATCGCGTCCTGAGCGCGCTCCAGCAGGTCAATATAGAAGCCATGCGCGCCCGTGTAGCCCATGCCTTCTGGGCTCAGCTGGCTCACCTGCCAGCCGCCAGCCGCTGCACGCGTCCCCCGATGCAGCGTGTGCAACGACGCGTCCTGGAACACCACCTGCACCTGGCCATCGGCCAGCACGCGCAAGCGCACGCCCTCGCCGATCCGGTTGCGAAACCACTGCGCGCCCGTGTCACGCACGCCGCCCTGGATCACCTCCACGGGGCCTTG
>CAYXWB010000158.1:0-11827 GCA_964468515.1 uncultured Bradymonadales bacterium | reverse complement strand
GCTCCTCATTGAACAGCTCATCGGTGGGGAAGGGGATGAGGCTCATCTCCTCGGTGGGCACATCCGATACGCTCGCGTTGGTGCGCAAGATGAAGAAGCTGATCAGGTCGAAGTTGGGGTTGCGCTTGAGCAGCTGGCGCAAGAAGCGCTCATCCCAGCTCGGCTGACCCACGACTTGCAGCACGCGCACCTTGTCGCGGATCACGCGCAATAAGAAGTGGCGGGTGTTGTTGGTATCAAGCGCCTCATCAGGCAGCACGGGGGCGCTGACGGTGTAGACCTCGCGGCCGATGCGACGCGGCACAAACTCAAAGCTCACCGTGTACACGCGCTGATCGCCGCGCACGCGCACCTCGCGCGTCTGCAACAGCTCACCCTCGCGCCGCAAGCTCACCGGCACCGCCTGCTCGCCAAGGCCCGTGGCGTGAAGCGTCACCGTGACGCTCACCTTGTTGTGCACGAACGCGAAGTCATCGCGCGCGATGTGCGTGATGGCCAGATCGCGCATCCCCTCAGCGCGCGCGGCGGCGAGCGTGTTGATCGGCGCCCCCAGGCTCTGGACCAGCGCAGCGCTCCCCGCGTCTAGGGGCTCATCGGGGCGCGTGCGTCGGCCCATCGCGCCCGTGTCAATGCCATCGCTCAGCACGATCACGCCACCAAGCTCTTGGCCGCGCGTGCGCGCGCGCAGCTGCTCCAGCGCGCCCGTCAGGTCCGTGGCGTCGCCGCGCGTGGGCGCTTGGGTGAGCGCGGCGAGCGTGCTGGGGGTCAGCGCGCTGTCAAAGCTGTAGAAGCTCAGCTCGTGCTCCTCGCGCCACGCCTCGCGCAGCGGCTCAAGCTTGGCCAATGCGTCGCTCACGCGCTGGCGGCGCGTCTGAGCTGGATCTTCGCTTGGCAGCGCCATCGACTGACTCGTGTCCACCAGCACTGCCACCTGGTTCTTCACGCGCGAGACGTGCTTGAGGTCAATCGCGGGCTCCAAGAGCAGCGTCAGCGCGAGCGCGTAGATCGCCGCGCGCAGCCCCAGCAAGCTCCAGCGCTGCTTGCGCCCAAGCGGCGCCAGATCGTAAGCGCTCAGCGCCAGCACCCCGAGGCCAAGCAGCGCTAAGCCCGCGATCCAGCCCCAGCCCCAGTCCCCCAACCACAGCACATCCGAGGCGTTATACTCCGACCACAGGCTCACTCCACCCTCCACTGACGCCGCTTGAGGATGAACGGGATGTGCACCTGATCCGCCTTATAATCACCGCACAGCGCATACATCACGAGGTTAATCCCCACACGAAACGCCAGCTCGCGTTGACGCGCGCCGCCGGGCGTCACCTCATAATCCCACTTGCCAAAACCATCGCGCGCCCACGCCCCCATCAGATCATTGGCGCTGAACACCACGGGCGCGCGATCAGGCTCCACGATCGCCGCCATGGTCGAGGCGACGTGCACGCGCCCCACCGGCTCCTTGATCAGATAGAAGGACTTGTAGAGCACGTGATCGCCGCCTAACACGACCGGCTTTTGCGCCGGGTAGACGCGCTCAAGCTCGCGGCGCGCCGCCTTTAAGAAGGGGCCATCGCTCAGGCCGTCGAGGCTGTCCACGACCAAGAAGCCGCCGCCGCGCAGCCACGTCTGCATGCGCGTCACCATCGCCTGGCTCCAGGGCGCGAAGTCGCCTTGGCCCGCCATAAACAGCATCGGATACTGAAACAGCTCATCAGTCATCGGATCGATGAGCGCGCCTGCGCCGCGCACGGTCACGCTGGTGCGCTGCTCCACCTCAAGCAGCAGTCGGCGCAGCGCGCCGGGGCGAGGATCTTGGTGGCCGGGCGTGTGCGCCAGCACGCCTAGCGCGAAGCGCGCCGACTCACCCATCGCGCGCGCCTCGCGCGTGAGGCCTAGCCCCAGCAGCGGCGCGGCCATCGCCGTGGCCTTGATAAATCTACGTCGGTCCATCGTCAGCGCCCGCTCCTTCGACGCGCTTTACGCGCGCGCGTCGTATCACTGTGCACAAGAGCGCCTCACGGCGCGTCGCTATTCCTCTGGCGCGCGGCCCTTGAGGCCGCCCTTTTGCACATCCTCCAGCGCGCTGTCTTGGGCGGAGCCCACCTGGGAGATGACGGTGATGCTCCCGGTCGTCTCCAACACCGCCGCGCCGATCTCACTGATATCAGAGATGCCCCGCTCGCGCGCTGACAAGTAGATCTCCTCAATCTTCACGCGCTGCTGGGTCATCACCTCCTCAAGCACCTGCCCCTGATAGACCAGCAACACTGGGTCGCTCGTGATGGTCTTCTTCACCATCGGCACATGCACGGACAGCCAAGTGACAATGTATTGCAAGAGGATCAACATCGCGAAGGCCAGCGCGCCATCAAGCAGCGGCACATCCTTGTTGAGGATCATGGTGGAGAGCGTCGAGCCGAGCGCCAGCGTGACGATGAAGTCTGCGGGGTTCATCTTCGAGAGCGTCCGCTTGCCCGAGATGCGCAGCAAGAGCACGATCGTCGCATAGGATAACACCGTGAGCAGCGCGATGCGTCCTAAGCTCTCCCAGCTGTTAAAGAATACTTTGTCCATCGGGCGCCCTCATTCATCCGCTCACATCAGCTCAATCGCGCGCACGTCATCACCTCGCGACCTTGCGAGCTCGCATGGGGCGTGGGGTTGACGCATCATCACAGCGCGTGCGTGGATGAGAACTTGAGGGCTGATATCTGCACGTCAAGCGCGCGTCTGGCGCAAGCTCAGTAGTCAAACAGCTTGCGCGCCAGCTCCAGGTACTGATCATTGCGCGTGGCCTGATGGCGCACCAAGCTGTCCGCCTCTTGCGCCGTCTGACGCACCAGCATCCCCTTGGGGATCTCCTTCAAGAAGCGGCTCGGATCGCGCCCCTCTTTTTTGCCGTAGCGGCTGCGCGTGGCGCACGAGGTCAAGCACAGCTTCTGCTTGGCGCGCGTGATGCCCACATACGCCAAGCGGCGCTCCTCGGCCACTTGGCGCGGCTTGTCCATGTTGTTCTCATGCGGCAACAGCCGCTCCTCCACCCCCACCATGAACACGCCCGGAAACTCCAGCCCCTTCGAGGAGTGATAGGTCATCAGGCGCACGGCGTTGTCGTGATCTTCTTCTTGCTTCTGGGTGGAGCGATCGAGCGTGATGCGCATGAGGAACTTATCCAGCGCGTTGCCGTGACGCTCCGAGAACGCGGCGATGTCAGACAGCAGATCCTCGACGTTCTGCACGCGCCGATGCGCGATCTTGGGGCTCTTCTCGCTCTCGCGCAGATACTCCATAAACCTGACCCGCTTGAGCAGCTCGCGCGTCGTCTCCGCCATGCTCCCCTCGCCGCTCTCCGAGATAGCCTGGAACTTGGTGTGAAACTGCTCCACCAAGGCCACGAACTCGCGCAGCTTGGTCGAGCCCGCGTGGCCCAAGCCCTCAATCAGCGCGGGCTCCACGGAGACGCGCCGCAGCGCGTCGAAGAACGGCATAGCGTTGAGGGCTGCGAAGTCGCTCATGCGCTCTAGTAAGACTGGCCCCAACCCGCGCGGCGGCACGTTCACGATCCGGCGCAGGCTGTTCTCATCAAGGGGGTTCAAGCAGGTGCGAAGCAGCGCCACGCTGTCGCGCACCTCGCTGCGATCGTAGAATTCTTGGCCGCCCACCACCTTATAAGGGATGTTCAGCATGCGCAGCCCCTCCTCAAAGAAGCGCGCCTGCGGGTTGACCCGGTACAAGATCGCGAAATCACGCCACGGCCACTGCGTCTCACCCTGCCATCGCTCAAGCTCGGCGGCCACAAACTCCGCCTCCTCGCGCTCGTCCGCACACTCCACCCAGCGCAGCGTCTCACCCTCGCCATTGGCGCTCCACAGCGCCTTGGACTTGCGCACTTTATTATGCGCGATGACGCCGTTGGCCGCCTCCAAGATGCTGCTCGTGGAGCGGTAGTTCTGCTCCAGCATGATCACGCGCGTGCCGGGATAGCTGTGCTCAAACTGCAAGATGTTGTCCGCCACCGCGCCGCGAAACCCATAGATGCTCTGATCGTCATCGCCCACCACGCACAGGTTGTGATGATCTTTGACGATCTCATGCACGAACATCAGCTGCGTGTGGTTGGTGTCTTGATACTCATCGATCATCACATATTGAAAGCGGCTGGCGTAGCGCTGACGCACCGCCTCATGCTCCTTAAAGAGCTTCACGGGCAGGCTGATCAGATCATCAAAGTCGACCGCGTTGCGACCGCGCAGCGCGCTCTGATAATGAGAGAAGATCCGCTGCGCGAAGCGCGTGTCAGGATCATATTTTAGCTCCGCCAAGTTCGCGGGCTCATCCAGCGCCATCTTCGCGCGGCTGATCAATGACAAGATCTTCTTGGGGTCGATGACCGCCTTGTCGAGGTTGATCTGGGCGTAGACGTCTTGCACGATCCGCAGCTGGTCGGCGGTGTCGAGGATCGTGAACGGCTTCTTGTAGCCCAGCGCGTCGATGTCTTGGCGCAGGATGTCGTAGCCCAAGCTGTGAAAGGTCGACATGTAGACCTTCTCAGCGAGCTTGGGGCCGATGAGCTTGGCGACGCGCTCGGCCATCTCACGCGCGGCCTTATTCGTAAAACTCACCGCCAGGATGTTCTTGGGGTTGATGCCGCGCTCGATCATGTAGCCGATGCGGTGCGTGATCACGCGCGTCTTGCCGCTGCCCGCGCCCGCCAGGATCAGCAGCGGGCCGCCGATGTGGGTCGTCGCCTCACGCTGGGGCGTGTTCATCAGGTGAAGGTTCAGCTCCACGGCCCGCTCTCCTGTCGCAAGGTTGCCGTCGCATCACACCCATCGCGCGCGCGGCGATGACGCATCGTCTCCCTTAACACGCGTCACGCCCGATCGCCACTGCGCGCTGTTCAGCGTGTCACCCACAAAACACTGAACGATATGCGCGCTTTGCCATGACTGAAGCGCTTGTCTTTCCCAAACGCTTCAGTCATATAGACCTCAGCTTCAGCGTCCTCACCCCACCAGCCTCGCCAGCTCAGGAGTCGCGCCATGACGCGTGCCATCCGCCACCTCGCCGCATCCGCGCTGCTCTGCATGAGCTTCGCCTGCGCCGACGCCACCCCCTCGCGCCCCAACACCTCGTGCCTCACTGACACCGACTGCCCCGACGCGCAGCACTGCGGCGCCAACGGCTCATGCAAGCTCGACTGCGACGCGCAGACCCCCTGCGCAGGCGCGCTGGAGTGCTCCTCACGCGGCCGCTGCTTGGACACCTCCGCCGAGTGCGCCGTCGCCGCCGACTGCGCGCTCGCCCCCGAGCCCGCGCGCTGCGATGGCGAGCAGCTCATCGCACCGGGCACGAGCGCCATCTGCCAGGACACAGGAGCGGGCAGGCGCTGCGCGCTCCAGGCCACGATCGTGACCTGTGAGCATGGCTGCGACGGCGCCGCTGGCGCCTGCGCCGAGGCGCCCGATCTGTGCGAGGACGCCGTGTGCGACACGCCGCCCGCGCCGCGCTGCTCAGGCTCGCGCCGCATCACCTACGCGTCGATGGGCGAGTGCACCTCGCGCGGCTCATGCGTGTATGGGGAGCAGAGCGAGACGTGCGCCTATGGTTGTGAGGCGGGCGCCTGTCGCCCCGGCGGCTGCGCGGGCGTCACCTGCATGACGCCGCCTGCCGATAGCTGCTCGGCCACCTTGACCAACGTCGCCGTCAGCTATGAGGCGCAGGGCGAGTGCCGTGAGAATGATGGCGCGGCGTCGTGCTTCTATCCCAATGCGCTGGATAATTGTGATTACTACGGCGCCACCTGTGAGCAGGGCGCGTGTGTGAACCCCAGGGCGCAGACCGGTCAGGTGATCGTCACCGAGATCATGGCCGAGCCCGCGCCGCCGCTCACAGGCTTTGCCCATGAGTGGTTTGAGGTCTTCAACACGACCGCGCAAGACATCGATCTGCGCGGCTGGACGCTGCGCAGCGCCAAGACAAACTCGGCCGACCTGCAGACGCACGTCATCGCGCCGCCTGACGCTGACTTAGATGGCCAGCCTGATCCGCTGATCTTGGCCGCTGGCGCGCGCATGCTCATCGCGATCAGCGGCGAAGATCCGCTCGGTGATGGCGTCACACACGCGGACTACCGCTATGGCAGCGCGCTCACCTTGACCGCCACCGACACGATCGAGCTGGTCGATCCTCAAGGCCAGCTCTCGGATCTTGTGTATTGGGAGCGCGGCAGCATGATGCGCGGGCGCGCGCGACAGCTCGACCCTCAGGCGATGCAGAGCGCCACGGGCAATGACAATTATCGCCGCTGGTGCCCCTCGCTCGGTCAGGCTTACGGACCCGACAGCGCCAACGTCGGCACGCCCGGACAGCCCAATGTGCCTTGCCCCGTCGATCTGTGCGCGGGCTTTGACTGCGGCCCCAAGCCTGAGCCCTTCTGCAACTCACGCGGTGGCGTGGTGACCTATACGGCGGACACGGCCGCTTGCACCGTCTCGCGCTTTCAGAACCCGTTCTGTGACTTCGCGCCGATGACCACCGCCTGCGATCCTGCGTCGGGCCTGTGCACGGGCGGCGTCTGCGCGCCGCTGCCTTCGAGCCTGCCTGCGGCTGGCGAGGTGATCTTCACAGAGATCATGGGCGATCCGCGCGGCACTGATGGCGAGGCGGAGTGGGTGGAGCTGTACAACACCACCGACCGCGAGCTGTCGCTGTTCTCACTGCTCATCGAAGACAACGAGCCCGGCACGCGCTACTCGCGCTCGCGCATCCTCGACCTAAACGCCACCATCGCGCCGCGCAGCCACCGCGTGTTCATCACGAACACCGATCCCGCCATCAACGGCGACATCACAAGCGGCCTCTTATTAGAGGGCGGCTTGCTCAAGAACACGAACCTTGAGGTCGACGCCGACGGCGTGAGCCTGATGCGACTGCGCCTCGTCACCCGCGACGGCCTGCTCATTGATGAGGTCTTCTATGATAAGCCCGTCGTGGGCCGCGCACAGCAGCTCTCGCTCGACGCCTATGAGAACGTGCCCAACGCGGCGATGAGCAATGACACAGGCGCGCGCTTCTGCCTGGCGAGCGATGAGTACAGCGCGACGCGCGGCGCGGGCACCCCCGGCGCGCCCAACGTGGTCTGCCCCATACAGTGAGCAGCCGCGCGCTCACGCGCGCTGATCACGCAGGAGCCCATCACTTCAATAAGACAGCGCGCCGTGAGGCGCGCTGTCTTATTTGCTATTTGCTTCCAACGCGACGCACGGGCTGTCTACCCCCACACGAGCCTCGTGAGGGTTTCTACAACGAGGCGTAGTAGCTGTCGCCACATGCGCCCGTCGCGCGAAAGCCGAAACGGTCAAACAATGCGACCGAGGCCTCGTTCTCGACGTCAATCAGGCACTCGGCGACCGACGCACCTCTGATGGCAAGACATGCGAGCCCCTTCGCTACGAGTTCTTGTGCAACCCCGGTTCGGCGCGCTTCTGGCACCGTGCCCACATACTTGATCCAACCGCGCTTCGCGCCCTGCTCGTGCTCCAACGCGCACAACCCAGCCTCCAGCCCCTCGTGATATGCGACAAGGACGAGCTCTGAACTGCCAAGCCCAGCGCCATGGCGGCCCTCGAAGACCGTCGTGGGATCGCGCGACTCCTGGAGCGTTCGTGCGAAGACACGCTCAACGCGCGCATCTTCAGAATCGAGCGTGATGACTTCAGGCCGCTCGCCAGCTCGCGGACGCGCACCGCTCGGTAGGGCGCATTCATAGTGGCACTTCCGTGAGACAACCTTGAAGCCCGTGGCAAGCATCGCGTCGCGCCACGCAAGCTCTGCGTCTATGGTGTGTCGAAGCGTGCATTCCAGGTAGCGTAGGCCCTCTGCCACACCCATTTTTACGATGTGCGTGGCGACTTTCCGAAGCAGGTGGTCACGCACTTCTTTACTGAGACCCGCCCGAACTCGCGGCGTCCAGGTGGTCGCGCCGGGAGGAGCACGCTCGATGATGCAGGCGGCCGCAGGCTCGCTCGCATCCGAGAACACGATCCGTGTGCGGTCGGGCCGATCGCGCAGCTCCAACCGTAGGCGTTCGACCGCCCCCTTCTTATCCTGCGACGGGACAAGTGCAAACCACGCGTCCAACGTGCTCTCCGTTAGCTTTACGGCTGAGTATTCAGGAAACATGGAGACCTGTCGTTGGTGTGGTTATGTGAATGTAGGATGTAGGATGGGCTTGGCACACAAAAAGAGTGCGGTAGGAACAGGAGCAGAGTGGAGAGGAGAGGAGCTTGTGCATCATGTGGTGCTTGGATGAGAGGTTGGCATAGCGCCTGTTCAGCCCCTTGGGCGCTGCGCTCGTGACGCGCATCGTTCGGTGGAGCTGTGCATGGCATAGCCTCCCCCAGCGAGTGTTCAACGTCTGATCAGTCTACGATGTGCTGGTCGCGTGATCAAGCCAACTCGCCAAGGCGCGCTCACGCGCGCTGATTACGGGGAGCACATCACCTAGAACAGCGCGCGCCTTGCGGCGCGCGCTGTTTTCTTTTATGCGTCAATGCGACGCGCGCGCTTGAGCGCGTCACACCCTCTAAGTGAGTGAGACGACAGCATGTTGCGACATCCTCATCGCTACGGGGCGATCGTGATCGGCGGCGGACACGCGGGCTGCGAGGCCGCCCACGCGCTCGCGCGCATGGGCGTCAAGACGCTCATGTTGACCCAGAACATCGACACCATCGGCCACATGAGCTGCAACCCCGCCATCGGCGGCGTCGCCAAGGGCCACCTCGCCCGCGAGGTGGACGCGCTCGGTGGCCTGATGGGGCTGATGGCCGACGCCAGCGCCATTCAATATCGCAGGCTCAACACACGCAAAGGCCCGGCCGTGCGCTCCAGCCGCGCGCAGTGCGACATGCGCGAGTATCGCCGCGCGATGCAGGTCCACCTCATGGACCTGCCCGGCCTCGACATCAAGCAGGCAAGCGTCGAGGATCTTCAGCTGGAGACGCGCCACGGCAAGCCGCACGTCACGGGCGTGCTCACCAAGCTCGGCGTGCTGTTTGAGGCCGACGCGGTCGTCATCACCACCGGCACGTTCCTCCGCGGCCTGTGTCACGTCGGCTTGCAGAGCTTCGAGGCGGGCCGCGCCGGAAGTGAGGCCTCCTACGGCCTCTCCGACACGCTCGCCCGCATGGACCTAGAGCTTGGCCGCCTCAAGACCGGCACCTGCCCGCGCCTCGACGCCCGCACCATTGATTGGGACGCGCTTGAGGTCCAGCCCGGTGATACGCCGCCGCAGCGCTTCTCCTTCTATCATGAGCCGCCGATGCTGGAGCAGGTCCCCTGCCACATCACCTATACCAATCAGGCGACGCATGATGTGATCCGCGCCAGCACCGATCGCTCCCCCATGTTCACGGGCAAGATCGAGGGCATCGGCGCGCGCTATTGTCCGAGCATTGAGGACAAGGTCACGCGGTTCGCCGACAAGGACGCGCACCAGATCTTCATCGAGCCGCAGGGGCTGACCACGCGCGAGGTGTATTTGAGCGGGCTGTCCACGAGCCTGCCGCTCGACGCACAGATGGCGATGCTCAAGACCATCCCCGGCCTGGAGCGCGCCGAGATCATGCGCCCGGGCTACGCGGTCGAGTATGACTTCGTGAACCCCATCCAGCTGCACCACACCTTGGAGCTGCGCCACATCGGCGGCCTGTACTTGGCGGGCCAGATCAACGGCACCTCGGGCTACGAGGAGGCGGCCGCCCAGGGCATCATGGCGGGCATCAACGCCGCGCTGCGACTGCGCGAGGAGCCCGCGCTGGTGCTCGGGCGCGAGGAGGCCTACATCGGCGTCTTGATCGACGATCTGGTCACGATGGGCGTCGATGAGCCGTATCGCATGTTCACGAGCCGCGCGGAGTATCGGCTGCTGCTTCGCGAGGACAACGCCGACTGGCGCCTGAGCGCCCACGGCCACCGCCTGGGCCTGCTCTCAGACGATCACTTCGCCCGCTTCACCCTCAAGCGTCGCGCCATTGAGGCGGCGCTGGAGGGGATGCGTCAGACGCGCGTGCTCGGCAACGCCACACACCGCGCGCTCTTGGCCGATCATGGCGTCGCACCGATCGACCAGCCGGCCTCGCTCGACGAGCTGCTGCGCCGCCCCGAGGTCGAGCTATCGCACCTCATCCCCATCGCCGCCCAGCTCGCCCCCCAGCTCAACCTCGACCTCGCGCCGAGCTGGCTGGAGGCGCTGGAGGTGCAGATCAAGTACGCGGGCTACATCGAGCGTCAGGAGCGGATGGTGGCTCAACATCAGCAGATGGAGTCACAGCAGCTGCCCGACACGCTCGACTTCAACGCGGTCCACGGCCTCACCACGGAGGCGCGCCAGCGCCTGTCCCGCGTGCAACCGCGCACGCTGGGCCAAGCGTCCCGCATCGGCGGCATCACCCCCGCCGCGATCTCCGCGCTGATGGTCCACCTGCGCGCGCGTTGAAGCATACACTTATCTCTATGTTGAGTGGATGCAAATGCGCGCAGACCTCACCCCCCGGCCCCCTCTCCATAAATGGAGAAGGGGTGACTCTTTTGAGTGATAAATGTAATTCGAAATAAGCGTCTTCGTCAGTTGAAGTGAGCTGTTGTTTTGAATAACATCAATCAGGAGCGGTCCCCCCTCGCCATTTATGGAGAGGGGGCTAGGGGGTGAGGTCTTCATGAGCTAGCACAAAGCCAAATGATGAAGAGATGTCCCATGAGACAGGTCTAATTCAAGCGATGCAGCGCATTTGAACGAGCGCTCGCTCATGCGCGCCTGCTCAAGCCCGGCGGCGATAGTCCGGCGCGTCGATGTGCATCATCTGCGTCATCTCGTAGAGGCGGCTGAAGATGCGGTCGCCGACGCGCTCGCGCAGCGTCTCGCGCTCCGCGCGCTCGCGAAACTCGCTCCCACCCATGCTCAGATCCACCGCGCGCATGCGCTCGTGCTCAAGCGGTAGGTTGGTGGTGAACAGCGTGGTCTTGTCCTGATTGTAGCGCTTGGAGATCAGCTCATCGAGCACGGAGAGCTGCCACTCGGTGGACAGCCCCTTGCCTAGCTCATCGATCGCCAGGACCTCCACATCGGTGAGCGGGCCGAGCACGGTGTTGTCGCCGCGCCCCTGATCGAACTGCTGGCGGATCTGGCTGAGCAGGTGGGTGAACTCGATAAAGCGCGCGTGGACGCCCTTCTCTAAGGTCAAATAGCGCACCGTGGCGCTCAACAAGTGCGTCTTCCCGCACCCAGGCAGGCCATGCAGCAGGTAGCCTCGCTCGCCGCGTCCATACGAGAACGCCCACTGTGAGACGCTGTTGCGGATCGCGGCGAGGTTGCCCATCGGCGCGCCTTGGGCATGAGGTGGGTTGTTGCCGTGGCGAGGGGCGATCTGAAAGCTCAAGAAGTCGGCCTGCGCGTAGCGCGCGGGCAGGCGCGCGTCGTTAAACGCGGTGATGCGCTGCTTGAGGGGGCCGCACACGGGGCAGCGTCGCGCGTAGCGGTAGCCTTGCTCATCGCGCACGGTGGTGTACTCCGCGCCGAAGCACACGGGGCAAGGATCGAAGCACGCCTCGCAGGGGCGCGCGTGCGCGTGATCTTGCACGCGATGCACCAGATAGCGCAGGCGATCACAGCGGTTACAGTGCTGTCGGTAGTCTTGCAGGGTCTGCATGCGGTGCCAGTGAGACAGGAGGGGAGGGCGCCTCAGATGAGGTCGCGCTTTGCGCGACCTCACCCTAGCGCGTCTGCGCTAGGCTTGGCGAGACGAACGAGGCGGCGGCTGACCTGTTC